>JAJZWV010000052.1 GCA_021846505.1 Bacillota bacterium
TGCCCGATGCCACGAGAGTGTCCGGCGGCTGGTGGAGCAATCGGCCGCCCGTTGCCCGGGGAGCTGCCGGCGAGATGCGGGCGATGCCAACACAAAGGCGCGGCCAAGCCGCGCGCCGGGGGGGCATGCATGGTTAAGCGCCGCGCTGGGGAACTGCTGCTGGTGTTTTTCTTGTTCCTGGCCCTCGGGGTGTCGTGGCTGGGCGTGCTTCCGCTGTGGCAGGGGCCCGACGAGCCGGCGCACTTTGCCTATGCGCAGTACATGGCAGTGCATGTGCTGCCGCCCGTGGAGCTCCGGGTGGCTCCCGGCCGGCAAGCGTGGGTCTTCAGCCCATCGCCGGCGGAATCCGCCTCCATTGCGGCCGTGGGCCGCAATCGCATTTTGACTCACCCCCATGCCTGGCTGTCGGTCACCCCCCAGGCGGCCGCGCGCGCCGCCCGGGGGGTGGCGGCTGCCAGCGCCGCCCCTGGGGGCAACCTGGCAGGCAGTCAGAACTATGTGGGCATCTATCCGCCTCTGTACTACGCAGCCGTTGGCCGGATCGCTTCGGCCCTCCGGCTGGAGAGTGTGTTTGCTCAGGCGTTTGCCGGCCGGTTCGTGTCTGCTGCGCTCCTGGGGCTCACCGGTGTCCTGCTCGATTTGGTGGTGGGGCTGGTGGTGTGCCAGCCCCGGCGCCGGGTGGCACTGGCCGCAGCCATCGGGCTCATGTTTCCCACGCTCGGGATGCTCGGCGGCGCGCTGACCAATGACCTCATGGCGGACGGCGCGAGCCTGGCCGTGTTTTACCTGGCCATGCGCGCCGTGGCCCAGCGCTCGCGCCTGCTGGCGGGGGGATGGTTTGGCCTGGCCGCCGGGCTGGCCCTGTGGACCAAAGAAGAGGCGTATGTGGCGCTCGGGGTCTCCGCGCCTTTCGTGCTGGTGCGCGTGTGGCAGCACGAGGGGGTCCGCCGTGCGGCGCGCTGGACCGCCGGCGCGGCAGGCCTCGCCCTTCTGGTCGGGGGACCTTGGCTCGCATTCACGTGGCATGCGTATCACGCGCTGGTGCCGCCGCTGACGTACCAAGGCGCGGGAGCCGATCCGCGGACCGTGTCATGGGTGGTGGGGCAGCAGCTGCTGAATGGGGCCTTTGTCAAGAACGTGCTGCTTACGCAAACGGTGTTTGGCATCGACTTCCCCTGGTGGTTCCCCTGGCCGCACCATCAGTGGGTGTTTGCCGCGGTCGGGTGGGTGCTGGCGCTGCTGCTGGCCGGAGGGCTCTTGGCGGCGCGCCGGACGCCCGGGGTGTGGCTGGCCCTGGCCTGGCTCGCGGCGGGTGCCGCGGTGCTGGCCAGCCTGCAAATCCAATACGCCATCGCTACGGGCAGTTCGTTCCTGCAGGGGCGCTACTTTTTCTTCCTGCTCGGCCCACTGGCGTGGCTGGCGGCTCACGCGCTGAAGCGCTGGGGGCGTCTCCTGACTCCTCTGCTTCTGGCCGGTGCCGCGGTCCTGTCGGCGGCGGTCATGAATGCCACGCTGCTGCGCTACTATCACGCGGGCTTGGGGAGCGACCTGGCGGGCCGGGTGGTGATGTTTGGGCCGCCGGCGGCCTTGGCGGCCAGCCGCGTGGCGCTGAGCGTGGCGGCGGTGCTGGTGCTGGGCATCGGAGTGGCGGCCGCCGCGGATCGGGGGGCGCGGAGACTCTCTGGCTAACGGCCCGCGCGCCGGACCCATCTAGTGCCCCTGAGCAGGGCTTGCTACACTCGGCGGGGGGTGGGGGACACGAATGCGCGAGAGAAGTACGCGGCCTACGTCTGCACCAGCTTCACCGCCGGGCTCGAGCCCTTAGTGGTGGACCATGCTGATGGAGCCGCTGTCTACGATGACACGGGCCGCGCTTATGTCGATCTGTTTTCTGGCATCGCGGTGGTCAACGCCGGCCACGGGCACCCCCGGGTCCGGGACGCGGTCAAGGCGCAGGTAGACCGCCTAATCCATGCCCAGTCGTACACCTACTATGTTAAGCCCGTGGCCGATTTGGCCGAGCAGCTGGCGGCGGTCGCGCCCGGCCGCCTATCCAAGTCGTTTTTCGGCAGCTCGGGCGCCGAGGGCATCGAGACCGCGCTGCGCATGGCCAAAGCGTATACCGGCCGCCATGAATTCATCGCCTTGGAGCGCAGCTTCCACGGGCGCTCGGTGGCCACGCTCAGTGTGACCGGCAACATGGGGCGGAAAACCCGCGGCGGGCCTTATCTGCCCGGCATCGCGTTTGCACCCGCGCCATATGTCTATCGGTCGCGCTTCGGATCGGATCCCGAGGTTGTGGCGGAGCAAGCGGCCGACGCGGTGGAAGACGTCATCCGCTTCCACACGGCGGGCGACGTGGCGGCGTTTATCGTGGAGCCGGTGATGGGGGAGGGCGGCATCATCGTGCCGCCGGTGAGCTACCTGCGCCGGGTGAAGGCGATTTTGGACCGCTACGGCATTTTGCTCATTGCCGACGAGGTGCAAAGCGGCTTTGGCCGCACCGGCAAGCTCTTTGCGGTGGAGCACAGCGGCGTGGCGCCCGACATTCTGGTCGCGTCCAAGGGGATTGCGGACGGCTTTCCGCTGTCGGCCACCATGGCGCGGCCGGAAGTGGCGGATGCCCTCAAGCCGGGGGAGCACCTGTCCACGTTTGGCGGCAACCCCGTGATGTGCGCCGCCGCCCTGGCGAATCTGCAGGTGATGCAGGAGGAAAACCTGCCGGGGCGGGCGGCGCGCTTGGGTCAGGCGGCTCTGGACGCCCTGCGGCAGGGCACCCAGGCGCTGCCCCATGTCGGCGAGGTGCGCGGTCTCGGCCTTATGATTGGGGTGGAGCTGGTCGTGGCGCGAGACACCAAGGAGCCGGCGCCGCGCCTGGCCCAGGCGGCGCGCGCCGCCCTGCGCGAGCGCGGCATCCTCATCGGTGTAGGCGGCCCGGACGCCAACGTGCTGCGCATCCAGCCGCCGCTGGTGATCGGAGAAGAGGTGCTCGCCTCTGCCCTCCAAACGGTGGTGGAGGTGCTGCGGGTCTCCAGCTAGCTGGCCGGGCTGCGGCCCGCGAGAACGGGGGGATCGCATGAATCAGAGCCATCTGGCCACCCCGGCCGGCAAGCCGCGCGCCCGGGCGCTGGGCATTCCGCTGGAGGGAGACCCCGGCCCGCTCAATGCCATCACCGATGTGCCGGGTCTGCAGGTGGGATACGCCACCTTAATTCGCGGGGACGACGTGCGGACCGGCGTCACCATTATTCACCCCCGGGGTCCCCAGGCGTCGGCGGACCCGGTGGCGGCTGGGTTCCACTCCCACAACGGCAATGGGGAAATGACAGGCGTCAGTTGGATCCGCGAGTCTGGGACCTTTGCTGGCCCCGTGGGCATCACCAGCACCCACGCGGTGGGGGTGGTGCATGCGGCGATTATCGCCTGGGCGGCGCGGCACCACCCCGAGATGGCGGAGGGCTGGCTTTTGCCGGTGGTGGGCGAAACCTGGGACGGCTACTTGCACGACGCCAATGGGCAGCACATCACGGAGGCGGTGGTGCGGGATGCGCTGGACGCATCGGCCGGCGGCGCGGTCGAGGAGGGATCGGTCGGCGGCGGCACCGGCATGAGCTGCTACCAGTACAAGGGAGGGTCAGGCACGGCGTCGCGCCGCGTGGCCCTCGTGGCGGGTCCGTCATTCACCGTCGGGGTGTTTGTCCAGGCGAACTTTGGCCGGCGCCGGGAGCTCAGTGTCGCGGGCGTGCCGCTCGGGCGGATCCTGCCTGACGACCCGCGCCCAGCCGCCACGGCGGGGGCGGGCTCGGCGATTGCCGTGGTGGCCACCGATGCCCCCCTGCTGCCCGGGCAGCTGGAAGCGATGGCGCGCCGGGTCCCGATGGGACTGGCGCGCACCGGCACGACCGGATCTCACTTTTCCGGCGACTTGTGCCTGGCATTCTCCACCGCCAACCCGGGAGCGTTTCGTCCCGGCAGGCGGGCGGCGGCCGAGGCCGGGCTTCGCCACCTGTCCTTCATCCCCTGGGAGGCGATGGACCCGCTGCTGGCAGCGGCGGCATATGCCACCGAGGAGGCGGTGCTGAACGCGCTGGTGGCGAATAGTGAAGCCATGCAGGGGCGGGATGGCCACGTGAGCCCGGCCCTGCCTCGCGAGCTGGTGGCCGCCCACTTTGCTCGGCGAGACCGTTAGCGGTATCACGCGTCGCGGGCTAGCCATAGGTGCCCAGAAAGGAGCGAGCCAATGGAGACGAAAAAGGCGACGGAGGCGGCAACGAAGAAGATCCCTGTTTTTATCAATGGCCGCGCTTTCGAGAGCACGGCTCGTCGCTGGGGGCCGGTCTACAATCCGGCCACTGGACAGGAGACCCACCGCGTTCCCCTGGGCGGAGCCGAGGACGTGGCCTCGGCCGTGGCGGCAGCCCGGGCGGCATTCCCCGCGTGGCGTGCCACGTCGCTGGCGCGGCGCACGGCCATTATGTTTCAGATTCGCCAGCAGCTCGCGGACCACCAGGAGGACCTGGCGCGCACCGTCACCCGGGAGCATGGCAAGGTGCTGGCGGACGCCATGGGCGAAGTGGCCCGCGGGCTGGAAAACGTGGAGTTTGCGTGTGGCATTCCCCAGCTGCTCAAGGGAGAGTACACCGAGCAGGCGTCCACCGATGTGGATGTGTACTCGATCCGCCAGCCGCTGGGCGTGGTGGCCGGCGTCACGCCGTTCAACTTTCCCGCCATGGTGCCGCTGTGGATGCTGTCCAACGCCATCGCCGCGGGCAATACGTTCGTGCTGAAGCCATCGGAGAAAGACCCGTCGGCGTCGGTCCTGCTGGCGACGCTGCTGTCGGAGGCGGGGCTGCCGCCCGGGGTGTTCAACGTGGTGCACGGCGACCGGGAGGCGGTGGAAGCCTTGGCCGCCCACCCGGACGTGTCCGCCGTGTCCGTCGTGGGGTCGACGCCGGTGGCCCGGGCCATCCGGCGCGCGGCGGTGGCGGCCGACAAGCGTGTGCAGGCGCTCGGAGGCGCCAAAAATCACTTGGTGGTGCTGGCCGATGCCGATGTGGAGGCGGCGGCCGACGGCGCCGTCTCGGCGGCGTTTGGATCGGCCGGCGAGCGCTGCATGGCCGTGTCAGTGGTGGTGGCGGTCGATGACATCGCGGACGCGCTGGTGGCGGCCATCGTCGCGCGCACGCGGGCGCTCCGCATCGGGGATGGCCTGGACCCGGCCTCCGACATGGGGCCGCTGGTCACCCGCGAGCATCGCGACCGGGTGGCCGGGTACATCGAAGCCGGCCGGCGCGACGGCGCTGCGGTAGTGGTGGATGGGCGGGAGGCACCCGCGTGTGAGGGACCCGGCTTCTTTCTGGGCGCCACGCTGCTAGACCACGTGACCCCGTCCATGGCCTGCTATCGGGACGAGATTTTTGGGCCGGTGCTGTGCGTGGTGCGCGTGCACACACTGGACGACGCACTGGCGCTGGTGAATGACAGCCCATGGGGCAACGGGGTGGCGCTCTACACCCGGGACGGCGGCGCCGCCCGCCGCTTTCAGTTTGAGGTGCTGTGCGGCATGGTCGGGATCAATGTCCCGATCCCGGTGCCGGTGGGGTACCACTCGTTTGGCGGCTGGAAGGCATCGCTGTTTGGGGACACCCACATATACGGCCCTGACGGCGTGAACTTCTACACCCGGCGCAAGGTGGTGACCAGCCGCTGGCCCCGAGCCGCCGCTGACGGCGTGGATCTCCGCTTTCCCGGCTCGGAGTAGCGAAAGGGGGAGAAGAGCCGTGGCCATCGTCTACCGTGAGGCGGCGGCCGGCCTGCGGCCAGAGCAGCTGGCCGGCGGGTTCTTCGCCGGCTGGCCGCATCATCCGGATCCAGCCGCCCACCTCCGGCTGCTGCAGGCCAGCTGGAAGGTGTGGCTCGCGCTGGATGCCCAGTCCCCGGGACCGCCGGTGGTGGGATTTATCACCGCAGTGGGGGACGAGGTGCTGTCCGCGTACATTCCGCTGCTGGAAGTGCTGCCGCCGTACCGCGGGCAGGGGATCGGGCGGGAGCTGGTGGCGCGCATGCTGGCCACCCTCGAGGGCCTATACATGGTCGACCTGAGTTGTGATGCGGACCGGGTCGGGTTCTATGAGCGCTTGGGCTTTCAGCGCGGGGTGGCCATGCTGCGGCGCTCTTACACGCACCAAGCGGGCCGACCCGCCGCTGCGCCTAGCGGCGGGGCAGATTGAGCTGCGCCCGCTCTGCGTCCGAGAGATCTTGCGGCGCCACCCGCACCGCCATGCGCGAGCGCCCATCCACGGGGCTGAAAGTGGGAGGTGCCCAAGTGATTGCCAGCATGCCGGCCAGCGGGGATGGGGTGTACAGGTGGCCATCGGCGCGCCGATAAATCCACTGGTTCGCCGAAGGCGCCTCCTAACATATTCCTCCGGGAGGGGCTGGGTGCCCAGGACGGATTCGGGGCGAAATCCCCGGGCGGTCGCCCCAAGGGCGAGGGCTTGCTTGGCGGCGGGCTCCCGGTGGGGATCCCGGCCGGCCACGCGCACCTGCCCGCGTCGGGGAGGCAGGACGCCGGCCAACACGCGCAAGAACGTCGTTGTCCCGGCCCCGTTGGGGCCCCGCCGCAAGTGCATGCCCGGGCCGCGGGCGAGGTTCACCTCGCGCCGGGCGGGGCGCCCGCGATACCCCGCGGCGCCGCTCTCGCATATCCGGCTATTCATCCGGCGATCACTGCCTTGCGCCGCCGCCGCCGTGTGGCTCAGCCGGCATTCTGGCCGGGGCGATCACGGCGCATGGCCCCTTATTAACATCGGCGCCAGCACCAGGAGCGCCACAATGGCAGCCAGCAGCACCCATGAGACCGGATGGCCCAGGTTGATGGTGTATCCAAACCCCACCCGCTTGGGCACCAGCAAGGCGGGGTCATCCCGGTTGATATACAGGGCACCGGCGCGCCAGTACCGATCGTCGTCGCGGGCCACCAATCCGGTGGGGGGGTCTTGCTCTGCCACGGCCACGCGGCTTCCGCCTTGGCCCGTCTGGAGGGCGATGGCCACCACCGCTGCCACCAGCGCCAGCATCGGCACCCATGCGGACGTGAGCAGGAGCACCGGGCTGGGATGCAGCACCCCCTCGATGATGAGGGACGTGAACAGACCCTGGGTGGCCACCAGGTCGGCCGACAGGCCCAAGACGATCTGCGAGCGGTGCACAAACACCTCTTGCTGGATCTCTGAGGTGTGCGGCTGCGCGGGGTCCAGCCGGCGCTGGGCCCGTGGCAGCCAGCGCGCGAGCGCCAACAGCCCGAGTGTGAGCGCGGCCGGGGTCGCCGCCACCAGGAGCACCGCGCCGTAGGACTTCGTCATAAACCCGTTGGGCTGTCCGCTGATTCCAAAGTGAATGGGAATGCGGCTAGGCAGCAGCGGGTACCGCAGCAGCATGAGGGCCACCAGTGCCACTATCATCACCAAGGCCACCAGCTGAAATCCGTCGGGGCCGCCCACCCGTCCCTTCGGGCCCGCCGTGCCGCCTGTCTCCCGCGGCGCCAGCGACGCCGCCGAGCCGGTCGGCTGGCCGTGGTACCAGCGCTGCGCCGCCTTGGTGGCTTTCAGCGCCCGGTGGACTCCGTAGTAGGCCCAAAATCCCAAGCCCAGGCCGCCCAGCGCGATCCACTCCAGGGCCAGCGCAGGCCGCTCGGCTCCCAGAAGCACCGCGATGAGGCCGGTGGCCGCGCCCGCGGCGGCGAGGCGCACCCAGAAGCGGCGGCGCGCTTGGGCCACCGCCTGCTGGATGGCGGGCGTAGGCATGGGAATCCGCACGCCGAAGGGCGTGCCGCTCGGCATAATAACTGGAGTCAGAGCCAGGGTGCCAAAAATAATCCCGTAAGTAATGGCCAGGGAGGCCCACGTCCAAGCCGCTGCCGGGCTCATGGCGCCTTGGCCTCAGCCGGCCACCGAAACGAGCGTGCGGGAGTCTGGGACGCCGGGGCCGGGGAGCTCATGGGCTCCAACACATGTGCGACTTGAGCCATTACGGCTTCGCGGGAGAGGCCCTTGACGACAAATTCGGCCAAGAGCGGCGTGAGGGCCGCAGCCAGCCGCGGCTCCGCGGCCGACGGCGCCTCCGGCTTGGGGTCCACCGTGGCGCTCTGGCGCTCGGTCAGCCGGACGAAGCCCTCATCCCTCAGCACGGTGAACGCCTTGTTGACCGTGTGCAAGTTGAGGCCAAGCTCGCTGGCCAGCCTCCGCACGGAGGGGAGCGAATCGCCGGGCGCCAGGGCCCCCGTCGCGATGCCCTGGACAATCTGGTCCCGCAGCTGCAGGTAAGCTGGGCGCCGACTTTCAAAGTCCACCACCAAGAACACGCTGTACCTCCTGAAGGCTCTTGTTATATAACTAGTGGAGCACTAATCGGGGCCGATGTCAATCGTGCGGGAAACGACCGCTCACCGGTGTGAGCCGCCTGGGGGGCGCGCGAAAAGGGGGGGCGAGAATTCGCCCCCCCTATGATTCCGCCGCTTCAGCGCTTCAGCTGATCGCGCAGCCGCTCAAATTCCGCCGAGTCAATCTCGCCACGGGCCAATCGAGCCTGCAAGATCGCCAGGGGATCGGCGGGCCCCCACGGCCCGGCGCCTCCAGGGCCGTACCAGCGGCGAGGTCCCAGCCAGCGCCACAGGCCAAACAGCGCCAGCAGCACCACCATCCAACCCAGCGGCCAGAAAAACCACCACCCGCCCGCCCACGGCCCATATGCCCCCGCCATCGGTCCCATCTCGATCCACCCCTTAGCTGCTCCAAATTAGATGCGTACGAGCCCAGTGCCCGGAGCAGCGGGACCACCTGGTTCGCGTGGTGAGCCACCGCGCCCTGCTGGCCGCCCAGACGGCTTCGGCCATCTCGCGGCCGGGTCAGCAGTGCCGTCTGCATCCGGCGCTGCTACCGTACCCGGTGCCGCGGCGCGATCAATGGAGGCCCGCTGCTGGTCCTGTGCGAAAGCGATGGCCGCGATGTGTCGGTTTTGTGGAGAGCGCGGCACCGTGTGGCTGGGATGCTATAACGAAGCGAGGGCGGCTCCGCCGGAGCCGCGAGCGGGGCACCTGGGCACAGCGGCGGGGCTCCAGATCGGCGGATGCGATGCGGTCTGATGAGTGTGCGATGAGTGTGCGACGAGAGGCGGGGTGACGACGAGCGAGCGCGTGCTGCTGGTGGAAGACGACAGCGTCTTGCGATCGGTGATGGCCACCTATCTCCGCCGGGAAGGGTACGACGTCGAGGAGGCGGGCACGGGCGCCGACGGCCAGGCCAAGTGGCAGGCGTCGCGTCCGGACGTGGTGGTGGTGGACTGGATGCTGCCCCAAGGCAGTGGGCTGGATTTCGTGCGCGCCATTCGCGCGGCGGGTGATCCCGTCCCGCTCGTCATGGTGACCGCGCGCAACGAGGAGCCCGATATCGTGGTGGCGCTGGAGCTGGGAGCGGATGACTACTTGGTCAAGCCGGTGAGTCTCCGCCAGCTGGTGGCGCGCATCCGTGCGGTGCGGCGCCGCGCCGCGCCGAGCGCAGCGCCGGCGGCAGCCGAAGCGCTCAGGTGCGGGCCGCTGGAGCTGGACGAGCCCGAGCACGTGGTGCGGGAGAATGGCGCAGCGCTGGATTTGACGCTGACGGAATATAAGCTGCTGGCCGCCCTGATTCGGCACCCGGGCCGAGCCTTCACACGGCTGCAGCTGCTGCAGGCGGCCACGGGCGACTACTTTGAGGAGTACGAGCGCACTGTGGACAGCCACATCAGCCATGTCCGCAAAAAGCTGGCGCACCCCGACCTGATTCAAACCCTGCACGGCGTGGGCTACAAGCTAGTGGCACCTTCATGAGGACACGCCCCTACGAGCGCCGGCTGCGCGCACGGCTGGCGCGCGCCATGATGATGCTGGCGGTGGGGGTGGTCGGCGCGGCCACGGTGGCCGGGGCCGTGTGGCAGCTGCCACCCTGGGTGCTGCTGGTGGCGGTTGTGCCGGTGGCCGGGGCCGTGGCCACCTGGCTGAGCCGCGTGGTGACGGACCGGTTGACCCGCCTGCGGGACGCCGTGGAGCGCCTGGAGTTTGACGGTGGGGCCAGCGTGCCGGTGGAGGGCGTGGATGAAGTGGCGGATCTGGCTCGCGCGGTGAATCGGCTGGCAGATCGGCTGGCGATGGCGGAGCGCGTGCGCCGAGAGTTTTTTGCGGATGTGGCGCATGAGCTGCGCCATCCCCTCGCCCTGTTGCTCGGGCGCCTCGAGGCGCTGCAGGACGGGGCGATCGCGCTGGACCAGGCGGCCGTGGGCCAGCTGGGCGACGCGGCCCACGCATTGAACCGCCTCATCGACGACGTGCGCGACGTGTCGCTGGGCGATGTGGGCCAGCTGCATTTGGCGTGGGGTGCCGTGGATGTGGCGGCGCTGGTCGAGGAGGTGGGCGATTTGTTTGGGCCCCTGGCCCAGCTGGAGCAGCTGGACCTGGCTTGCCGCGCCGATCCCGGGCTGAGCCCCATCGACGGCGACGCCGGCCGGCTTCGGCAAGTGCTGGTCAACTTGGTGGCCAATGCGGTGCGCTATACCCCGGCCGGTGGCCGGGTGGAGGTAGCGGCGCGGGCCGCTGCCGATGGCACCGTCACGATTGCCGTCGAGGATACCGGCCGCGGGATTGCCCCCCACGATGTGCCGCATGTGTTTCGGCGGTTTTACCGCGCGGACACCAGCCGCAGCCGGCAGACCGGGGGCACTGGCTTGGGATTGGCGGTGGCCGACCGGCTGGTGCAGGCACACGGCGGCCACATCGCGGTGAAATCGCAGCTGGGGCGGGGGACCGTATTTACGGTGACCTTGCCGTCGCGGCGGGCGGCGCTCTCCTGAGGCAACCGGCCGCACAGCGGGGGGCTCTCGGTCTGGCGGGCGTGCGACCCCCCGGCTCCGCAGTCGCTCCGCACTCCACCGGACAGGGGCCCGATGGCGCCTGGCGCGAAGGTTCCTCCGCGCGGCACCGCTGGTCCGTGCGGGGCTACCCTGAACTGGCTCCGCTGTTTTCCGCGGCAGCCAACCTCACCGAGGCGCCACGGGGGGGGGCAGAGATGATCCCTGTGCTGGGAGGGACAGGCGCTGGTCCGGGTTTCGTGAATGGCCGGGCCCTGGCCCAACGCGAACCAGTCCTGCCGGATCACCGCGCAGCGCGAGGGAGGGACGCGGTGCACAGTCGATTCGTCACCGACAGCGTTCCGGGGGGTCGATTCTGTCGCGGGGACGCAAGTGACGGATCCGGGGGCCACGCGGCCACGGGGATCTCGCCCCCGTCCTCCATTGGTGCCCATGGGCGGGCGCCGCCCGGCAGCGTCCGCGGCCAATTAGGCCCGGTCGACGGGGGGGCCGCCCGACCGGCCTGCCGCCAGGAAAGCCCGCCACAGCGGGGACGTGCCGTACAGGTGCGGGCCGAAATCCAGTACCCGCTCCACCGCTCGGGCGGAGGGTCCCTCGGGGTCGGCACGCACGGCCCGCGCCAGCTCGCGCCAGTCATCCAGGCTGCCGCGCTCCAGCACGTCGGCAATCGCCGCGGTGGACATCTCAAAGCCAGGAAGCAAATGCCGATGCTTCATGCCGAACCCCCCGCCGACTCTTCCAGCACGTTCACGGCCAAGGATTGCAAGGAGCGGGTCACATACGCCCAGTTGGTCCAGGGGGGCTGCAACTCGCGCCACCCGTCGAGCGTCTCGGCCTTGGCATCAAAGTCAAATGGGTTTGGCTCCGCGAGTTGCTTCAGCAATTGCTGCAGCGGCGACGCGGATGGCGTCGGCTGGGGATAGAGCCCGTCCAGCGGCGCCAAGTGAGCCGCCGCCGCTGTTCCGGCCCGGTCCGCGAGGGCCGCCAAGTCCAAGTAATCGCGGACCGCGTTGCGCGTGGCCACTAGCCACCCCTTGATGCGCACCATTTCGCCTAGAGTGGGGACCACCACCCCTGAATGGCCGTCGTTTCCAGAGGGGCCGCCCGACGCAGCTGGCGGATGCCGACATCGATGCCGTGAAAGTTTCCCAAGATGAGCACAGGCGACACCAAGCGAGCGGTCTTCCACCCCGCCAGCGCCTCCAGCTGCGCCAGCACCGCCGGAAATCGCTCGCGCAGATCGGTGAGGACGGAATGCACATCCCACGACACCCGGTGCTGGGCGTGCAGCGCGGCGGCGGTGCCACCCACCAGCACGCACTCAGGAAAGTGGCGCTGCACTGCGCGCTCGACCTCCAGCCGTTCGTCCCAGTCCCCGCCTGCCATCGCCACCTCCGCAACGCTACCGGTGCTTCACGCGTTGGCGTGCCACATTGTAGCACGCCGTGCTGAACGGGGGGCGGCCTCCTCAAACAAAGGTTGCGCGGGATGCGCGTGCGGTGAAATGCCGCGGCACCTGGCCCTTTGCCCGCGGCTCCGCCTGCCGATCTAAAAAGTCTCTTATGACAGCCCGGCGTGCCGGTGAGATTCTTAAGGGACGATGGCTCCAGGGGCGTTCGCCCTAATGGCCGGCGCCGCGCGGGCGAGTATACTGGCGCCGGTGAGAGGCCAGGCAGCGAGAGTGGAACGCGCGACGCGCGGGCCCGGTGCGGCGTTTATCAGCTGCGTGCGCCGAAGGGCACGGCAGGCATCGGGCGCCGAACGCCGATGGGCGCAGACTGCGCCTTCGCCAAGCGGTCGCCAGCGGAAGGGGTGCTGGTAGGGTGGGCGGCGGGCTAATCGCGGTGTCCATGCTGTATCTTCTGATTTGCATTCCCTACGCCTTGCGTGCCTACGTGTTCATCATCTTGGCCCTGCGCAGCGATGCTGCGGAAGGGGCCGCGCTCTCCCCGCCCACGGTGCCGGGCGGGCATGCGGTGTCCGTGATCATCCCCTGCCGCAACGAAGCCGCCGTGATTGCCGCCACGGTTCAGGCGGCGTTGCTGCAAGCGCTGCCCCCCTTCGTGAGCCGCTTCGAGGTTGTCGTGGTGGACGATGGCTCGACCGATCACACGGGTGCCATCCTGGACGCGATGGCCCTCGAAGACGCGCGGCTGCGCGTCATCCACCGCCGAATGCCCCACGGCAAGGCCGCCGCACTAAACGTGGGGGTGCGCCAGGCGGCTGGCAGCGTGCTGGTGTTTATCGATGCCGACCACATTCTGCGGCCCGACGCAGTGATGCACCTAGCGGCTCCGCTGGCGGCGGGCGACGCCGAGGTGGTGCAGGGGCGGTGCATCGTGCGCAACCCCCACGTGAATCTGCTTACACGGCTGGTGGACATCGACAATATGGTGAGCTATGCGGTGGACTTGCCGGCCCGCGCCACCATCGGCACGTGCCCGATTACGGGATCGACCATGGGTGCAACCCGCGCGGTGATAGAGCGGGTGGGGGGATTTTGCGAAGATCGCCCGGGAGAGGACACGGATTTCAGCCTCCGCGTGATGCGCGCACACGTACAGGTGCGCTATGTGCCCGAGGCCGTGTCCGAGGACTTGGCGCCCGCGACGCTGCGCGGGTATATCCGCCAGCGGCGGCGGTGGGCCAGCGGCCAAAACACGGTGTTGTTCGCCTGGATGCGGAGTGCGGCACTGCGGGACTTTTGGGACCTGCGCGGAGGGCGGTTCGAAGTGCTGCTCTACCTATTTATCTACATCATCCCGGTTTTTGGCTTGCTGGCCGCGCTCGGAGTGGGGCTGCAGGTTTTGTTCCACATGCCGGCCCTGGTGGGCCCCTGGCATTCGACGCTGGCGGTGTGGCTAATGGCCGCCTATCCCGTGCAGCTCGTTGTGGCCGCCTGCATCCGCCGCGCCTACGCCGATATTTTGTTTCTCCCCGTGTACTTGGTGCGAGGTCCGGCCGAGTCGGTAACCGCAATCTTGGGCCTCATCGACTGCCTGCGCCACGAGCGCACCTGGTATCAAGCAGATCGCCCCGTCGCTCGCCAAGTCGGATGATGAGGCAAGGGACTTAGGCGCTCCCCACCTTCCCCGCTGTTCGCGCCGCTGCCTGGTGGTGCCCCGCTTCGCCTTGCCGCCCGCGCCCTTTGCCGCCGCCCCGCTCCCCATAACTTGTCCCCGGGGTGAACCCGACATCTAGACGTCTATAATCCTATGGTGGTATAATGTCATATGTCGGCCAAGTGGGGGTGTGTAGAGAGAGCCGACCAGGAGGGGTATGCACCCGCAGGCAGACCTTATGGCGTTGGGAGGTGTGGGATGAAGGGGATGACAAAGCTGAACGGGATACAGAGGACAAAGGTGACGGCTCATGCGCGCCGCCGATGGAGGGAGCGCGGGGGCGACGGGTCACTCAGCGCCGCGCTCCAGCAGGCGGCCAAGCTGCCGCGCCGCCCCGACCGGCCGGGAGCGCAGGGATATGCCTGGAATGACTTAGTGCTGGTGGTGCGCGAGCGGCGCGTGCGCACGGTAATGACCCGCGCGCAGTGGGACCAGGTGCACCCGGGCACCACCTGGGACGGCATCCCCGTCAGGGCGGCTGCATTTGAGTGGGGAGTGGGCCAGTCATGCCCTGCTCTGGGAGGGAACGTATGGGAGCGCTAGAAAAAAATCGCGCCGCGTGGCCGGTGCTGGTCAGCGTCGCCGCCGCCCAGGAAACCATCAGTTACAAGCAGCTGGCCCTCGAGGTCAACCGCCGGTGCGGCACCCATATCATCCCGAGGCAGGTGGGACAGCAGGCGCTGGACCGCATCGAGCGGTGGTGCATCGCGCAGGGCATTCCCGATCTGACCGCGGTGGTGGTGGCGGAAGCCCCCCACATGCAGGGAATCCCGGGTGCCGACTTCTTTGTGAAGAATGGCCTGGATCCCGACGCCTCGGTGGGTGTGCGGCGCCACCGCTGGTCTCAGATCCGAAACCAGGTGTGGCGCCACCCTTACAGCGCTGAGCCGCCAGACGGCCTCGGTTAGGCGAGTGCCCGGCGCTATCCCTTTGGAGAGACGGCCGTTGGGCGGCGCTTGCCCAGGCCGCCGGCCGCAAACACACGTGCGCAAATACGGCAGAAATAAGGCAGAAAGAAGTAAGGAGGGTCCTCTGTGGACAAGCGATGGCCCCCATTGGCACTCATGGCAGGGTCGGCTCTGCTCGCCGCCGGGTGTGGTGCCGCTCCGGGGGCCGCCCCGGCGCAGCAGCCACCCACGCAATCCCCGTCGTCGCAGCAGCCGCCGTCCACGAGTTCCAGTCCCGCCGGATCGGCGTCTTCGGCCTCTTCGTCGGTGAGCGCCACCGTTGCCCCGTCGCTGGCGCTCACCATGGTGGGCTGGGACTATACCTTGGACAGTCCCGCCCTTTGGGTGCAAGCCACCAACAACCTGTCGTCGCCGGTGGCTACGCTGAGGGTGAAAGCCACGTTTGTAAATCCCGCCACCAACGAAGTGCTGGGCACCGACACCGAGTATCTGGCGGGCTCGGACATTGGCGGCGGCAGCGGCACCCTTCAGCCGGGGCAATCGTCGGTGCCGGTGGAGGTGTCGCTGCTGGGGACGTCCTCGCTGGGCCCTCCCGTGCCGGTCACCGCTGCGGTGCAGTGGAGCTGGCACAACTTCGGCGGATGGCACACGTGGAAAACGGTGTCGATTCCCGGCGGCCCCCCACCAGGGCCCTTCACCAATGGCCAGGTGTCCGCCCTGCCGACCCCGGCGCAAAACGTGTTGAACTTTGTGCCCGGATCGGCCGTCAGCAGCATCGCTGCGGATGTCATGCTGGTCACGGGCCACAATCACCATCTGGCCGGGTCCACCTTCGTGGGGACGGTGGCCGAGGCCGCCTCCTCCAACGGGAACGTGGACGTGACGTGGAGTGTGCCGCTGGGAGCGGCCGCCTCGGGCAGTTCGGTGTTCACGGGCAACCCCGTCGTGTTCCAGTTTTCCATCACCAGTGGCGGCAGCACGCTGCAAAGCCTGAACGCCAACGCCCAAAATCTCGTGTATGCGGCCGGCGGCTAAAGCACGCCGCTCTGGCCGGGCCGCGGCCGCTCGCCCTCCCCGAGGCGACTCAGGCCGCGGCCGGCTCCGCCGTGCCGCCCCGCGTGAACAGCGTGACCGCTGCGCCCAGCGCCACCAGGGCACCCGTGACGGCCATCCACACGCCCCCTGCGGAAATCGCGAGGGGCCCGAGCAGCACTGGGATCAGCGCCACGCCCACATTGGAGGCCAGGCTGTAGCCAGCGGTGGCCAAGCCCGCGGCCCCCGCACTCACTGCGGCCCGGGCGCTGTCTTCCAGCGCCAGGGTGTACCAGGCATTGCCGGCGATGCCCAACAGCAGAAAGGTCAGCGACAGCCCCCCAGCGGCCATGGGGATGGCGCCAATCAAGAAGGCGGCGGCGATTAGAGTCAGGGCCAGCGCGGCCACCCCCAAGCCGCGCTCCAGCCCGTCGCTGGCTTGGTCCATGCGCTGGGCAATCCAGCCAAAGGCGGCGGCGCCCACCGCCGAGCCGAGAAACGTCAGTGCCGTGAGATTGCCCCCGATGACCGCGGCGAGCGGGACGTGGAGGTGGGCCAGCGCCGCCGTGGCGATGGATCCAAACATGACGCTGGTGGAGGCGACGACGAAGCCTACGATCCAGCGCGGGTGCACCGCCAAGGTGAGGGGGCCCAACGCGCGGTCGCGGTGAGGCGGCTGGCGCACAGCCAGCAGTGCCAGCCAGCCGCCGGCCAGTACGTTCAGCACCACCGCCACCCACAGCCCACTGGAGGAGCCCAGGTGGCCGCCGGCCAGCGCGCCAAACGCCATGCCCAAAAAGAGCGTGCCAATCACCACGCCGGTGCCCGTCTTGGTCGCCTTGACCCCCGACATTCGGAGTACCGACCCAATGGGGGCAATTAAAAACGGATAGGCCAGGGCCGCGACAATTTGGCCAGCTAGGAACACGTCATACGACGTGGCCAAGGCCCGGAGGGTGAGGCCGGCAAACGTCAGCACCGCCGATAGGACCAGCGCGGGGCCCGGGCCGCGGCGGCTCACGTAGTAGCCCGCCGGCAGGGCGCCCGCCACCATGGCGTACCCATAGAGGGAAATGAGCAGCAGGATGGCCCACAGCGGCGCGGCCAGCCGCGCCATTTCTGAGGGCACCAGCGGCGCCAGCACAAACCACCCAAACCCCAGCGTAAACGCAAACGCACCATACGGCGCCAGGATCCGGCCTCCCAGCTCGCCTTCGTTGGATACCGCCTGGCTCAACGGATGCACCTCCACCAGCAAGATTCGCCACCCGCCGAGCGCTTCCTGCCCGGGGGGCTGAGCCAAATCCAGGCGATGCGGTTCAGCGTGCGTGGGCGGGAAGCGAGCCCCCAGAAAAGTGGGCTGGGAGCGTAATATATGGCAGAGGCCAGCCACCGGCCTGGAAGGGGGCCGCCCGCCATGGCGACCAGAAGCATTGAGGAGCTGGGAGGCCGCTCTGCCTGCCCGAGGCAGCTGCTGGTCGTGTCAGGCCATCCCGGCAGCGGCAAAACCACGGTCGCGCGGCAGCTGGCCGGCGTGCTCACGTACCCGCTCGTGTCGCGCGACGACTTCAAGGAGCTGCTGTTTGACCGACTGGGCGTGGGCGATCGGGAGTGGTCGAAAAAGTTGGGCGCCGTCAGCTACGACCTCATGGACCGTGTGCTGGGCTTGCTCATGGCAGGGGGGGCGGGGGTGGTGGCGGAGGCCAACTTTAGTGCCGCCGCAGCGGGCTCGCTGGGAGCGTTGGCTGAGCGCTGGGGCTACGAGGTGGCGGAGGTGTGCTGCACGGCGCCCGCTCCCGTTCTGCTGGAGCGCTTTGCCCGCCGGGCTCGGGAGGGGCATCGCCACCCGGGCCACCAGGACGGGGACAACTTGGCCGAGCAGGCGTCCCGGGTGCAAGCGCGGTATGCTCCGCTGAATCTAGGTCCCCTGCTGATGCTGGACACTACCGAAGCGCCGGAGCAGGTTCAGCAGCGTGCCAGGGAGTGGATGCGGTCGCAGTGGGCCGATGTGGCTCTCCGTCCGCCCTAGCTGGCTGTCGACTATACTGAGGCTACTCCCGCTGCGTCGGCGCCACGCAAGGTGCGCGGCCGACAAGCCGTGGAGGCTGGCTGCCGAGGATTGTCGGCGAGGGCGGGCAAAACACTGAAGGAGGGAGCGCGTGCCCAAAAAGACCGTGTACATCCGCGAGTCCGACCTGCCGCTCTGGGAGCGCGCGGAGGTGCTGGCGCAGGGCGACAGCGTTTCGTCCATCTTGACCGAGGCCCTGCAGCAGTATCTGGAAGGGCGGCAGGCCTTGACCGCGACGGTGCGCTTGCGCGGCGCCGCCCAAGACATTCAAACGCGCGTTCAGCCGGTGAGCTCTGGCTGGATGCTCGCCGTGCCCGATGGGCCGATGGGGAAAATCCTCCGCACGGCGGCGGCAGAGGCGGGGCTGGGTTCCGGGTCCGAAGGCGGTGGCCCTGGCCAGGAATGGGTGTGGGTGCCCGCGTCCGCCGTCGCGGCGCTGTGGCTTCGCATGCCCAGCACCGCGGGCGGCGCCGACTATTCGGCGCTGGCGCGCCAAGCCTGGCCGCTGCTGGTGGCCAAGGCCCGCATCGGGGACACGGTCCCGTACAGCCAGCTGGGGGCGGAGCTGGGCGGGCTGCACCCGCTGCGCCAAGTGCCGCAGCTGCTGGACGTCATTGAGCAGTGGTGCCTGGGCCACGACGCGCCTGACTTGACGGGCGTGGTCGTGAGCCAAGCGAGCGGCCTGCCCGGCCAGGACTATTGGCGCCAAAATCACTGGGCAGAGCTGTCGGTGGCTGACCGCGTGGACCGCTGGCGCCAGGCCCTGCAGGAGCTGGCGCACCATCCATGGCCCGCGGAGCCGCCGTTTTAGCGGGTGCCGCACCCGCTACGCCGGATGCCAAGCCGCCACGGCCGCGCCCACGCCGCCCTGGCGCTGCAGCACCGATTCCAGCCCGGACAGCACCCGCGCGATGGGCTCCAGGCGCGCCCCCTCGCCCATGGTGCCGATGCGCCAGACGCGGCCCTTAAAGGGCCCGAGCCCACCGCCAATCTCGACGTGGAAGTCATTCAGCAGGCGGCCGCGGACCGCGGCGTCCTCCACGCCGTCGGGGATGTATACGGTGGTGAGGGAGTACAGGCGCACCGATGGATCGACCACCAGGGACAGCCCCAACGCTTCCAGCCCCGCTGCCAGCGCCTCGCTCGCTTGGCGATGCCGCGCGAAGCGCGCCTCCAGCCCCTCGCTGCGCACGAGGGACAGTCCTTCGGCCAGGGCGTAAATCATGCTCACTGGCGCGGTGTGGTGGTAGAAGCGTTCGCCACCCCAGTAGCGCTCCAGCATGGACAGGTCCAAGTACCAGCTGGGCACCGGGGTTTGGCGGCGGCGCAGCACGTCCAGCGCGCGCTCGCTGGCGGTGAAAGGGGCGAGGCCCGGCGGCACGGCCAGGCACTTTTGGGTGCCGGCGTACACCACGTCCAGCTCCCGCCGGTCCACGTCCACCGGCATGCCCCCGATAGCCGTGACCGCATCCACCAAAAACAGGGCGCCGTGCCGGTGCACCATGTCCGAAAGACCCTCCATTGGCTGAAGGACGCCGGTGGACGTTTCCGCCATCACCAGTGCTACCACGTGGTAGGGGACCTGGGTGTGCGCCAGCCTATCCTCAAGCTGGCCCGGGTCCAGGGCCGTGCCCCACGGCACCTCGAGGACGTCCACGGCGCCGCCTTGCCGGGCCGCCGCATCGGCCAGCCGCTGGCCAAACAGCCCCGCCGCCACCACCAAAATGTGCTGGCCCGGCTCCACCCAGTTGGCTACAGCGGCTTCCATGCCCGCGCTGCCGGTGCCCGAGAGCGGCAGCGCCAGCCGATTGTGGGTCCCAAAGACCCAGCGCAGATTCTCGACTACGCCGTCCATGATGGCCAGGAAGGCCGGGTCCAGATGGCCCAGCATGGGCCGGGCCATGGCCAGCCGCACGGCCGCCGGCACCGGGGACGGCCCGGGGCCCATCAGCAGGCGCTCGGGCAAGTTGTCACTCCATCGGGTCATCGCCACCGTCACTCCGATCACTCCCCGCCAGTCTCTTGTCGGCTAGACGGTAGCACCGGGGGCGGCCCGCCGCAAACGGATCGCGGCCCATCAGCTCTGGGAGCGCCCGGCGGTGAGAGGGGCTTAGCGTTCGGCCAGCGAAGGGGCGCCGGGCGGCCGGCTCCGGCGCGCCAGCGCCGCTAGGGCCGGCAGGGACAGCATCATCAGCGCGATCAGCGCGATCAGCCGCTGGCTCCGCACGGCTCGCAGCGGGGACCAAAGCGCGTGTCGCCCAGGCCCATGAGGGCAATCCCCACCGCCGTGGCCAAGCCCGCCAGCCCGCTGGCCAGGCCCATCACGGCGCCGGGATGGGCGGCCGCCACCTCGGCCGCGGCGTGCTGGCTGGCGGCCCCCAGAAAGGGATAGAGCGGCACGGAAAGCGCTGCCACCGCCCACACCGGCGACAGGGAGACGGCTATGGCCCGTACATGGCCAGTACCGAGCACCACGCAGCGCGGGAGGAAGGCTCGCAGGCCCTGTCCGCCAAGCGGCCCACCCGCCCAACAGCCAGTGCTCCGAGAGCCGTGCTGACCGCTGCGCATCAGCCCACCCACGCGATGGGCAGCCGAATGACCCAAAGGTATAGGGCGAAGGAGGCAAACAAGCCCTCGTTGCCCTCGCTGCCCTCGCTGCCGGCGGCCACCAGGAAGACGGGCCGGATGAAGGCCAAGAGCGGCAGAAATCGCCTCCAGCTCCGAGGCCCCGCCAAGCTGGCCGGCGGCGGCGCCCACTCGCTGCGGTCGAGGTTCAGCTGGGTGGCCAGAAGCGGCGCGCCAGTGCCTGAGAGCGCCAAAGTAAGGGGCCAGCCCAACCGTCCCCTCCCATACAAATACTCCGCCGCGACCCCCGACAGCATCCAGCCCATGGTTTGCCAGCGCAGGCGCAGCGCCAAGCGGTGCGCCATGGCCCCCGCGCGGGTCATGGCCGCCATGGCGGCCGGCGCCAGGGCCGATGAAAACGGCGTGAGCGTGGCGAGTCCGGTGACCAGGCTCTGGGGCGTATGTGCCAATAGCGCCACAGCCCCAGGCCGAAGTAGGCCAGGAGCCCCACCACCACCAAGCGAGAGAGGCCGAGGCGGCGCGGCCACGCCTCCTCACACGTTCGATCCGACAAAGGTGGCCACCGACGGCCAGGCGACGGCTTGCCTGGCCAGAAAGTACGAGCCGTGCAGGTACTCGATCACGCAAGGCAGAGCATAGCCGGCCATGACCAGCAGAAAGAACGCTTCGAGGCCCGACACGGCCAGAAGACCCAGCCCAGGCGTCTCTCATTCACAGGCCATCGCCACCTTGGCCCCGCTGCTGACGAAGGATCCGCCGCAGTTTTGGCAGTGCTACGGCCTCCACCGCACGGGATCGCAGACGGAAATCGGTGTGGACCGCACCATGCCCACCGGCGGGGCGTCCGGCGCCGGTCAGGGCGGCTCGGAAAGCTCCCTCGACGTCGAGCAGTCCAGGTCGATGGCGCCCGGGGCCAACATCGAGGTATACGTGGCCCCAAACACCAACAGCGGGTTTATCGACCTGTTTAACGGGGTGGTCAACCGCTACCACGGTGTGGTGCCCAATGTCATGTCGGTGTCCTGGGGCGAGGCCGAGCACTTCGAAACGCGCGGCTACGCGGTGCTGATGAACCACCAGTTCGAGCAGGGCGCCGCGGAAGGCATATGCCGCTCTGGGCTACCGCAAGGTGACTCCGCTGCGCGGCGCCGTCTTCCCGGTGGGCTCGGGCGGTGGCTTTGCGGATTACTTTGCCGAGCCGGCCTGGCAGGCGCAGCCGGCAAGGGATTCCCCGACGTGTCGCTCAACGCTGATCCCTACACGGGCTATTCGATCTACGACTCGTCGTCTTCCTACACGACCGCGCAAGCGGGCTGGACCGACGGCTGGGGCGGCACCTCGTTTGCGTCACCCAACTGGGTCGGCATCACCGCGCTGCTGGATCAGTCGGCGGGACCTCCGCTGGGCTTCCTACCCCCCACGCTCTACGCGATCGCCAACCAGGGTGGGCTGCAGGATGTCCCCGCCAGCAGCAATTGGCACTGCCAAGCAGGCACGGGGTGGGATGCTGCCACGGGCCTGGGTGTGCCAAATGTCGCCAGGCTGGCCCAGGCGATCCAAGCCTACAGCGGCTGAGCCTTCCCCGCGTGCGACGCGGAAGCGAGGCCCCAGACAGTTCGCTGCCTGGGGATCCTTCGCGGGTGGTGCCCCAATCGCACGCACCCCCTGAGTCGCTGGCAAGCCGGCCACTCGGGCCGACAGGCGCTCCGAGGATCGATGGATGGCTGGGCTCTGGATCCGCGCGCCGTCGGCGGAATCCTGGGCAAGCGGCGCCTCTGGGGCCGTCGGGCTGTCGTGCGGCCAGTGCCGGCCCAGCGTGAGCCACCAGCCCATGCCCACCACCCTCGACCCGATCCCGGCGCTCAGGGCTGCGCCCCGCGCCCCCACCAGCACCAAGAGCATTCCGGTGAACAGCAGCGAGCGGCGCACAACCCCGCCATAGGTGGCGGCGTGGACGCTCATCCTCCGCGCCTGGAGTGCATCGGGCACCGTTTCGAGCAGCAGGGCCGTGTCCCACGCCAATGAAGCCGCTGGCTACGCGCATGAGGCGCCGCGCCGGCACGGTGACGGCTTGGGTGTGGCTGGCCGCAAAGGTGGTCCAAAACGCTCCCTGCAGCAGATGGGACGAGCCATAGATGTGGCCCTTGAGCCTCTGGGTCACCCGGCGAGCCAGGAGCGTGCCCGCCACCACGGCCAGCCCGTCGGCGGCGCACAGCAAGCTGAGTCCATCAAGGAGGTGGACGCCGCCGTCGGAGCGCAGCACATCATACCCGCCTCCGATGAGGCTTCAAGCCATGCCCACCACGAGGACACTGGCGCTGCGAGGACAGTGCCGGACGGCCCCCAAACCCGGCTTCTGTGCCTGCCAGTTGGGGCTGGGCGCAGGGGGCGAAGGGCTCTCCGCGGACCCAACCGGCAGCAGGGCACGGAATGGGCCGCGGCAAGCTGCCGCTGGCCCAACGGCTGCCCCTGGGCCCACGATCTCAGCGCTGCCACCCTGCACGGCACCGAATATGCCAGCCACCCTTGGTGCAGCGAGCGCTGCCGCGCTGGGCGCTCGATGGCGCCCAGGCAGCCCGCTTGTCCCACGCCTGCCAGCCGAGCCGTGCGGCCGGCCAACGGTCGACCGCGCCGCCCAGCGCACTTTGCAGCATCCACGTGCTTAATCCGGCCAAGCTGGCCGCGCCCCACACACCTCTCATGCGTGCGAATGCTCTCGCCATCCCGGAACGGAGCCCCGCGTCCAGCCGATTCCCCGGCACCGTGCATAGCGCGGTCCGGATGGGTGGGGCATCCGCCGAGAGGCTGGCCGCTCAGCCTTCGCACAAGGACGTCCGCTTTCGTGACATTAAGTGCGGGCGCTAAGCGTTATGGGGGTGGGAGTGTTGTGTGGCATGGAAAGCGACCTGCGCAACCCTGATCGCCATGATTGGATTGTCCCCTACGTCCGGACCTGGGGCGACCGGCTGGCGCACTTTGCCTTTACCTATCTCTTGGACCCAGAAGACGCGCAGGATGTTGTTCAGGACGCGTTTGTCAAACTCCTGCGCTGGGGCCAGAGCCACCCCGGCGGCGCGCCATCGCTGCCGTGGATGTACACGGTGACGCGCAACCTGGCCCTAGACCGCTTGCGGCGCCGAAAGCGCGAGCTGTCTCATCGGGTGGCGGAGTGGTCCGCCAGCACGCCGGACCTCGAAACGCGGCTGGCCGTGCAAGCCACCATTGACCGAATGCCAGCAGGAGACCAGCAGGTCCTGTGGCTTTTCTACTACGAGGATTGGCCGGTGGCGGACATTGCCCAGGAGCTAAACATGACCCCCAATGCAGTCCGGCTGCGCCTGGTGCGGGCCCGCAGCCGATTTGAGCGCCTGTGGGAAGGGGAGGGATCGCAGTGAGTGACCGTTCAGAGAGTGCCGCTGACGCGGAGCTGAAGGAATGGCTCGACCGCTGTGGGCCGCCGCGGTTCGACCCTTCCCCGGTGCAATTTGACGTCGCACGCTGGGAGCGCGCGGCTTACGGGTCCGGCGGCCGCCCTCCACGGCCTGCACCAAGCGACGGCGGCGACCCGCCGCCCTGGCTGCGCGCATACATGGAGCAGTGGGCCCTCCCCGTACTGCGCTATTCGTATCGCCTCACACAGAGCGCGGATGCCGCCCAGCGCACGGCGCGCCAAGTGTTTCTGCGGCTTCTCCGCCAAGGCGGCTCCGAGGCGCCGCGCCCCACGGTGCTGTTCCAGCAGGCCGGGCGCGCCGCGCTCCCATCGGCAGCGCCAGACGCCGTTTGGCACCGCGCCTTGAGTCGCCTTTCGGCGAGAGACCGGGCGCTCGCGGCGCTGGCGCTGTACAGCGGCCTGGTGGCGCCGGAGGCGGCGCGCCAAGCGGGTGTCAGCACCGATCGGCTGGCAGCCGTGCTGCGGCGCTTGCAGGCCCTGCTGGGCCAGAGTGGGACGGCCGCCATGCCGGCCGAGGAGTGGATTCGCTCGCTGGAGCCAGCCCCGTCGGCATCGGAGATAAAGTTTGACTGGGAGGCCTGGACCCAGGAGGCAGACGCCTGCGCCCGGCGTATGGGCTTTCGGGCGCGGCCGCGGCACTGGGGCTGGGCCGCGGCGGCCGCGCTGGTGCTGGCGGCCGGCGGGTACGCACTGGCGCTTCGCACCGCGGCGGTGGCTCCTTCGCTGCCATTCACTCCGACGGCGCTCCGCGGGGGGATGAACCTGCTGGTGGCCAGGGGCACCCCTGTGGCCTTCCAGCCATTTGGCGCCGCGGCGCGCGGCGCCGTGGCCGCCAAATCCGTGGCGCCGGGATTCCAGATGTACTCCGTCCGCACAATCACGGCGGCCGCGCCGTCTGCGGCCTATCGAATCGGCCCGATCCGCGCGGGGCTGGCGGTGAGCCGCGGGGGAACGGCGCTGGTGCTGCGGGCTCCAGGAGGTGTCGCACCCGCCGTGTACAACCTGGCCGCGCAGGGCCAGCTCCTGGCGGGCACTGCAGAGCCGGGCGGCTACTTTGTGTATCAATTTGCAGGCAAAGCGGGCGCGGTGCGCGTGGTGGAGGAGGCCCAAGCGGCCGTGACCCTGGCTTGGGCGGAAGGAACCGGGCCCCATGCCTTTGTTCACGTGGATAGCGGTGCGTGGTCGCCGGTGGCCGGGCAGCCGCTGCCGACCGGGCCCCTGGGCAGTCGGGTGCTGAGCGCCCCCCCGGGCGCGGGCGCCGCCAGCGGGGTGCTGGCGGATGGCGTGCTGTGGAGCGGGAGCGGGTCCCGGTGGTGGCTGCTGCCGGCGGCGGGGCCCGCCATTCCCCTGATGCGGGTGGTGCCGAGCCCCTCGTCGCCCAGCCACCTGATGAACGTCGCGCCGCCTTACCCCACTTCCACTAACGAGGTCATCGTGCACTTTCCGTTCTTTAACGACTTCTCCAACCCGAACGGCACCCAGCCACCGACGCAGTGGTGGAATTTGGCCCAAGACCGGTGGGGGGCGACCGCCATCCCGCTGGAGCCCACCAGGTTTCTGGTGCCGCTGGCGAATGGCTGGGTTGCGTTTGGCCTCTCGGCATTTGCGTCCAACGCCACGCCGCCCGCCTTGGCGAGAATTTCCGCGCCCTACTTCGTGCTGAACGGACTGGGGCACCAGCTGTTCGTCGCGACGCTCAAGGCGAACGGCGGCGGGGCTGTCACCAGCTCGGGCACCTACAACTGGGCCACACGCAGATTTGCGCGCGCACGGGCCTCGGCGCCGCCGCTGCTCGCCAATGCGCAAGTGCTGGCCCTCCCGGTGTGGGGGCCCACCTGGGCCGCCCAGCAAGGACCACAGCAGCAGTCCTCGCTATCCTTTCACGGACCGGCGACGGTAGCGCTGACCGCGTTCAGCGGCCAGCACCATGCCACGATCGTGCTGAGCGCGGGCGAGCGGCTGTACTCCATGGGCCGCTGGCTGTTTGAAACGTCTGCGTCAGGAAAGGCCGCCGCAGCGTGGCCGAACCGCCACGGCCAGCTGACATGGCACCCCTTAAATCCGGGGCCGGCGGTTAGGCTCTCCACCGAACCCCAGGGGGAGTTCGTCTATTGGGTGGCCAATGGCCACACCTATGTGTGGATGCCGCCGTTTGCCTGGCCCACGCACGGCTAGCCAATGCCGCGCCGTGGGCCACCCCGGCCTTAAATGGCCAGCTGCCGCTGGTTGAACCACCACGCAGCCCCAGCCAGGGCGGCGGCCGCCACCACGAGTGGGCCCCCGGTGAGGGCCACCGGATGCCAGCTCGAAGCGGCGAGGGCCGCTTTGGCCTGGAAGTCCGAGAAGACGGACAGATGCGCGGCCCAGTGGAGATGGGTGTCCAGCGACGCGGCCAGATTGGCCACGTATTCGATAATGACCCAGGCCATGGCCCAAGACAGGGCAGCGCGCTCCGCCGAGGCGGCCGCGCTGCCTAAAAGCAGGTCTTCCGCACACAGAATGTGGAAACACGGGTAATTTAGCTGGCGCCATAGTCGGAATACTTTCGCAAAGGAATCGGGGGCTCGAACGCGAAGTTAGCCCCCATGAACACTCCACCCCAACT
>JAJZWV010000109.1 GCA_021846505.1 Bacillota bacterium
CGTGGATCGCGGCGTGGAATGACCATCCCCGGCCCTATGTCTGGGTGAAGACGGCCGACCAAATCCTCGCGGCCCTCGCAAACTATTGCAAGCGAATTAGCAATTCAGGACACTAGCGAAGAGATACATTTCATAACCCAAACGGTCGCCGGGTCGGCATAGAGATGCGAGATTGATTTCAAATGGATGCGAAAGAACCAATGGTGGAATGCTTGGAATCCAAGCGCACCCCGCCAGCAACAGCACGTCGAGGCCGGGCGTCCCGGCAATCACCACGTGGTCGTGTCGGCGTTCGGGAGCCTCGCCAGCGATCCCGGCTGCCAGGACAGCCCGGAGTACAGCCAGAGCTTCTGCGTGGTGCCACCAAGCAACTGCGCCATCAGCCTCACGCTCACGTCCGGCTCGGCGACCTTGAGCGGCACCACGCTCACCGTGCCGGCGGGCATGGTGCTCGGCGCCACTGCCGCCACACTGCGGAACCTGTTGGGCAGGGTCACCTCGGCCAACCCCTTTGACCACCTGCTGTTCCAATCCAACCACTCGGGCGTGGCGATCGTGGGCTGCGGGAGTGCGGCCGCAGGGAGCCGACTGGAGCGTCGTGAGCCGTACGAAGATGGCCCGGGGCTTTCCGAAGGCAGCCTGTACCTGTTTGGTCCTCACGCCCCAGTGCCCGACGGATTCTGCGCCGTGAAGGTGGGCGCGACCACCCTCACGGCGATGGACCTGTCCAATGCGGCCATGCCCTCGGCGTCGTTTCAGGTCATGCGGGTGCTGGGGGCCGCCACCAACACTCCGCTGCTGGAATATCAGGGGGAGCCCGTAGGGTCCTTCAATCCGGTGCACTTGGCGGCGAGCCAGGGGGTGGAGCTGCAGGGGGTCAATGCGGGCAAGGCGGGCGACGCCATTCCGGCAGCGGAGCCGCGTCGCTGGCCGTGGGCCTCCCGCTCGTATCGTCCGGCGAAGGGCGGGCGGCTGCCGGCGGCGGAGCCACGCCGCCGGGCTTGGTCGTGAGCATTCCGGCAGCCAACGGCCCGCCAATGTGTGGATCGACAGCAGCTCGGCCGCTCAGTACTCCGCCGGATTCACATATACGTCGGAGTACGCCGCGGGCCTCACGCCAGCTGTCACCGGGTCCACATCCGGCGATGCGCTGCTCCAGTGGTATGCACGGGGGGCGGGCGTGCAGGGGGACTGCCAGGTGTGGGTGATTCTGTCCTCCGGCGGGTCGGCGGACGGCCAAGGCCTGCGGTGCCCTGCCGAATGTGTCGAGCCCCGCGCTATCGGCGACCGTGCACGGCCTGACACCCGGCACCGTGTGCCACTTCAGCGTGGATGGAACCGATCTCGCCCTGTCGGCGGTGGTCCCGGGAGTGCCCGAGCCCCCTTCCGGGCTGAAAGGCAGCCAGGGCGCCCGGCCGACGGCGGAGATTCGCCGGCGAATGCATGCGGCCGAGCTCGCTCACCCCTCGACGGGGCGCTACGCCCCGGCCCAGCCGCCTCCCAGCACTCGGGCCAGCTCGTGGTCGGATCCGTTGGCGCCCGTCAGGGGCAGAATGACGCGCCGGCCTTGGAGCTCGGGCCGCAGGCGGCTGGCGGCGGCGAGGCCCGCAGCGCCCGCCATTTCGGGAAGCACCCGCGCATGGCGCAGCAGCAGGCGCTGCGCGTCATACAGCTCCTGGTCGGACACCAGCACCACGTCGTCCACCGTATCGCGAATCATGGCCAGCGGCAGCGAAAAGGCGACACGCGTCGCTAGACCCTCCGCGGCGGTTTCCGCCGCGCGGGTCTCCTCCAGGCGGCCGGTGCGGTAGGCGTTGTGCAGCGCGGGCGCGCCTTCGGCCTGCACCCCGAGGACCCGGATGGCGGGACTGACCGCTTTGGCCACCAGCCCGGCGGCGGACGCGCCGGAGCCCCCGCCCATCGGCACCATGATGGTGTCGGCCGCCGGTGCCTGCTCGAGGGCCTCCAAGTAGCCGGTCGCGACGCCGGCAATCAGGAGGGGCTCGTTCATGGAGTGCACGTAGCGAGCCCCAGCGGCCGCGGCATGCACTTCCGCCGCCTCGCGGGCGGCATCGAAATCCTGGCCCCCCTTCACGACGGTGGCGCCCAGCCGCTCCATGGATCGCACTTTGACCGCGTTGGCGGATTCCGGCACGAACACGCGGACCGCCGCGCCAAACAGGCGCCCCGCATAGGCCACCGACTGGCCGTGGTTGCCGGTGGAGGCGGCCACCAGCCCTGCCGGCGGCAGCGTGCCGGCGGCATGCTCGGCGGCGGTCAGGTTGACGCCGCCGCGCACTTTAAACGCGCGGATCGGCAGCAGAAACTCCAGCTTCAGCAACACCTCGAATCCCAGCTGCTCACTGAGGGTGGGGGCCTCCACCAAGGGGGTGGGCGCCAGGTACGGGCGAATTCGCTGCCGCGCGGCCAGCACATCCGCGAAGACGGGTCGGCTCAACTCGTCAGGCACGAGGCACCTCCCAGCAGAGCATCGGCGTCGGCGGCGGGGGGCCGGGCGGTGCCCCTGTCACCCCTCACCTCCCTGGAACTGGTCAAAAAAAAACGACTTCATCGTGCACCGCTTGCACAAAGTTTTCGCGCGCGCGGAGCTCGTCCGGGCCGCTCAGGTCCAGCCCATCCAGCTCTGCCTGCAGCCAGTGCACAAACTGCTCAAAGCCGGGCTCCGCGTGCAGCTCCGCCCACCGGCGATAGGCTGGGTTCTTCGGCGGGTGAGCGGCCACGCGCTGGCCCCAATCCAGGCACACCCACTCGCCGGCCAGCCGGGTGCCCAGGCCCACGCCGTAGGCATCGGCGGCGGCTGAGCCACGGAGAAGATCTGAAAGGGCCCGCGTTGCGGGCAAGGGTTCCGCGGGGACGGCGCCTGGCGACATCAGCACTTCTCCAAAAAACTGGTCCTCGCCCTCCAGCACGGCGGCCAGGAACTGGGTGAGGCGCCGCTTGGCCGGAAAGGTCGGCGCCTTCGCGATGAGGTGGCCCACAGCGTCGGCCAGCGCGCCCACGAACCAATACTCTTGAGCCATGTACTGCAGAAGCGCTTCCGCAGGCAGGGTGTCCGCAGCCAAAGCTTCCGTGAACGCGTGGCTGGTGGCCGCCTGCCACGGCGATGCCGCCTGAAATCTGGCGGAGCGCGATGGGGGAGGCTGCTTCACTTCGCCGGCCCCTCCTTGTGGCTCCATATGGGTGCATTTAGGCTGCGGCCCATCTCAGCCGCTCGACTTTGGCCTGCTCGCGGGCTGGCTCACTTGCGGCACGACCGCCACCCGGCGGATGGCGTGCCCTCGCGGTCATGATAGCATGAAGCCAGCGGCTTCGGCTGCCGCGCGTGCCGAGCGGCGGGCGAGCCAACTGTCACCAGGCACCGCCCCAGGCATTGGCCAGGGAGCGTGCAGGCGAGGGGGAGCGGCAGGATGGCGGCGGGGCGGACATGGATCGGGTGGGCAGCGATGGCGGTGGCCGCCGCCACGCTGACGGGCGGCTGCGGGCTGTTTGGTGCCCCTCCGGCGAAGCCGGCCATCCACGCAAAGCAGATTCCCAGCCATGCGGTGACCGTCGCCGGCTATGGCTTCGCGTTTCAGGTGCCGCGGTCTTGGAGCGCGGCAGCCACGGCGGGAGGCCACACACGCTGGGAATCCTCTCATGGCCATGCCCAAGTGGAGGCGTGGGGCACGAAAGCCCGCCCTTGGGTCCATCCCGCGTCGTTTGTGGCGCACCAAACGCAATTGGGGCTCCCCACGCGGGCGCATGTGCAGGCATTTGCCGAAGCAAAAGTGCATGGGTGGACACGTCTCGAGGAGTCCTGGACCCAACACGGCACCGACTATGTGCTGATTGCATTTCTGAATGGGCATGCAGCGAACCTGGCGCTGTTTCAGTACGCCGCTGCCAATTTGGCGACGGGCATCCAAGTGGTGGCCCGAGCCGCCCAAACTTTTAAGCCGCACGCTTAGCCCACGCCGGCCCCGGCTGGGCCGGGCAAGGACTTCCGGGACTCAGATGTTACACTCGAAAAATGTGAGTCGAGTTCAGCGCCGACTCGGCGGTGAGCCGGGTGGGAGGTGGTGGGATGGCTATGGATGGAGAGAAGCTCGCAGCCCCGATGGGGAGTCCGCCCCCAAAGCGAGGGCGGCCCGCCTGGCTAGAGGTGGTGCAGGCGGTGGTGCTGGCGCTGGTGCTGGCATTTCTGGTGCGCACCTTCGTGTTGGAGTCATATCAAGTGCAGGGGCATTCCATGCTGCCCACGCTCACCACGGGGGACCGCGTGCTGGTGGATAAGCTCCTGTACCAAATTGAAGGGCCGCGCACCGGCGAGGTGGTCGTGTTCCGATCGCCAGTGAAGAAAAACCAGGATTGGATCAAGCGCGTGATCGGTGTGCCGGGGGACACTGTCAAAATTGTTGCGGGTCAGGTGTACATCAATGGCCATCGGTATGCCGAGCCGTTTGTGAAGTTCAACTACCGATATAATTATGGCCCCGTGACCGTCACCCCCGGCCACTTGTTTGTGCTCGGCGACAACCGCCCCAACAGCTATGACAGCCGCTACTTTGGCCTCTTAAGCGAGTCGCGCGTGCGCGGGGATGCCTTTTTGGTGTGGTGGCCGCCGAAGGCGTTTGGGGGCCTGTAGCACCCGTGGGCCGCGCCCTGGCGACCTGCTGGCGGCCGTCAGAGCGTGCACGTTGGGGGCGAAACCGTGCCGTAAGCGGCTCTACGTCAATCACTGTGGGATCGCGGTCTCCGGGAGGAAGCCGCGCCGCATCTTCCGTCGATAGCGATCGCGGTTGCGGAACCCGTAGCGCAGGCGATCTGGCGCCTTGATTTGGGTGTGGC
>JAJZWV010000053.1 GCA_021846505.1 Bacillota bacterium
CAGGCGGCGGGCACGGCCCGCTACGCCTCCAACGGGGGCCTGGCCTTGTGCCCGCGTCGGCTCAACGTCGGCCAGCCCGTCCCCCACGCCGCCGAACTGCACCGTCGCTGGAACACGGAGAAGCCCCGGCGGTCGTGGGGGTCCGCCGTCGCCAAGTGCTGCGGCCAGGAGGCGCTGCGCGACCTGGATCGCGCCTTCGCCCACTTCTGGCGGGGACGCCCGGCGGGGCATCGCGTCGGGTTCCCGCGCGTCCGCCGCAAGCACGGGCGGCGGGATGCCTTCCGTCTGACTGGCAGCATCAAGGTCCACCCCCAGTCGGTAACACTCCCCCGCATCGGCTGTGTGCGCGTGCAGGAACCGACAGAGAAGTTCCATGGCCGCATGCTCTCGGCGACGGTCCGTCGCGAGGCCGCCCGCTGGTACGTATCCCTGGCGGTGGAGGTGGAACGCGATGATCCGCAGCCCGTAGAAGGGCCGGTGGTGGGCATCGACCTGGGCCTCACATCCTTTGCGGTGGTCTCTGATGGATCACAGGGGGAATCTCCACAGCCGCTCACCCAGGCGCAGCGTCGGGTGCGCCACCGGCAGCGTCTGCACAGCCGCAAGCAACGGGGCTCGCGCAACCGCCGCCAGTCGGCGGCGGGGTTGGCCCGGTTGCACCGCCGTATCCGTTGCCGCCGGACGGACTTTCTGCACAAGACGACCCCAGGCCTGGCGAAAACCCAGTCGGTCATCGTGGGCGAGGACCTGTCGGTGCCGGGCATGATCCGCAACAGACGGCTCGCGCGGTCCATTGCGGACGCCGGGTGGTCGGAGTTCCGGCGCATGCTGGCCTACAAGACCCAGTGGTATGGGTCGCGGTTGGTCGTGGCCCCCCGCTTCTCCCCGTCAACGAAGACGTGCTCGGTCTGCGGGCACGTCAAGGCCAAGATGCCGCTATCCGCACGGGTCTTTCGCTGCGAGGCGTGTGGGGCGGCGATAGACCGCGCCGTCAATGCGGCGAGAAATCTCGCCGCGCTCGCCGGGAGTTCCCCGGAGAGGCAAAACCCCTGTGGAGCGGAAGGCTCTGGCCAGGAGAACGGCCTGGTGAAACCGACCGCAGCGAAGCAGGACTCTCCACGCAGGAAACTGACCGCGCAAGCGGTCGGCAACAAAAGGCTATGAGGTGAGGAACGGCTCGTGGATGCGCAAAGAAGCCGCTCTCGGCGTGGATACTCAAGATGCCCGTCTACGATCGACAAGGGGAGGTGTGCAGCTTACTTTGGTGAGGATGACCTGGCAGGGTAACTCATGCGGCGGGCCGCTGAGGCTGGGTCGCCCAAAACGCGTCCCACCGCCGCGGAGGACGGGGCCAACGCCCGCAAGGTAGCCACAGCTTGCGCCCCACGGCGACGCCAGCCCATCCCCCTTCGGCTCAGTCGGGTTTTGACCAGCGTTTTGCAGGCCCTTCCACCCTGCCGGATCCCACCGGCAGGCCGCGGACATGGTAGGTCGGGTACGGCATGCGCGTCTGGTGATACGTGACGTACGCCGTTTCCCGGGTGACCACCGCCTCCGGCGCGTGCACCACGGCGGGGATCTGGTCGAACGGCACCTCCACCGCCAGCCGGCTGACCCACGCCGTCAGCGCAGGCGACAGCGTGGACGTTCGGGCGCCGACGCGGCGTCCGCGCGCGCCCAGCCCCCATCGCCCGCCGGATAGACAACAGACGACCGCGCCACGGCCCGCGACCGTAGCCCGGATTGTGTCCACCCGCGTCCTGCGCGATCATGCCGTCATAGATCCTCTTGATGGGGCTGCGAGACCCCATTGTGAGGAGTTCCCTTCTGCTTTGCGCCTTGCCACTCCGTTGCGCGCGATGTTTTATTCTCTCCCAGAAACTGAGTCACACTCGTAAGCCGCTCCCCAAAGAGAGGGACGAGTGAACTTACCTAAATTTTTTCCTCTCCCCGTCTGGGTCTTGTGGCAACGCATGTTGCAACGCGCGCGCCCGGGCGGCGTTGTCTGCTGCGCTCCGGTACCGGACTTCTTCATACAGCGCGGCGGTGTCTCCAGCGGGCCCCCCGTACAGCCGGCGGAGCCACTCCCGCACCGTCTCGCCGGGCTCGGGGCCCCGCTGGCGGCGCTCCGCCCGGCGCATACGCGCCTGCACGACCCGGCGCGTCAGCGCCACCCGGAGTCCGTACAGGCGGTGCACGCGCCGCGGATCCATCCGCTCACGCTCCACCTGCTGATCCCGGCCCTCCCCCGCGGTCGCGCGGGGAGCGGGCTTCGCCACGCGCGCGAGGGCCACCAGGGCCGTGGCGAGCGCGCCGGCCAACACCAGCGCCGCTGCCACGTACAGCCACAGTGGCGGCGGCGGCTGATGATGCAGATGTGTGCGGATGTGGCCCCCCGGAGGGAAGTAAACCTTCTGGAACAGCTTGGGGGCCCGGCCGTTCGAGAGAAGCGTGACGAAAAAGGCCACGAGGTGCCCGATGGCGTCCAGCACGGCCCGCAGCAGGGGAAACGCCAGCTCGAGCGGGGTGGCCGGCACCGCCGCCAGCACTACGAGCCCGGCCGCCGCCGCCGCCAGGGCCAACAGCCCGGCCAGCTGGAGCTGCGCCGCCCGGTCGGTGGCGGGGTCGCGGTGCAGGACCAGCGCCGCCAGGAGGCCCACGGCCACCGCGGCCGGCAGCATCCAGGCCCAGCTGGCGGCCACCAAAGCCAGCGGCGCGGCCCCGATCATCGCGAGGGCCACCCGCTCATACACCGCCGGCTGATCCCGCCGGGGCGGCGAGGCGCCGCGCCACATGGCAATCAGGACCAGGGGCAGCCCCCACCACCCGCCGGTCACCGCCGCGGCCGCGATGCCCAGGATCCACACCGGCACGGCCCAGGCGCGCCGGGTTCGCGCCTGCTCGGCGGCGATGGCGGCGAGCGGCATCACCGCCACGTCCCAGCCCGCCCCGAAGGGCAGCGCCCAGGCGGCCACCCAGCCCACCTCCAGCACCCACAACAGCGCCCGCCCTATCATGGGGCCACCGGCGCCGGCGTCCACGGGTGGACCCGCACCCCTGCCACCACGGGGGCCCCCGCCTCCGGGCCCACCGGCACAAAGGTCACGTGCACGCCTCGCTGCACCAGGTGGCTCAGCAGGCCCGCCCAGCCAGGCTGGAAGAAGCACGCCAGCACCACGAGCTGGGCGCCGCGCCGGAGCCGATGCGCCAATCCCGCCAGCGTCGGGGCCAGGTCATGCCCCTGCCCGCCGCCGGGCTGGACCCATGCCAGCGCCGCCATGACCCGCGCCCACTGCTGGGGTCCGCGCGCCGCCGGCAGCTGCACGCCGCGCGGCCACCCGTACACCGCGCCCACCAGCGACAGGCCCACCGCCGACCCTTCGCGGAGGTGCCGGTCGGCCACGGACGCCGCCGCCGACACCAGGGCCTCAAACTGCGCCGGGTTCACGCCTTCCCAGAGGAACGGCGCCGACGCCGCCAGCACCACCAGGGTCACCTGGGCGTCGCCCTCGGGCTCCAGCCGCTTGACCTGCAGCGTCCCCGTGTGGGCCGTGGCCTGGGGGTGAATCAGCCGGCGCGGATCCCCCGGCTGGTACGGCCGAATCCCGATGACCCGCAGGGGATCCGGAGGATGCCAGGGCGGCCCCCGGCGCTCGCCCTGGGGCCGTGTGATCCGTGCCAGCCCCGGCGGCACCGGGTGCAGGCGCAGGTACACAGTCACCGCCGCCCGGTCCGGGCTGAGGCGCTCAAATCGCGCCCAGCCCAAGGGTCGCCGCTCCACACGCGGGCGGGCCCCACCCGCCAGCGGCCGCGTGCCACACCGGTCACCGACAGCCGATAGCGCACGCGCTCATGCGCGCCGACCAACACGGCATCCGACACCATGCTGCCATGAATCAGCCGCTGGACGCCCCGCGGCGCCGGCGCCGCCACCGCCAAGCCGGCCGGCACTGGCTCCTCGAAGTGCACGGCCGGCAGCGGCCACGGCTGGGGGTTTTCCACGGTGAGCCACACGTCGGTGCTGTCGCCGATTCGCACGGCCGTCCGGTCTACCCGATACGACAGCGCAAGCGTGCGGTATGCGCGCCGGGCCATCCACTCCGCCGCGATGGCCAGCGCCAAGAGGGCCCCGCCGATCCCACCAGCAGAAGCGACTGCACCCACAGCCCCATCGCCGCCGCCACGATAAAAAACTCCAGGATCCAGCGCCGCTGCCGAATCATGGCTGCACGTCCCCCGTCGCATCGCCAGCGCCGCTGTCGGCGCGGCGCCTCACCGCTGGGCGTCGAGAAATTCCATGACGCGCGAGTAGGCCGCAATCTCGTTGGCTTTGTGCATGAAGCCGTGGCCCTCGTCGGGAAACACCACGTACTCCACCGGCACGCCGCGCTCGCGCAGCGCCGCCACCACCTGATCCGACTCGGATTTCACTACCCGGGGGTCGTTGGCGCCCTGGATAACCAGCATAGGCTTGGTCATGTGGTCCACGTAGGTGATCGGCGAATCCGCCATCAGGCGGGCCAAATCCGCCGGGTCACTGGGATCGCCCAGCCACTGGGTCATCATCGGCTTCCAAAACTCTGGCGCGCTGTTGGCAAACGTGGCCAGGTTCGAGGGGCCAAAGATGTCCACATACGCTCGAAAGCGCTCCGGGTGCCGCCCGTGCAGCAGCAGCGTCATGTAGCCGCCGTAGCTCCCACCCACACAAAACAGCTTTTGGGGGTGAGCCCGGCCCGTCGCCACCAGCCAGTCAATGCTGGTCAGGACATCCCGGCGGGGGGCGCCGCCCCAGTCGCGGTTGACGCGCTGCATGAAGTCGGCGCCGTAGCCCGTGGACCCCCGAAAGTTTGGCGCCCACACGCTGTAGCCGCGAGCCAGCGCAAACTGAAAGAACGCCCGAAACATCTTGCGCTCCGCGGACTGCGGTCCGCCGTGGGGCCACACAATCGTGTACCCGTTGGCCACCTCCGGGCGCGCGGCAAACCAAAGCGCCTCGATGGGCGTCGCGCCATCATCGGCCAGAAACGACACCACCTCCGCAGGCACCAGCTGGTCGGGCGTCATGCCCATCACGCGGTTGCTGGTCAGCCGCTCCCAATCGGCGCCCATGCGCCGCCGCCACAGGTTTAGCGGCTCGATGTCGCTCCGCCCCAGCAGGTACAGGGTGCCGCTGGGCTTCACCAGCAAGCCTTCCACAATGCTGACGGGCAGGGGCTCTGTGCTGGTGCGGCCGCTCGCAAGGTCCACGCGGTGCAGCACGTCACTGACGCCTTCCTGGGTGACCACATAAGCGGTCCCGCTGGCGCGGTGCACGGCCAGATGCCCGGCGTCATGGGCGAAGCGGGCCACCTCCCGAAATTGTCCGGCCGGCCGCGAGTACCGGGCCAGGTACGCCTTCTCTGATCGGTAGTTCGTGGTGAACACCACCTCGTCGGGACTCAGGTAAGCCCCATCCAGCAGGCGATACGGCACCGCAGGGTCAGGCACCAGCGGTGTGAGATCGCCGGCCGCCGTCATGAGAAAGGCCGGCTGGTTCGTGTTGACGTAAGATTTCACCACCACAAACGACGACTCATCCGGCGACACCACCGCCATCACGGTGGGAGCCCCCTCGCCCACCAGGAGCCGGCGCTCCTCCCCCGTCGCCAAATCCCGGCAGTGCACGGACAGATGCTTTTGGTCTTCGCGGTCGGTGGAGTAGTACACCCGATTGCCGTCCTCGGACAAAAGCGGCATCATCATGCGATGGCCGTCGGCGGCCACCAGCTGCTGCAGCGCGCCGCCGCCCGGCGGCACCAGGCACAGCGCGGTCAGCTCATCGCCGTCATGATCAAAGGAGGCCAGGATGTACCGCCCCTGCGGATCAATCCGCACGTCATGGGCCACTTGGTTCTGATGCGACAGTGGGTACGGATACGTGCTGTGGCCGGTCAAATCCAGGCCCCACAAGTTGTAGTGCTCACTGCCCAGGTTGGTGGTAAACACGATGCGCTCTTCAGCATCGTCCACGTCAAAATTGAGAATCACATACGTCCGAAAAAACTCGGCCAAGTCCGGGCGCGGAAAGCGCCAGGCCGGCCCCGGCCCCTCCGCTTGCATTCGTGCGGCCACCTCACTCATCGCCGTCTCGCTGCCTCCTCTGTCACCTGCCGGCTCGGGTCCGCCGTGTGTCGGCCGCCCGATAGCCAGGAGAATCCTCGGATCATCTCCAAACGTTACCACACCTGTGTCAGGGTTGGAGGCGGCAATCGCCGGCGGGGCAGCAGTGCCCAGCATCAGCAGGGATTTCGCACCGGTCGTCGAATTACGGCATGATTCGACATAAGCGATGGGCCCGACCCAAATGTGTGACAGGAGTGGCGACGACATGGAGCTGAAGGGTGACCGGCGGGGACTCCGCCTCATCGCTGCGGGATATCCCGATGAAGGGGCTCTGCTGGAAGACTTGGAGCGCACCCTGGCGAGGCAGCGCGGCTTTTTAGGTCAGGCTCCGCTGGAGCTGGAAGTGGCAGATCGGCCGCTGACGCCATCTCTGCTGGGGGGCGCCGCGGAGATTTTCGAGCGCTTTCCCGAGCTGGACCTGGTGTCGGTCGGGCACGGCAGTGCCCGCCGGCCCCAAGCAGTGCCGACCAAGCCCGCGGCCGTCCCGCTGCTGATTCGGACGCCACTCCGCAGCGGCCAGGTCGTGGAGCATGCCGGCGATGTGGTGATTCTCGGGGACGTCAACCCTGGCGCGCGCGTTGTAGCCGGCGGGGACCTGTTTGTCTTGGGCCGGCTGCGAGGCCAAGCGCTGGTGGGCCAGCCGGATGACGCCGCGCGCAGCATCTATGCCCTGTCGTTTGAGCCAACGCAGGTGCGCATCGCCACCGTGGCGGCCGTGCCCGCGGCCGCCGCTCCCCTGCCAGGGCCCGAGCGGGCTGACTTAGAGGACGGCGCCATTGTGGTGAGTCGCTGGGAGATGGCTCCGGCGGCGGCCACCCGGCCCCGGCGGGTGAGAAGTCGGGTCCGCGCGGCTAGCCAGGATTAGGGCGCCCCCAGAAGTCGCGCAGCGCATCGCGCGTGCTGTCAAAGGCCAGCGCATCCCACGGGATCTCCTCGCGCGGGAAGCCCCGGGCTTCGAAGCTTTCGCCATCTTGGGGCGCGGGCTCTCCCGGGCGCGCCAGCACGGCGTGGTACACCACTACGGCGACCCGGGACCGGGGGTAGGAATACACGCCAACGAAACCCGCCAGCGCTACGTGGAGGCCCACTTCTTCGGCGGTCTCGCGAACCGCGGCCGCTGCCACGGTCTCGCCCGCCTCCACAAACCCGCCGGGAATGACCCACTGGCCAAATCCCGGCCGGATGGCCCGGCGCGCCAGCACCACCCGGCCTCCGGCCACCTCCGTGACGGTGGCGGCGGCAACGGCTAAGTCGCGGTACTCCACATGCCCGCAGCGCCCACAGCGGCCCCGAGCTTTGCCCAGCAGCGTGACCGTGTCTACCGGACCACCACAGCGGCGGCAGTACTCCATGGCGCCCCTCCTTGCCTCTTACCGCCCAGGGTACAATGGCGGAGGAGGGAGCGCCATGCCACAGAAGTTTCGGCACCGCAAAGTGAAGCGCGAGCATCACGTGCTGGAAGCACTGGAGGCTGGACTCACCCTCCTGGCGAACCAAGACGAGGTCCATGCGATTATCCCGGGGCCCATTACCCGCAAGCGCGGCCCCTCCACCGGCTTCAGCATCCAGTACGCCACGGCGACCGGGCTCAAGCTGCTGGGCCGCTCACCAGGAGCCGTGCAGGAGGTGTTTGTGGTTACCAAGGACCCCGAGCGCGTCCGGGCGGTGCTGGCGAGCCAAGGATTGCTGGCGCCTAGCCGCTGACGGTGCCGTCTGCGCCCACCGGCTCTACCGCCAAGCCAAAGTTGGCCGCCACTTCTTTGAAAGGGTCCAGATAGTCGGCCGTCACCTGATAATGCTCCGTGGACTCTGGCTCGACCCATCCCTCGCGCCGCGCTGGACTGTCCCCCATGTAGCGGTGAAATCGCTCGGAGGTGGTGGGATCGACGGCTCCCTTGACTTTGACCCGCATGCGCGCATCTCCCTTCGTCCGCACTCTGAAAAGCCTGACGGCCTGCGCCAGCTTGCCGGGGCTTTTGCCATTATATCCCGACCGGCAGGTGCTGACATCAGTATCAGCGAAATTTGGCTCGCCCATGCGGCTAGGTGAGGCGCGGGGGGCGGGGCGGCGGCCGCCGATGCACCAGCGGCCGCACCACGGCGGTCGCCATCGCCAGGCCGACGGCCAGGCTCCCGGCAATCACCAGGGCCGACAGACCGAGCGACAGCCCCGCGACAAAGTGGCCGCGGATCAGCGTCAGCATGCTTTGGTACGCAGTGTAGCCCGGCACAAACGGAATGATGGCCGGCACCACAAACAGGGGCACCGGCTGGCGGCGCCACACCGCCGCCACCTCGGCAAGGGCGCCCACGGTCAGCGCTCCCGCAAAGTCGGGCAACACCGTGAGGTGAGGCACCTGCCCCAGCTCCGCGTACACCGACCACCCCAGCGCCGCCACCACGCCCGCCAGCAACACCGCCCGCCAGGGGCACTGATACACCACCCCAAACAGCAGGGCAGACAGCGCCGCCAGCGCAACGCCCATCATGCCGGCCACCGGCCATGGCTCAAAATGTAGAGATACAGCGGCAGCGCGGCGCCGGCGGCCACCGCCGCCGCGACGAGCGCCGCCTCCAGCAGCCGGGACACCGAAGACAGCAAATCTCCGGCAATGCCGTCCCGCACGCCGGTGGTCAGCATGACGCCGGGCACCAGCACCATGAGGCCGCCCGCCAGCACGGCGCCGCCGTGTCCCAGGCCCAGTCCGGCATCCAGGAGCGCCGGCAGGCAGGCCAGCATTGCCCCCAAAAAGTCCGTCACACCCGGCGAGACGCCATGTGCCCGAAACAGCGCTCGCACCGACTGCGCCACCACTCCCGACAGGAGGGCAAACGGGGCACTCTCCCAGGTCGCGCCAAACAGCACGGCCAAAAGAGCGGCCGCCAAGCCTGCCGCCGCCACTTCCAGGGCGGGCGAATACCGGCGGTACCCTGCGACGGAGGACAAGCGCTCCTGAAAGGCAGCTGGCGGCAGCTGGCCGATGGCGGCCTCCCGCGACCAGCCATTCACCAGCTCCACCACGGCCAGGTTGTTGCCGCGGCGGCGCACCCGCTGCATGACCGTGGGGCCGCCCGCTTGATGCAGAAATAGCGCGGTCGGCATGACCATGGCCTGCGCCGGCACCCCAAACGCCATCGCGAGCCGCTCCATCGTGTCCTCCACCCGGGACGTTTCCGCTCCCGCCGTCAGGAGCAGCACGCCCGCCTCAGCGATGGTGGTCAGCGGATCCGGCAGCGGGTCGTGCCTCGTCGTGCTCATCGTGCTCATCGCCCTCCACCCGTCTGTCGCCGGGGCGGTGCCCGTAGCCGCTCGCCGCCGGCATGAGGACAGCGGGGCGCCCCTCCGGCTGCATCGGCTCGGGTCGAAATACCCACCACTGAGACAGCACAAAGCCCACGACGGTGTTGAAGGGAATCGCCAGCAAGTTAGCCAGCAGGTAGTACACCCCCAGGTCCACCAGCACGGTGAACACCCCTACCTGCAGCAGCGAGCCTCCGGCCAGCACCAAGTTGTACTGCACGAGGGTGCGCAAGCTGGGGCGCGATCGGAACGTAAACTTGGTGTTCAAAAAGTAGTTGGTCAAAATGGCGACTTCGCTGGCCACCGCACCGGCGGCGGAGGGGGTGTGGTGCAACAGCGGCCATACGCCTTTCAGCACGGCGAAATTCACCAAGGTGCCGGTGGCGCCCACCAGCAAATATCGCCACAGCCGGCCCCCGTGGCGATGCCACAGGGCCCCGGCCTGAGCCAGCGGGCGCCTCCACATCAGAAAGCTACGATCCCGCCCGCTCTTCGGAGGGCTCCGCGGCCGGCAGCTTCGGCGACACCCTGAGGCTGGCCACCATCAACAGAGCCTCCAGGAAAATTGATGGCGACATCTTGCTCTGGCCCGCGCGCCGATCCCGGAACACAATCGGGTACTCCACAATCTTCGCCCCCGCCTGATGCAGGCGATAGGTCATCTCAATCTGGAAGCCGTAACCCGTGGCCGTGATGAGGCCCAAGTCCAAACGCTCCAGGGCGCCGCGCCGAAAAAGCTTAAAGCCGCCCGTGAGGTCATGATACGGCAGCGCCAGCAGCTGGCGCGCGTAAAGCGACCCGCATCGGGAGATAATCCGGCGGCCCCACGACCAGTTCTCTACACCCCCGCCCTTGGCGTAGCGCGATCCCAGCACCACATCCGCTCCCTCGGCGCGGGCCGCGTCCACAAGGGCCGGGAGGTACTGGGGATCGTGGGAGAAATCCGCGTCCATCTCACATATATAGTCGTACCCCTTCACCATCCCGTACCGGAAGCCGGTGAGGTAGGCCGTAGCCAGCCCCAACTTGCCCTGCCGGTGGATCACCTCGACCCGCCCAGGGTACACAGTGGTCAAATGCTCAGCCACCAAGCCGGTGCCATCGGGAGACCCATCGTCCACCACCAAGACATCGAACTGGTCGCCCAAACCCAAAATTTCCTCCACCAGCGGCGTCAGGTTCTCCAACTCGTTATACGTGGGCAACGTCACCAAAGCCGTCACGCCGGATCCTCCCCTGCCAGAACGATTCGGATCCTGCGGCACCTTACGCCACCCATCTCCACGTTGCGAAAATCGCGAAAAACATCGCCTGCAACATGGGCAGCACCCACGGCCACATGGTCCCCACCGTGCCCGCTCGCCACGCGCTGGCCTCCGGCTGCTTCCCCGACTCCACCAGCATGGCCAAGCTCACGAATCCCGGGAACAGCACCAACACCAGTCGCGTCATGCTCAGCAGCGGACTTTCGCCCCCCAGAGCAGGCGCACTCACGTCCATTAGCCACGCCCCTGCGGCATACGCCAGCCAGGTCCAAGGCAACCGCTGCCTCATGCCCACGGCCAGCAACCCAAGAAACCCCAGCGCGGCCAGCAGGTCCATAATACTCAGGATGGTCGGTGCTTGCAATGGCCCCCCCGCCAGCACCTTGTCCACTGCGGCGACCATCCCTACCCAGGGCGGCGCCAGGGCTCGTCCCCACGCTGCCTGCACAGCCAGAAACGCATCCGCCCGGTGAAACACCAGCGCTTGCCACCCCGCAAACAGCAAAATCCCTGCCACAGGCATGGCCACAGCCAGCATCTCGAGGCGCACCCATCGCCACACGCCAGGCGCCGCTCGACTGGCCCGCGCGATGTGCCAATAGGCACCTGCTAGTGGAACGACCAACAGCACCCCTTGGTTTCGCGTCAGCGCGGCAAAAAATGCCGCGATGCCGGCCGCCCAAATCCGTTTTTGGGGGCCTGCCCACCAAAACGTCAGTAGGACCCCCAGCAGGAAGAGCGATTCCGTGTAGGCCGCTGACAGAAAGAAGGCGGTCGGAAACAGCAAAAACAGACGCGTGGTCCGGCTGGCCAGCTTTTGCCCATAGTATTCCCGCACCAGCCGCCAAAACACCAGCACGCTCGCCACCAGCGCCCCGTTGGAAATGACGAGGGCGCTCCACGCGGCGCTGGCGCCCGTGAGCCACCGGATCCCGGCGATGGCCGCGGGATACAGCGGGAAAAATGCCAGGGCTTTGAACCAGTAGCCGCGCCGGGCGATGTCGATATACCACATGGCGTCCCAGCGGGTAAACATCAGAATCAGCGGGTCGCGGCTCAGATTGTAGGTGGGTGAAACGTACATCCAGGGGAAAAACGCCAGCGCAATAAACCCGACGGCCACCAGCGCTACCCGCGACCACAGCAAATCGGGCCACAAAACCGCCAAAGCGCTCTGCCATCCCTGGGCAACGCGCGGCTCCGGCGGGCGCCCCCGGGCCAAGCGGTCAGCCTTCCGATGGGTTCAGAGGCAGCCGCCGCTCCAAAACCAGTCCGCGCCAGGTAATTTCGGTGTTGGGCACCATGGACCGGAGCCGCTCAGCCACGCCCAGTGAGACGCCAAAGCGGCACCGACTGGTGCCCCACGCCCGAGCCTCGCTCCACAGATGGTCCAGCAGGGCGGACAGGCGATGCCCCAAATCCCTCAGATACTCAATGTGCAGCACTTCCCGGGCCTGCACGCGCGTCAGCGCCAGCGCTTCGATAGCCCCCTCGTTGGGTGACAGCGCCACGCCGCCGGCCTCCACGCGCTTCAGCAACTCGGCTAAGACCAAGGACTTCACTTCTGCCTCCCGGCCCCCGCTCCACAGCCCCTGGCCATCCTGCGCCGCCAGGAACGCCGCCAGCCGCTCGCGATCAACGGCCCAAGCGGGCCCCGCCTCGCGACTGGGGGCGCCGGGAGTGGGAATGGGGTTGATTTCGCCCACAGCCCACTGGTCCACCACGTGGAAGCCCAGCTTCTCCTGCAGCAGCTGATGCGCCGCTGCATTGTCCACATGCACCAGCACGCGCACCACGTCGGCTCCGAGGCGACCAGCCTCCTCCAGCTGAAACCGGCCAAACTCTTCGGTGACATTCTCGTCCCGGCGCTCCGGCTGCACCCGAATCCCCGAGAGATACGCCTCATGCGCTTGGACCACCGTGATGACGCACGTCGCTAGAATCGTGCCGTCTTCCGTGGCCAAATAGAGGCCCCCGACCGACCGCCCATCCAAATGCTGTCCAAAGCCGTCCACCAGCTCGTCGCCGACATCGGCAACGGTCGACGCCCTCTGGAGAAACGCGCGAATGCGATCGCTGTCCTCCCGAGTCGCCCTGACAAAAGTCAACAACCAGGAACCTCCCCCAACTTGGCGCAAGCCTATTGTAGACCGCCGGATGCGGCGGTTCAACCAGGCTTGCGCCCCGGCCGCTGGGGGCGCTCGCCGATCCGCGCCAGCGAACCTGAGATCGGCCACAGCAGGAAGCCGAACGCGGCCGCCTCCATCAGGCGGGCCGCCAGGCGACCACTTGGCCCTGGGCCAGGCCTAGGGCCGCCGCTTGCCCCTCGGCCAGCTCCACCACCGCCCGCGCCCGCAGCCGCCACGGCAAAATGCGGCCCCGACCCACCCGGTGGTGGACCCCCAGCACCCGGCCGCCGCGATCCAGGTACACCACGTCAATCGCGAACCGCATGCGGAAAGTGTGCACCGACTGCGTCGGAATCACCAGCGCTTCGTCCATGCCCAGGCTGGCGCGAGGCAAGAGGCCGCGCGTGCGCTCGCGGGCCGTTTCGCACAGCGCGCCCCGCGCCGCCAGCACTTGGCCGTCGTCCTCGCGGACGACCACCACCGCCTTCACAGGCCGGCGTGGAGGATGCTGAGCATGCCGGGCCCCAGTATCACGACAAACAGGGCCGGGAAGATGAACATGACCATGGGGAACAAAATCTTGACCGGCACCGCCGCCGCCTGCTCGCGGGCCCGAAACACCCGGCGCTCCTTGACGCGCTCCGCCTGGGCGTGCAGCACCCCCGAGATGGAGGCGCCCGTGCGGTCCGCCTGGCCCATCAGGATGGCAAACCGGGTCAAGTCCTCCAGTCGGGTGCGGTCGGCCAGCGCTCGGAGGGCCTCGAGCCGCGTCATGCCCACCTGCAGGTCCGCCACGGCGCGCTGGAACTCTTGGCCGGTGGCGTCTGGCAGATGCACGGCGGAGCGCCGCAGCGCAGCTTCGAACGAAAGGCCCGCCTCCACACACACCGACAGGAGGTCAAACGCTTCCGGCAGATTGCGCTCAATAGCTTCCTGCCGCTTTTTGTACGCCGTGTTGAGGCGCACACCAAATATCAAGAAGCCCACCGCCCCCATGGCAATGGGCACCAGAATTGAGTCGCTGGGGGGCAGAATCCCCAGGGCCGACAGCACGAAGCCCGCCGCCATCAGCCCCACGGCCGTCACAATCCTCATGAGCCCAAACTCCACAGGAGAGCGGTCTACCCCCGCCATGCGCAGGCGGCGCGCGAGCTCTTCTTGGGCTTTGGCGGGCAGCAGCCGGTTGCCCAGTGTCTGCACCAGCCGATCGCGCACCGGGACCAGGATGCGCTGAGCAAAGGGCAACTCCAGCTCATCCTCCATCGGCCGCACCTGCAAGGTTCCCCCAAGCCGGCGAATCAGGCGTGACTGCCGGCGCATCGTGCGCAGCTCCGCCGCAAACTGCCGAAACCCTAGGATGCCCGATGCTACCGCGCCAGCAGCAATTAGGGCCCACACCTGACCGTTCACAGCTCCGGTCCTTTCACCATGCGATTGATAACCACCGACCCGATAATGATCGACACCACCGCGTAGGCAATCATGATGTTGCCGATCGTCTCCGAAAAAAGCAGCGCCATATACGTGGGGTCCATGAACCAAATCACAAAGCCCAGGGCCACCGGCAGGCCGGTCAAAATCCAGCCGCTCATCCGGCCCGCCGCCGTGAGGGTGCGAATCTCGGCCTTCAGGCGCTGGCGAGACTCAATGGTGTCCACGATGCTGTTTAAAAGCGGCGACAGCGCCCCCCCCACATCCCGCTGCACCTGAATGGCGACGATGGCCAAATTCAAATCTTTGCTGGGCACCCGCTGGGCCAACTCATTTAAGGCCTGCTCCATCGTGAATCCCAGCGCCTCGCGCCGGGCCAGCCGGCGAATCTCCGGGCCCAGCGGCTCGGGGGTGTCCCGGCCCACCACCGCCAGCGCCTGACCAAAGGAGGAACCCGCCCGCATGGACGACGAGATGTTGCGAAAGAAGTCGGGCAGCTGCTCCTCGGCCTTGATAAGCCAGCGCTCGCGCCGCATACGGAGCCAGTAGAGCGTTACGATCCCGCCCACGATTCCGAGCCCGACGGCGCCGGCCGCGCCGCGCACCAGCCCTCCCACCAGCGCCCCCACGACCGCTCCGGCGAGGGCCAATCCCCAATATTCCTCCAGCCGCAGCCTTAGCGCTGCGGCTGTCTGGGAGCTGCGCCACTGGCTGACGCGCAAGGCCCAGCGGTCGGCGAACGTCTGGCGGCGGTTCACCCGCGGCGCGGCCACCACTTTCTTCAGGCGCGTTTGGCTGGTGCTTTGGAACACAAGACCGCGCACCCAACTCATCACAGCCAGAAACGCCAGCACAAAAGCCAGTGCGGCCATCGCCATGTAAATCAGGGCGGGCCCCGTCGGCAGCGTCAGCGTGAGGGTGGGCATGGGTCACCTCACCTCGCCGAATACATCCGGCGGCAGCGTCAGGCCGCGCCGCGACAGCTGCTCCGAAAATCGCGGCCGAATCCCGCTGGCCGTGAAGTAGCCCTCCACCCGCCCCTGCTCGTCGATGCCGGTCTGCTGATAGACAAACAGGTCCTGCGTGGTGATGACCCCCTCTTCCAGCCCCACCACCTCGGTGACCTGGACAATCCGCCGGGTGCCGTCCTGCAGCCGCGCTTGCTGGACAATCACGTCCACGGCCGACGCAATTTGCTGCCGAATGGCCGTCAGCGGCAAGTCAGCGCCCGCCATGAGCACCATCGTTTCCATGCGGGCGAGGCAGTCCCGCGGCGAGTTGGCGTGCGCCGTGGTGAGGCTGCCCTCGTGCCCGGTGTTCATAGCCTGCAGCATGTCCAGCGCCTCACCGCCGCGCACCTCACCAACAATGATGCGGTCGGGCCGCATGCGCAGAGCGTTTCGCACCAGGGATCGGATCGATACCTCGCCTTGACCTTCCACGTTGGCGGGCCGCGCCTCCAAGGTCACCCGGTGGTCTTGCTGCAGCTGCAGCTCGGCTGCATCCTCGATTGTGACGATGCGCTCGTCCGCCGGAATATTCGCGGACAGCGCGTTGAGGGTGGTTGTCTTCCCGGAGCCCGTGCCCCCCGACACGACAATGGACACGCGACCTTTCACGGCCGCCTCCAGCACCACCCGCATGGCGTCGGACATGCTCCCCATATGCACGAGCTGCTCCAGCGTGAAGGGGTCCTTGGAAAATTTTCTAATCGTGATCGTGTCGCCAGCCACCGCGATCGGCCGAATCACCGCATTGAGCCGGGAGCCATCGGGCAGGCGCGCATCCACCATCGGGCTGGCCTCATCCAAGCGGCGCCCGGTGGGCGCCAGCATCTTTTCCACGATGCTTTTCAGGTGGGCGTCGTCGCGAAACCGAATGTGCGTCGCCTCTAGCCGGCCCGCTCGCTCGATGTACACCCGGTTTGGCCCATTGATCATGACCTCGGAAATGTCGGGGTCATCCAACAGTGGCTGAACGGGCCCAAAGCCCTTAATCTCGTTCACCAAGTTGTTGACAATGCTGTCGCGCTCCAAGGGCGACACGGACCGCTCTTCGGCCACGATGGCCGCAATGCGCGTGCGCAGCTGCTCCGCATCCAGTAACTCCGGATTGGCCTCCTGGTTCAGCAACTGCTCCTGCACCCGCGTTTTGAGCGAGATGTATGACGCCGACATGTACTCCGGCGGCGGCTTCACCGCGCGTATCTCACGGTCCCGCACCACCGTGCGCAGTGCGGCGCCGACCGCATTGGGGTCCCCCAAGCGATTTTTGAGCGACACTAATTACGCCCCCTTGCCAAACCCAGCCTGGTAAACAGGGACGAGCGCCGCGCCTTGGCCTCCTTGACCACGCGCCGCTGCCCTTCGTTCTCCTCAATTAAGGAGCGCGCCATGTCCCGAACGCTTTGCGCCAGCAAACTGGTGGGCTGAAACACCATCAAGGCGCGGCCCTGGTTGGCGGCCTTCACGGGCCAGCTTCCGTCGGAAGGCAACTCCCAAAAAATATTTGAGCCCAGCGCCACGGCAATATCCTTTGGCTCAATGCCCGACCGGCTGCCGGCGCGGTTCATCACCAAACGCACCTTGTGAGCAGTATAGTGGAACCCGCTCCAAAACAGGTCCAGCGCCTGCTTGATCGTGCGGATCGTCACCACGTCCGGGGTCAGTACGATCAGCACATAGTCGGCATAGTCCAGCGCGGCCACGTTCACGTCCGAAAAGCCTGGCGCCGTGTCCACAACCACGTACGAGTGCGTTTCCTTCAGCATCTGGAGCACGCGCACCACCAGCTCCGGGCGGACATCCTCCGATTCCTGCGGCATGGCGGGCGCGGCCAGCATGTCGACGTCTGTGTTGCCGATTTTCGCCAGCACTCGTTCCACGGACAGGCGATCTATCGTGGGCGCCACGGCCAAGTCATGAATGTTGCCCGGCGGCAAGTCTCCCAGCAGCGCGGCCACATCTCCAAACTGCAGATCCAAGTCGGCCACGGCCACCGGATGGTGGGACAGAAGATTTAAGCCCATGGCCAGATTTACCGCCAGTGTGGTTTTGCCCACCCCGCCCTTGGACGAAAACACCACAATGACCTTGCCCGCCTGCGGCTGGGCGATGCCCACCTCCGCGTGGCGCGTCAGCGCTCCCGGCAGGTCCACTTCCACCGCCGTGGCCGCCACCATGTCGCGCGCACGAATGGCCAGCGCGCGGCGTGCGGTGGCGGGATCATCCTGCCGAATCAGAAGAATGACCGGATAGCCGACGCTTTCCATCGACGCCAGCGAACCCGGGTTCTGCTCCAGCAGCTGGTCGTCCACGACAAATGCCCCAGGCCGCTCTGAGCCGCAATCCGACAAGCCTTGGCGCAGGTCCGACACCACCCCCAGCAGGACCGCGTCTTGAGTATCTTTGATGGCGGAAACCACCGGCTCATAAATGTCCGGGCTCACAGCCGCGTATACGGTAAACATCCGCTGTTATTTCCCCCCTTCCGTCTAGGGCTTAGGCCATTGGGTGCCATACGGCGCCACCGTGCCCAGCTTCTGATGGGGTGCCTCCAACACCACAGTAAAGGTGGTGTGCGCCTCCGCATACACCAGCGCTTCGGCCTGGGCTGGCGTCACCGCCAAAATCAGCTGCTCTCCGCTGCCGGGGCTGCCGCTCCCATTCAGCGCCCCATTCACGGCCAGCACATTCACACCTTGCATGAAGACGACCGACTGGTTGTTGGCCGTGGCCGTAGTGCCTGAAGTGGACGCTGCCTTCCCGGGAGGGGGCACCAGCGCCAGCAGGGCGATGCGATCCCCAGGGGCAATGACGCCATCTACCGCGCTGTTGGGGCTGGTGGAAAAGTCAAACGCAACGTCCCCCTTCGGCAATCGGTTGGGAATCAAGTCCGATGTCGCGGGATTGAACAAGTCCGCAGCCACCAGTGGCACGCCCTGGGGCAATGCCTCGGTCGTGTAGAGGCCGGCCAGCGATCCCTGGTACACATTCAGAGGAAGCAACTTGACCGGCCAGGTCTCCGTCTTGACTGCCGACGGCGGAATCGGGGCATCTGCCGCAACCGGCTGGGTCAGCACATAGACCGTGGCCGTGTTTGCCGTCACCGGCGCTGCCTTGGTCGACGCCAGAAACCGCAAGGCGGCATATACGCCAGCCAGCACCAGCAACACGCCGACCACCAGCCATCGGCTTACCTTCCACCACGATCCCACCTGGGTCATCCGTTAGCCTCCTGTTCCCACCTAACCGCACGGGGACCGGCCGCGCCGCACACTTCACAAGTCCAATGGGACGCCACGAAATCTATGCGGCCGATTGATTTAAAAAAACGACAGCTCCCGCCGCGCAGGCGGTCGCCCACCACGGGAGCCGTTCCCTGGCCTCTTAGAGGCCGGCCCCCCGGCGGCAAAGCCGCCGGGGCCGACCGCGGGCGACCGGACCGGCTCTAGGCGCCGTTGATGTTGCCAGCGATGTTGTTCAACTGGTTGTTGACGCTGCCCCCCAAGAAGTGCAGGGCCACGATCACAACGATTGCAATCAGCGCCAGAATCAGTGCGTACTCCACCATGGCCTGGCCGTCGCGCTTCTTCAGCAGCGTGGAGACCATGTCCAGCATCTTTGCGTACAGATACAAAGAAGAACCTCCTCATAGTGCGAACCAAGTGGATCACGACGGAACTTTAGCAGTTTGTGGGATGCAAGGCAATATTTTTTGCTAGCTCTCGTGAACTTTCAGCGCCGTGTGATTCAAGGAGTGGCTTACACCAGCGCCAAAATACTTGACTGCGAAAAATAGCGCCAGGGCGATCAAAACCACAAGGAGCGTGTACTCCACCACGGCTTGGCCCTGGCGGCCCCGCCACCGGCCGAACCCTTTCATCCCTGCCACCACCGGCCCTTTCTGACACCAGCGCGCAGCATTCGACAGGGTCCCTGGAAATCCTTCTTTTGTCTCCCACAAATCTCACACGGGTGCCAGCGGACATTTGCGGCCGCTAGCTTTGCGGCGTGCCGGACCCGTTGGGACACCCAGACGAAGGCTGCAAGGTCCCGGCCGCATCCTGCATCATCATCGTGTACGACTGCTCCAAAGGCATGGTGGAGGGCAGCAGGCCCGGAATCGCAATCAGGGGCTGGTACAGGTAGTAGACGTTCACCGTCACGTAAGACAGATTGCTGTTGGTGCTGCTGGGCTGCGTTTCGGACGGGTACTGCGACGGGGACGAGCCCAGCAGCGCCCGATAGGCGCCGGACTGCCCCGGCACCTGGTCACTCATGCCAAAGCCTTGGCTCACCTGCTGGTCCACGACCGCATAGAGCGTGGTCGGGCTCGACGCACTGAGCTGATCCCCGGGGCACCCGATGCTTTGGCCAATAGCTGCGTCACGCGCACCGATGCGCGCCGCCTGCTGCAGCGTCACCTGCGCATTGATGTACAGGCCCAGCGATATGATGGCGAACAGCAGCAGCAGCAGGAGCGGCGCCACCAGCGCAAACTCGACCAGCGCCTGGCCTCTGCGCCCTCGGCGCCTTGGCATGCGTTCCCCCCGCTTCCTCTTAGGGACCGTGCTCATTGGATCAGCGCCACTTGCTTCACGGGCAGCGCGTTGGTCTCCGTCCCGTCGTACGTGATGGTTTTCTCGCCCGATAGGCTCACGTAGTCACCGATGACCGCGCCTGTGATCTTTTGGTTGCCACTCAAATCAATCGAGCCGCCTGGGGCGTACAGCACGCCCTGAATCTTGCTGTTGCCGCTGATGCTGATGTTGCCTCCGTTCAGCGCCGCCAGCGCCGCACCCGCGCCCGGCATATCCTGCGTCATGCCACCCGAGATGCTGATGGACCCGCTGTCCACGGTAAAGGATCCCGAGATGACAAGGCCGCCGCTCACCGCAATGCTGTATCCGGGCTCCACCAGCACGTTGCCGTCAACCGTTATTTGACTCGACGTGTTCCAATTGCAATATAAAATATAGTTGCCGACCAAGCTCTGCGGGATGTTATTGCAGGCCGCACCCGAGATGACCGTGGCGTTTCCCGGCGTCACCTGGGCGAGCGTCCAGTCGGGCATGGGGATATACGGCACTTGTGTGAAGGTGACCGTGCACTTGCCTCCATGCGCCACCGTCGAGCCGGACTCACTGACGCTGGCCACTCCGCTGATGCAGTTGTTGCCCGATAGTGCCATGTTGCCGTTCGAGTGGGCGTCGCCGTTGACTTTCACGTCGCCTGACAAGGGGAGCGTCGACGGATGGGCCCCCTGAAACAGCGCATACTTGAACGGGGCTTGCACGGTGATCTGCGCCACGCCCCGAGCGTGCACCGTAAAGTGCTTGATGCCAAACAGCGAGGCAAACGACCCCGGCACGGTCACCGCGCCCGTGGCTTCCACCGAGTTGGGGGGATCGGTCAGGTTGGCCACGCTGATTTGGGCCGCCGGCATGTTTTGCTGCTTCAGGTACGTCTGATTGGTGGTCGGCGATCCCCCCTGCATCTCGGCCTGGGCCCCGGCCAGCGCTGCGGCATCCACCGCGTTCTGGAGCCGGGTCTGAGCAAAATAAACGGTGCCGACGGTGATGGAGGCTGCCACGCCCCCCATCAACGCCACCAAGAATCCCACCAGCAAAATGAGGCTTTGGCCGCGCCGGCTCAACCGGTGCGGCTCACCGGCGGGACGCCCTCTCTTCACGGGATAACCCTCCCTTGGCATCTCTTGCGCCACGCATCCGAAGCCCCCAGGCTACTGGATCCGGAATTATACCATGATTGTCCACGGGTTTCCTGGGGAGGGCAAGCGCTGGGAGGGAAAAGGGTGTTTCCGGAAAGCGGACCTTCAAACTTTTTTCACCGTAAAGCAGGACATCCACAAGGGACTGTGGTATACCGTGTTCACAACACGCTAGATGTGGGGAGATGCCATGAACTGTCCGTTTTGCCGCCATGACGACACGCGGGTGCTGGATTCCCGTCCCACCGAAGAAGGCTCAGCCATTCGGCGGCGCCGCGAGTGCGCCATGTGCGAGCGGCGCTTCACCACCTATGAGCGGGTCGAGGAGCCCCCGCTGCTGGTGGTGAAGAAAGATGGCCGCCGCGAAGCCTTTGATCGGCAGAAAATTTTGCGCGGCATGATCACGGCCTGCGAGAAGCGGCCAGTGGCTCTGGCGCAGCTGGAAAGCTTGGCATCGGGCGTCGAGCGCTACATCCGGGACCAAGGCGTCGACGAAGTCCCAAGCCACTTGGTGGGCGAGCGCGTGATGGATTTGCTGGCCGCCCTCGATACAGTGGCCTATGTGCGATTCGCGTCCGTCTACCGCGACTTCACCGACTTGCGGGGCTTTAAGGAGCTGCTGGAGCGGATGGACCCACGGTCCAGTGAGGAATGAGGGCGGATCCAGCTGAAGGCGCGACCGAGAGATTGACGGGAGACGGCAGGACACGGTACGACACGGTAGGAGGGTTTAGATGAATGCCGCGGCCGAATTTGCGTCGGAGCTGAGCTGGAAGATTTTCTTGGACCGGTACACCCAGAAAGACTTGGACCGCCGCTTTCAAGTGGGGGACCTAGCGGTCGTGCTGGTGGAGCCGCACCCGAAGTGGCCCAAGAAAGACATCGGCGTGGTTCGGGAGGTGCTGGGCGGCCAGCGGCTCCGGCTGGAGCTGCTGACCGGCCCCCAGCAGGGCGACATCATCGAGCGGGCGGTCCTGGACTGCGACCGGCCGACGGAAACGACGCTGGCGGCGGTGGCGCGGCGCATCGCCGATGGAGTCGCCCAAGTGGAGTCCGCCAAGGTGCGGGCTGACGTGGCGGACGCCTTTGCTGACGAGATTGCCACTCGGCGCTTTGTCCCCGGCGGCCGCATCTGGGCGGGAGCGGGCACCGGCCAGCAGCTGACATACTTCAACTGCTACGTGGTGCCCAACCCGAAGGACAGCCGGGAAGGCATTGTGCAGACGCTGGGCCGCATGATTGAAATCATGAGCCGCGGCGGCGGCGTGGGCATCAACGTGTCGAGCCTGCGGCCCTCGCGGGCCACGGTGCGCGGGGTGAACGGCCGCTCGTCGGGCGCCGTCTCCTGGATGGACTTATATTCGCGCGCCACGGGCTTGGTGGAGCAAGGCGGCTCCCGCCGCGGCGCGCTCATGCTCCAAATCGAGGACTGGCACCCGGATCTCTGGCGCTTCATCGAGGTCAAAAAGACGCCTGGCATGGTGGAAAACGCCAACATTTCGGTGCGCGTGTCCGACGCCTTCATGGCCGCGCTGAAGGCCGACGCCGACTGGGAGCTCGTGTTTCCCGATACGTCCGACCCCGAGTACGACGAGGTGTGGGATGGTGACTTAGAGGCGTGGCGCGCCCGCGGCAAGCCCATTCGCGTGTACGAAACCACCAAGGCCCGCGCCATCTGGACCGCACTCATCCAGGGAGCCTGGGAGGCGGCCGAGCCCGGCGTCGTCTTTGATGAGCGCCACGAGAAAGAGTCGAACAGCTGGTATTTTAACAAGTTGGTGTGCACCAATCCTTGCGTGACGGGCGACACACTCATTTACACGAACGACGGGGTGTACCGGGCGGAAGAACTTTACCGGCGCGGGCAGCCCGTCACCGTCGCTGTGGACGGACGCCACGGGAAGAATGCCTGGGCACCTGCTTCGGCGGTTTTTCGCACCGGCATCAAGCCGGTGGTGCGGGTCGAGACCGAGGAAGGCTACAGCATTCGCGTCACGCGGGACCACCTACTGTACAGCGAGCGGCGGGGGTGGACTCCAGCCGGATCCCTGGAGACAGGGGAGCCTGTGCGGCTGTCGAATCGGGGCAGCGCCTTCGGTCGGGACGGGACGGCCGAGGAGGGGCGGGTCTTGGGGTGGCTGGTGGGAGATGGCTACCTGAATCGGGAACGTGCCGTCCTGCTTTTCTACGGTGCTGAAAAAGAATCTCTCGCACCAGCGTTTGCGGCGGACGTGAATCGAATCGTGCGAGCGGGCGCGAACCGGACGTACCCGGCGATCGGCGTGGTCGATATTCCGAGCCGCAACGCTGCCTCGATCGCGACGGCCCGACTGCGGGAATTTGCCGTCGAGAACGGGCTGGATATCGACAAGTTGCGCGTCCCGGATTCAGTCTTTCAAGGCTCCGAGCCCATGCAGGTAGGGTTCCTCCAAGCGTTGTTTCAGGCCGACGGCACCGTAAACGTAGCCGCCCGCTCGCGCACGAATGTCCGGCTTGCGTCCGCCAGTCTGCGACTGCTGCAGGATGTCCAGCGGCTGCTTCTCAACTTCTGCATTACCAGTCGCCTTTATCAAAACCGGCACCCCGTGGGAGGCCAGGTGCTGCCCGATGCCCAGCGCCACCAGCGGGAGTACCAGCGGCAAGCACTCCACGAGCTGGTTATCACGGGCGCTGCCATGACGCGCTTTGCGAAGCGGGTGGGGTTCTTGGGCGAGGCCAAGCAGCAGCGGCTTGAGGAAGCCGTCCAAGCGTACTCGCGCGGCCCCTATCGGGAAAAATGGCATGCCCGCGTCCGATCGGTCGAGGATGACGGTGTGGAAGCGGTCTACGATCTCACGGAGCCTCAGAGCCACTCGTTTGTGGCCAACGGGCTGGTGGTGCACAACTGCGCGGAGCAGCCGCTGCCGGCGTGGGGGGTGTGCACCCTGGGCCACTTGAACCTGGCCGCCTTTTATGATGCCGAAGCCCACGACGTCAACTGGACCAGCCTGCGCCGCACCGTGCGCATGGGCGTGCGATTCTTGGATGACATCGTGGACGCCACGCCGTATTTCTTTGAGGAGAACCGCGAGAACCAGGCGCGCGAGCGGCGCATCGGCATGGGCACGCTGGGATTGGGCGAGCTGCTGATTCGTCTCGGCCTGCGCTACGGCGCGCCCGATGCCGTGCAGTTCATCGACAAGCTGTACCAGTTCATCGCCGTGGAATCGTATTTGTACGACGCCGAGCTCGCGCGCGAAAAAGGCGCGTTCCCCGCGTTCGAGGCCGAGCGGTATCTGGAGAGCGGCTTCATGCAGCGCCTGCCCGACACCGTGCGCGACGCCATCCGCCAGCACGGCGCCCGGAACGTCACCATCCTGACCCAGGCCCCCACCGGTACCACCGGCACACTGGTGGGAACCAGCACCGGCATCGAGCCGTTTTACGCGTTCACGTACTTCCGCCAGTCGCGCCTCGGCTTTGACGAGCAGTACGTGCCCATTGCCCAGGAATGGCTGGAAGCGCATCCCGGCGAAACGCTGCCGCCCTATTTCGTGGGTGCCATGGATCTGACGCCGGAGGAGCACATCTATGTGCAGGCGGCCATCCAGAAGTGGATCGACTCGTCCATCTCGAAGACGGCCAACGCGCCGGCCAGCTACACGGTCGAAGACACGGCCCGGCTGTACGAGCTGGCGTATGACCTGGGCTGCAAGGGCGTGACCATCTACCGGGATCAGAGCCGCCAGGAGCAGGTGCTGCACGTCAAGGCGGATGCGGCCCCGGCGGAGCCGGCTCCGGCAGCGACGGATCCCGCGGTGCGGCCCTTCGGGCACAACCTCGAGGTGTACCCGGTCCCCAGCCAGGTGCAGGGGCGCACCTATCGCCGTGAAACCCCGGCTGGCACCGCCCGTGTAGTGATTAACGAGGTGGACCGGGATCCGTTTGAAGTGTTCATGCTGCTGGGCCGGGCCGGGTCGGAGGTGCAGTCCTTCATGGAGGCGCTGGGGCGCATCATCAGCCTGTACCTCCGGTCCAGCGGGGATCTGGAGCCCCGGCGCCGCCTGCAGCTGGCCGCGGATCAGCTAAAGGGCATCGGAGGAGCCCACCAGATGGGCTTTGGCACCGACCGGGTGCTGTCCGTGGTCGACGCCATTGGGCTGATCCTGGACCGGCACCTGAACCCGGACGGCGCCCCCGAGCCCTTGCCGGCCCCCCAGGGCATCGC
>JAJZWV010000054.1 GCA_021846505.1 Bacillota bacterium
CGCTTCGGCTGCAGTGCAGGCGAGCTTCACGCCTGCGTCCGCTGCGGCGGCCAGTGGCGTGGTGTATCACGGCGTCAACCAAACCCAGCTGCAGGAGTGCATCCAGAAAGGCGAAAACTGCCAGGTGGCTGTTCCGGGGCTAGAGCATTGTCTCAAGACGTATCAAGTCTGCAACCAAGCGGCCGCAGCGCACGCGGGGATCTTGTCCAAACCAGTGCGTGCTAGGAGTCGTTTGCTAACAGCTGCCCAGGTGTTGAGTGACCTGAGGATCCCGAACCCCAAGGTAAAGCGGGACACGGTCCGCTTTACCACCTACGGCACGCTTCGCCGTCAAGATTCGGCGCTAGCGGCGAATTCCACCATTGCTGCGAGTCGCCCCGTGTACCTCGTCACAGTCTGGTTTGCCAAGCCGGTCTTGGTCAGCCCGCCCGCTCCGAATGGCACGCCGAGTTCCTGGTACGTTACCAGCGCCCAATACGTGGTTGACGCGGCGACCGGTCAAGTAACTGACTGGGGCGTCACGAAGTGAGCCACAATCGCGCAGGAGCCCGTTCCCCTCTGTGTCCGGGAACAACTGTCAGCAACCTGGTCTGCTTCATTTACTGAGAACCTGATGTCCCCGGCAGCCCGAGGGCGAGCGAGCCAGGGTGCCGTGTCTTGCAGCCGCTTGACGGCAGCGTCTTGGACACGGTGCGGCAGCCTGTGGCTTGCCGAGAGCGATATCGCCTTTCAGCCGGTGTGGCTGGCCCGTGCGATGCGGCGGGCGGCCCGGATGCGCCCTGAGGATGTGGACCGGTTGATCCCGCTGGATTTTGATGAGTTACACCGATTTTTCCTGGATGCCCCGGCCCGCCTGCGCGCACGCCACCTGCCTCATAGCGATGAGAGTCCCTCCTTACCTTATTAGCGGGTGCGTGGAGGGACGCAAGCCCTGTCAATCAGTCTGTGGACTGCTGGTCGGCTCTCGGTGTCGTCTGACCCCTTGGCGCGGGTCGCCTTTCGTAGCGCTGGCCCAGTGCTGGATTGACACCGGCTGTTCCCTCCCCGGGCTGGCCGCGCTGATCCACCGCACTGGGCAGGTCTTGGTGGAGCCCAAGACGACCGAGGTCCCGAAACGCTGGGACTGCTGGCGCTGGAAGGGCACCTGGCACGGCTCGGTCTGTTGCTTCTCGCGCTGCTGGGGGGCGCCGCGGCGCTGTTTCACGACCCGGCCGCTCACGCGCTGCTTGTGGACCTCGTGCCCCCGCACCGCCTGATGGGCGCCAATGTGCAGCTGGAGCAGGGCCGCGCGGCGGCAAAAGCCGTGGGGCCGATAGCCGCCGGGGCTCTCATCGGCGCCATCGGCGCGCCGCTGGCCGTCCTCGCCGATGCGGTGGCGCATTGTGCCATCGGCGCGCTCCTTGCGGGCCTCTCCCACCGGGCGGCCCCCGCCGGGCCGCATGGGCAGACGGTTCGCCAGCAGGGACAGGAAGGGCTCCGGTGGCTCTACCGCCACCCCCGCTGCGCGGGCTCGCCTTACACCAACCTGTGGTTCGTGTTTCATGCCGCGGTGACGGCGCTCGTGGTTCCATTGGCCCTTCTAAACCTGGGGCTGGGGGCCTCCGCCATCGGAGTGGTCCTGGCGGCGGCCGGGACGGGGCTGTCGGCGGCCGCGGCCCGCCGATGGGGGCCGCGCGGGTGATAGGGATGGTCCGCTGCGGTTATCTGCCCAGCATCGCGCTCTTGGCACTGGCGCCAGCCGGCGCCATGCCGGGCTAGCGGCCTTCGGGATGGCACTCGGCGCCCGGCTCCTATCCGGGGTGGCGATGAGGCTTGAGGGGCCGCTGGAGATGCCGTACCGCCAAGCGGTCACGCCGCGGCATCTCCCAGGCCGCACGAATGCGAGGAGGCGGGCCACTAACCGGGCCATGCCCCGCTCAGTGGGGCATGGCCGTGGCCGTGGGTACCGGTCGGTTCTTTGGGGAGCCGCGGCCGGCATGGCGGCCGTGTCCCTCTGGTATGCGCGCCTGCCCATGATGGCAGCGCGGATGGAGGATCCGGCCGGGGGCGGGGCATCCGGAGCCGAGTGACCGGCGCCTTGGCGGCCAAGGCTTGATGGCTAGGTGTCCAAGCGACTCACGCAATGGTGTACGGTGGCTCCGAGGAGGTGGCGCCACGGAGCAGGCGAGCGCCCAGCTGTCTCTGGCATTGGTGCAGATGGATTTGTCGGGGGCCGTGGAGCAAAACCTCGAGCGGGCGGATTCGCTGCTGGGGGAGGCCGCGCAGGCGAGCGCCACGCTGGCGCTGCTGCCGGAGCTGTTCCCGTTTCCGTGGTTTCCCGCGTCGGAAAGTGCGGAGCATTTCGGATGGGCCGAGGCCGGGGGTGGCACGGCCGTGGCGGCCGCTGCCGCCATGGCGCGCCGCCACGGTCTGACCGTGGTGGTGCCCACTTATGATCTCGACGTCGAGCACGGCACTCGCTACAACACGACCTACGTGGTCGCGCCGACGGGCGCGGTGCTCGGGCGGTATCGGAAGAACCACATTCCGTATCACCCGGGCTGGTATGAAAAGTACTACTACGAGCCGGGCAACCTGGGCTTCCCGGTATTTGTGCACCAGGGACTGCGGTTTGGCATTCAAACCTGCTGGGACAACTTGTTTCCCGAAGGCAGCCGCCTTTTGGGCTTGGCGGGCGTGCACCTGATTTTGGCGCCGCGCGGAACCGGCGATCAGTCGCTGGCTCGCTGGCGAACAGCGCTCGCCGCCAACGCCCTCGCCAACAACTGCTACGTAGCCACGGTGAACCGGACGGGGCTCGAGGGGGGCCAGTGGCGCTTTGGCGGCGACAGCGCCCTCTTTGACCCCAACGGGACGGTGGTGGCGGAAGCCACCAAGCCGAACCAGGTTGTGGTCGCCACCGTCGATAAGGCGCTGGCCGACGCCAGCCGGGCCGCCTGGCCGTTTCGGGACGACCGGCGGCCCACGCTGTACCAAGACCTCAGCCGGGGATAGCGGGAGGGGAGCCTGCGGCCACTTCCAGGGCGTACAGACGCAGGGACTCCCGAGTCAGCGCCTGCCGGTAATCGGCCTCGGCGGCCGTCCGGCTGGCGGCAAAGGTGCCCAGCACCAGTCCGACCGCGAGCAGCACCAGGGCCAGCACGCCCAAGCCGGCGCCGTGGCCCGAGAAGCGCAGCAGCGCGCCGATGACCGCCGCCAGCGCAGCGCCGGTCAGCGCCGGCGGCACGGCGGCCGGGCGGTGGGTGCTGCGCAAAACGGTGCAGAAGTGGCCAAACCGCGCCGAGGGATAGGGGATCTGGCGGGTGGCCGCCGCCGCTACCAGCTCGCGGCCAGCGGCGGCGGCGGCCGCCTGGCCGGTCAGGGCGCCGGCGCCCGCCGCGGCGCCCATGCCCAGCAGGAGCCACACCGCCAAGGGGGCGGCCCCAAGCAGCGCCCAGATGAGGAGCACCAGGACCAGGGCAAACAGCCCGCCGGCCCAGGCACCGAGTGCGTGCGAGGCGGCCGGGGCGGGGTCCGACTCTGAGGAAGACGGCGCGCGGTTGGCCACGTCCATCTCAAGGCACCTCCGTCTCAATAAGGACACGTTGTTGCGTCAGTTCTCTGTCGCGCAGTATAGCAGGTTGGCCAAATGTTTCACATGTTGCAAATGGTGGATCGCGCACAGGACAGTGGCAGTCGGACCGGGCGGCGCCATCGGGGCGGCTGTGACGCTCTCCAGCCGTCAGCGTTACACTGAGAGGCACTGAGCGAAAGGCAGGGAGCGCCATGACCACACCCGCATCGACCGTGAGCGCGGAGCTCTTGGAGGAGCTGCGCAGCGCTCGCTTCATCGAGTCGCCGTATGACGTGTATCGGAAGCTCCGCGAGGCGGCGCCGGTGGCCTTTGTGCCCCTGTCCGAGGAATTTGGCCACTGGTGGATCGCGGACTATGCCACGGCGGCCGATGCCTTGAAGGACAGCCGCTTTTCCAAAGACGTGGTGGCACGCATGCATCCCGACCAGGTGACGCCGCTGGACCGCTCCATGCTGTTTCGGGACCCGCCGGCGCACACGCGCCTGCGGGAGCTCGTGAGCCGATCGTTTACCCCCCGCACCATCGAGCGGCTGGCCCCGCGCATCGCCGAGCTGGCGGAGGAGCTTTTGGTGCCACTGGACCGCGACGGCGGCGGGGACTTCATGACCCAATTTGCGCTGCCGCTCCCGGTGACCGTGATTGCGGAGCTCTTAGGGGTGCCCGAGCCGGATCGCGAGCGGTTTCGCGAGTGGAGCGCGCGTCTGATTGGGGCCAGCGACTCCACCAGCCACACCCAAGCCGTCTATGACGCGGCCATGGAAGCGGAAGCCAGCATCGCGCAGTACTTCCGCGACCTGATTCGCGAGCGCCGCCATCGGCCCACCGGCGACTTGACCAGCCTGCTGCTGGAGGTGCACGACGCCGGCGACCGGCTGGACGAAGGCGAGCTTTTGGGCATGCTGACGCTGCTGCTGGTGGCGGGCCACGAAACCACGGTCAACTTGCTAGGCAACGGGTTCGCGGCGCTCATGGCGCATCCCGGCGAGTGGGAGCGACTGCGCGCGGATCCGGGGCTGGCGGAGAGTGCGGTGGAGGAAATGCTGCGCTACGACGCGCCGGTGCAGCGCGCCACGTTTCGCTGGAGCCCTGCGGAAGCCGACGTCGCCGGCGTCCGGATGGGCGAAGGCGACGCGGTGGCCGTCGTGATTGGGTCGGCCAACCGCGACCCAGCCCAGTTTCCCGATCCGGATCGGTTCGACATTAGCCGCGCCCCCAACCGCCATCTGGCGTTTGGGCGCGGTATTCACTTTTGCCTGGGTGCGCCACTGGCCCGCCTGGAGGCGCGGCTGGCGCTGGCCGCGCTGACCCGCCACTGGCCGGGCGCCACGGTCGGGGACGGGGTGGTGCGCCGCCCCAACACGGCGTTTCGCGGGTTTCGGCGCCTGCCCATTCGGGTGCGCCACTGAAAAAAGTCGCGAGGGAGCGGTAACAAAACGCGCACTCTGGCGTCTCAGTTTTGTAGGAGGGAGGTGGCGCCACGCACCAGTGGGACGAGGCCAGCCGCCAGGCGGCTTGGCGCCGGAGGGTCGATGGGCTCTATCGCGAGCACTTCGGGGTGGTCGTGCGGCGGGCGCGCTGGCTGGTGGGTGAGGGCGCCGCGGAGGACTTAGCGCAGGAAGCGTTTGTCCGCCTGTGGCACAGCCCGCCGCGCGAGCCGGACCGCGCGCTGCCCTATCTGCGCGTCATGGTCGCGCGCCTGGCCGTCGATTGGCGGCGCCAGGGACAGCACGACGCGGCCGCGCCCCCGGCGGCTTGGGAGCCCGCAGCCGCGCCGAGCCCGGAGGCCACGGCGCTGCAGGGGGAAGCGTGGGACGAAGTGCGGGCCGCGCTGGATCACCTCCCCGAGCGGGACCGGCAAGCGCTGTGGATGCGCGCCTGGGGCTTCCGGTACCAGGAAATCGCAGCCCGGCTGGGCATTCCATCCAGCCAGGTGGGCGTGGTGCTGTGGCGCGCCGTGCACAAAGTGCAGGGCCGGGTGGCTGATGGGCCGCCCGGAGCGGACTCGGCTGCCCGGCAGCACGAAAGGGGGAGCGGACAGTGATGGCAGAGAAGAAGACGAAAGGGACCGGTGGCGGGAGCTGCCCGCCGGCGGCCCTGTGGCAAAGCTATTGGGATGAGGAGCTGCCGCCGCTGTCGGCGGAAGCCGCAGAGAGGCACCTGGCCGGATGCGCCACCTGCCGCGGCGAGCTCTCGGCCCTAGCGGAGCGGGTGGCCGCTGTGGATCCCGCGGGGCCGAGCGCGTCCTGGACCGCCGGTCGGCGGCGCCTGGGGCCCGGGGTTCGGATGGCCGTGGGGGTGGGGGCTGCGGCCGTCCTGCTGGCCGCCACCGCGGCCTCGCCGTTTGGGCGGTCCGCGATGGCCAGTGTGGGCAGCACCTACACGGTGAGCCACCTGCAGGCCGTTTCCGTAACCAAGGGCCAACTCCAGACGATGTTCACCCAGCTGACCCAGAACGGCCATGCTTCGCTGGCTCGGTACGGCAGTGCCACCGCGTCGGGGCTCGGCCAAAAGCCTGCCGCCGTTCCTGCCAGCCAGATGGCCAGCACCACGGGACTTCCGAACCTCTGGCCCACCGGGCTGGCGACGCCGGCGACCGCGCTGGTGGCTACCGGCGGCAGTGTCACGGCTGAGCTGCACGTGCGGGCACTGAACGCCCTCATCCTGGACGAAGGGGGCACCCACCTGTTTCCGGCGGCGCTCTCGGGTGTGCCGATCACGGTCCAGGTTCCGCCCCGGGCACTGTGGACCGGTGCCGCCGGCACCAATGCTGCCGGGGTGACCGTCGCTGAAACCCGGGTGCCGGTGCTGGCGCTGCCCCATGGCGTGAATGCGCGCGAGGTGTGGGCGGCGGTGCAGCACCTGCCGTTCTTGCCCGCCCCGGTGGCCCAAGCACTTCAGGCCATGCCGGCGCCGGGCTCCACCGCGCTCGTGCCTGTGGGCTCCGCGGGTCGGACCGTGCAGTTCCAGGGGCACCGGGCCGTGCTGGCCAAAACCCGCGCCGGGTGGGCGCTGGTGTACCTGAAGGGCAGCACGCTGGTGGTGCTGAACCGCGCCGGGTCCGGCACGATGACCGCGTCGGCGTTTGTGCGCTGGGCGGCGGGCGCCTATCAGTGAGGGTGGCATGAGTGCCGCCAGCGCGGTGCACACGCTGTCGCTGGCCAAGCACTATGGATCTCGCGTGGCGGTGCACGATGTGAGCGTCACCGTCCGCGCGGGTGAAATTTTTGGCCTCTTAGGTCCCAATGGCGCGGGCAAAAGCAGCTTCGTGAAAATGCTGGTGGGCCTGATTCGCCCGACGGCCGGCCAGGCGCGCCTGTTGGGCCGCTCGCTGGACGACCCCGGCGTGCGGGGCCAGCTGGGCTATCTGCCGGAGCTGTTTCGCTACCCGCCGTGGCTGTCGCCTTACGAGCTGCTGAACTACCACCGCGCCCTGCTGCAGCGGCCGGCACTAGGGCGCGCCCAGGCGGACGCCCTCCTCGACCGCGTCGGGCTGCTGGGGCGCGGCGCGCACCGCATCGGGTCGTTCAGCAAAGGCATGCAGCAGCGGCTGGGACTGGCCGTCGCGCTGGTGGGCGATCCGCGCCTGCTGTTTCTGGACGAGCCAACGTCGGCGCTGGACCCGCTGGGGCGCCATCAGGTGCATGAGCTGCTGAAGGCGCTACGGGCCGAAGGCGTGACCGTCTTCCTAAACAGCCACCTGCTGGCGGACATGGAAACGTTCTGTGACCGGGTTGCACTGCTCAGCCACGGCGAGCTGCTGCATATCGGTGCGGTGAGCGCCGCGATGTCGTCCGAGCCGCGGTTTCACGTGGCAGTCGATGCGCTGTCGCCGGCGGCGCGGGCGGCCATCGCGCCCTGGCTGATGGCCGACAGCGAGCTGCCCACGGTGACCGGACTGCGCGTCACCGTCAGAGTGGACCGCCAGCAGCTGCCGGCGGTTCACCGCGCCCTGGTGGCAGAGGGCGTGGCGGTGTACGAGGTTGAGCCGGTCACGACGCACCTGGAGGAGTGGTTTCGCAGCATGGTCGAAGCGAGGGGCGCCGGTGGGCGAGGGGCCGAGTAATGGCGGTCGTGGTGCGCTTCACACTGGTGGAAATCCTCAGGAAGCGCCTGGTGCTGGTGGCCGCCTTGGTGGCGCTGCTGTTTTTTGGCCTGTACGAGTGGGGCATCAGTGAGCTGGCCCATGCGCGCGGCACCGCCGGGCTGCCTCCGGAGGCGGTGGCCGTGTCGGTGCTGTACGTGGGGATGTTTTTCTCGTACTTAATGGCGGCGCTGTTCAGCGTGTTTTCCATGGCCGGGGCCATTCGGGGGGAAATCGACGATGGCACGCTGCTGGCGGTGCTGCCGCGCCCGGTGCCGCGATGGAAAATCCTGGCCGGCAAGTGGGTGGGGTTTGGGATTGTTGGCAGCGCGTATGCCACCTGCCTCGCCGGCGGCTTGATTCTGCTGGTGCACCTGACGTTCGGCTATCCCGGCGCGTCCGCCAGTGTGGTGGCCGCGTGGCTGGCTTTCATGGGGCTGGTGTGGATTATCGGGGCGGTGACGCTCTTGGGCTCGGTCGGCCTGTCGCCACTCAGCAACGGCGTGGCGGTGATGGGCCTGTTTTTCGTCGCGCTGCTGGGCGGCTCGCTGATGCAAATCCTGCCGGGCGCGGCACTGCCGCGCGCGATCGCGGTGTTTGGCACGATTACGCGCCTGCTGTTTCCGGTGGATGGGGTGTACCGCTGGGCGCTCTATGAAGTGGCCAGCCGGGCCGTGGCCCAAGTGCCGCCCGCGTTTTTGGGCCCCTTCGGCCCATGGCCCGTGCCCAGCCTGGCATTTTTGATTTACGCCGCCGCCTACACGGTGGGGGTGCTGGCGCTGGCCAGCTGGCTGCTGCACCGCCGCGACGTCTGACGTGAGCTGGGCGGCCGAGAAAGCCCAGCGCAGTGCGGCGGGATCGGAAAGGCAAGCCGGTGTGGCCCAGCCGGTGAGGCGAGTGCCACGTCTTAGGGGGTCCCGGGGAAGGCTCTTCGCGGCAAGCCGCTCGCGGCGGCCATGATGGAGGTGCGCGGCCCCGTGAGCGACGGCGCCTTGCCCCCGGTGGGCAAAGGCGGGAGCGGGAACCCCACCCGGCGGTTCCGCGCAGGGAGGGCCTGCTGGCACTTAGCGCTCGCTATGAGGTCGCGGTCCCCGTCGAGGCCGGGGGTCTCCCACTCTTATGAGGGCCCGCGCTCGCTCCTGGCCACCGGGTCACGGGCCCAGGCTAGCGACGAATTGGGCGCCGCCATCGACCTGCGGCGCTTTCAGGCCAATGTGGGCAGCAAGCTTGATCTGGCGAGTGAGCCGGCCGACTGCCCTGAAGACGCGTGGATGGGGCGAGACGTGGCAGATTCCCCGTGCGGCTCGCGCCCTCACACGCTGCACCGCGGCCACCCTGGCCCAAGGAGGCGAATTGTCGCAGATCCCCGCGCTCTCCGCGCGCTGGCCGACACGCACGGGGCATGCTCGGCGTCTAGCCCAGGTCCACAGCTCCGGCCGCCGGGGAAATCCGGTGTTTCTCCTCTCCCTGGTGCGTTCGGCTGGCTGCGGGCGCCGGCAGGAAAATCCGGGCCGCCACCGAACAAACCTTGGGTGCGAGCTGCCGGACGAGGGGCAGCGCACGGCAGAACAGCAGAAGGAAGGTGGCAGGGTGGATGCCAGCGCACCCACAAGCGGGAAGCAGGCATGGAGCTTAGAGGACTTGCCCGGCCAGCGCATGGTGCGGGACCTGGCGCTGTCCCCCGACGGCCGCCGCGCGGTGGTGGTGGTGGAGTCTTTTCGCGTGCGCGAGGATGATCGGGTGCAGCATCTGTACATAGGCGACGTGGGTGAATCGGGGGAATTGCCCTCCGGCGGCATGCGCCTCCATCAGCTGACCCGCGGCCTGGGCCACGATGCCTCGCCGGCGTGGTCGCCCGATGGGCAGCAGCTCGCTTTTCTGTCGACGCGGCCGGATGACTTGGACGTCGCGGCCGAGAAGCCAGAGCCCGCCCCCACCGAGTCGGCCGATGAGCCGCGGGCCCAGGTGTGGGTGCTGGACTTGGCCCATGGCGGCGAGCCGCGGCAGGTGACTCGGCGGCCGGAAGGCGTGGAGCAGTTTAGCTGGTCGCCCGCGGGGGATGCCCTGGCGATCGCGTCCCGGGACCCAAGTCCGGAGCAGGCCGCGTATCTCAAATCGATCCGCGACCAGAAGCATGCCGGGCCGCTGGTGCTGAACCGCGTGCAGCACAAATTGGATGGGGCGGGGTATCTGGATGACGTCCCCACGCACCTGTTTGTCGTGGACGTGGCCACGCGGGCGGAGCGGCAGCTGACCGACGGGCCGGCCAGCGAGCACCATCCCGAGTGGTCGCCGGACGGCCGCACCATCCTGTTTGCGTCCAACCGGACGGGCGATCCTGACAACAACGGTCGAGAGGACCTATGGCTGACAGCGGTCGAGGAAGGCGGCGGTGTGCGGCGCCTCACGCACGGGGACGTTGGCGCGCGCGGCGCCCAGTTCAGTCCGGATGGCCGCCAGGTCGCGTTCATCACGGGACGGCACCCGGAAAACAGCTATGAGTTATCCCATGTAGCGGTGGTGGACGTGGGCCAGGCGGTGCCGCTCAGCATCCCCCTGGCCGAGTGCATCGGCGTGGGCTGGTCCTCCGTGGGGGGGATTGTGCCGGACGCCCTGGGAGATGCCGATCCGGTGGCGGCAGCCCGGGTGTATCCGGTGGCACTCACGCCCACGCCGCTGCGATTCCTGACCGAGGGCATCCCTGGACCGGTCCTGGGCCCCATCCGATGGGAGGAAGCCGGGCGGCTTTTGACCGTGGCAGGGGATCACGGGCAGTGGCGCGTGCTGGCGGTGGATGTAGCGGCCGCCCACTGGGAGTTTATTGCGCCCCGGGGGGACCGGCAGGGATCGGTGGTGGGGCTCGACTGGCAGGGCGGCACCGGGGTGATGGTGTGGGACCGCGCCGACACCGCGGCCGAGCTGTGGCGCTTCGGGCGCGAGGGCCAGGGCCCCCGGCTGACGGCCATCCACGACGAGTGGCTGGCCGGCCACGCTGTCTCGATCCCCCAGTGGATTCAGTTCGAGAGCCCTGAGGCGGGACGCGAGCGGGTGGAGGGACTGGTGCTGTTTCCGCCCGGCGTGGTCCCCCAGCACGCGGCGAGACTGCCGCTTCTAGTGGTCATCCACGGCGGCCCGATGTCATTTGACACCGCTGCCTTTAGCTTTGACGAGCAGTACTGGGCGGGCCGCGGGTACTTGGTGCTGCAGGTCAACTACCACGGGTCCATTTCGTACGGCGAGGCGTTTTGCCAGTCGATTCAGGGCGACTGGGGCTGGCGGGAGCACGCCGACGTGATGGCCGGTGTGGACTTTGTAGTCGCGCAGGGCTGGGCGGATCCGAGCCGCCTGTACTGCACCGGGTTTTCGCAGGGGGGCATCATGACGAACTGGGCCGTGGGCCACACCGACCGGTTTCGCGCCGCGGTCAGCGAGCATGGGATGTGGGACTACGTGACCGCGTACGGCACCGACGACTGCCACCTGTGGTGGCAGGATGACCTAGGCGTGCCGTGGCAAAATCAGGAAACTTATCGGCGAATCGCACCCGAAAGTGGCGTCAGTGCGATTCACACCCCCTTGCTGATACTGGCCGGGGATCAGGACTGGCGCTGCCCTTTGACGCAGTCGGAGCAACTGTACCTGTCATTGAAAAAGCGGGGTGTGCCCACGCAGTTGGTGGTGTACCCAGGTGAGCACCATGATGTCTCGAAGCCGCGGCGCTGGCGCGACCGGCTGGAGCGGATCGATGCCTGGCTGGCACAGTACGGCGGGGTGCCCGTCCCCACACCGGCAGAATAGAGGGAAAGGCAGCAAGCTGGAGGCGGCGCCCGGCATTGTCCGGGCAGTCGCCTCAGGTGTGTGACGTGAAGTGGTCGGCCAGCGCCTGCTTGATGCCGGGCCGACTGCCAAACACCAGCAAAATGGCGGCCTCGCGCTGCAGCCGCTCGGCCGGCTCGCCCCAGAGCGCGGCGCGGCTGCCGTGGGCGACCGCCACCGCGTGCGCGGCCTGCACGGCGAGCGCGGATGCGGCCGCCCTGGCTTTCGGCATGGCATCCACGCTGGCGGCGTCCAGCTGGGCCCGGCAGTCGGCCAGCGCCGCGTCTAAATCGGTCGGGCCCAGGAGCTGGCAGCAGCGCCTCACTAGGCCCAGCGCCAGTGAGCCGGTGTTGCGCAGGCCCTCCCCCTCGGGGCGGTCCTCTTGGGGCACGGACGACAGGAGGCGGGAGCGGCCGACCGCCACCGCGTCAAACGCCAAGTGCACCGTGGCCGTGGCGTTCATGGCGGCCAGGCGCGCGGGGCGCACCGTGAGCCCCGCCTGGGGCTCGGCGTCCATGACCAGCGACACGGTGGTGCGGCCCGGGCCGCGCGCCGTCACGAGCAGCACCGCGATCATGCCCCAGCCGCTGACCCAGGGCGCTTCGCCGTCCAGGCGCCAGCCCGACGGGGTCGGCGTGGCGGTGAGCCGAGGCGGTCCGGGCATCAGGCCCACCAGCGCGATGCCGCCCTTGATGGCGCCGCCGGCAATCTGCGGGAGCCAGGCCTTGAGGTGCGCCGGCGCGGCGGGGTCCAAGACACCCCGCAGCAGCCGGAGATGCTGGACCCACACAAAGGCCGAGGCCAAGCTCCCGGACGCCAGCCGCTCGGTGACGGCGGGGAGATCGGCCGGCGTGAGGCCCATCCCGCCTTGTGCGCGGGGCGCCAGCGCGCCATAGAGCCCCAGGGCCGCCATCGCGTCCAGGTGAGCCGCCGGCACGGCGGGCGCCGCATCCACCTCGACGGCGTCTTCCCAAAAGCGGCTCACCAGCTGATCCAGCTGAGGCTCGTGCGCGGCGAGCCGAGGGGAGAGGGGGGGCGTGGATTCGAGGCGTGCTGACAACCGCTAAACCTCCTGGGCACCGTGTGCTGATGTCAGGATACCGCGTTCGCCGCCTTGGGTCACAGGGAGGCAGGCTGCCCGGCCAGCGCCGCGAGGATCTTTGGCCGCCCAGAAATTGCACCGAAAGAGCGGTGGCGGAGGCGGCGGGGCTTGGGAAGATAATCAGGAGGTGGGATATGGCGCACTATCGGCTGCGGCCGCTCCGTGCGGTCCTGGTGGTGGCCACTGTGGCCCTTGCCATTGTGGTCTGGCAGCGCGCAGGGCGCCCTCCGGCGTCGCCGCAGGCCACCCGCAGGCACACCGCCGGGGCGCCGCGCCAGCATAGGGCGCCGCCCGCCCACCGCTACCGAGGTTTGGTGGGGTCGCGCACGCCGTTTGCTGGCGCCATTTACATTGCGGACGAAGCGGGCAACCGCATCATCAAGGTGAATGCCCAGAAGCAAGTGCTGTGGACGGCGCATGTGCCGCTGCCGGATGACGCCAACCCGATGCCAGGCGGCGGGCCCATTATTGTCAATTCTGATGCGAACCAGGTGGTGTACGCGGTGTCGCCCACCACCGGCAAGATTTTGTGGACGTATGGCCACACGGGCCACTCAGGCTCTGGGCCTGGGTACCTCTACATTCCGGAAGACTCCTACGGCATGCCAGGCCATCGGGTGCTTATCACCGATCCCGGCAATGAGCGAGCCATCATGGTGAGCATGCTCACGGGCCAATTGCTGTGGCAGTACGGCCACACGGGTGTCGAAAGCACCAAGCCCGGGTATCTGTACTGGACCAACAACGCCGTGCCGCTCTACGGCGGCAATGTCCTCATCACCGATGGGGCAGCGCCGGGAAAGCCGCAGCAGGTGCTGGAGGTAAACCCGGCGGGGCAAATCGTGTGGCATGTGGTGTTGCCCGCAGTCATTACCTATCCGTCGGACGCCATGCCGGTCGGCCCGGGCCTTTATGCGCTGGCCGACTACGCGAAGCCCGCAGGTCTCTACGTCATCAACCAGCAGGGGCACATTGTGTGGTCGTACCTGGTGCAGAGTGGGCCCGGGGCGCTCAACCACGCCTCGTCTATCAACCGCCTGCCCAACGGCAACTTCCTGGTGTCCGACGACCAAAACGACCGGGTGGTGGTCATTGACCCGGCGCTGCACCGCATCGTCTGGCAGTATGGCACCACCGGCGTGTCCGGCTCTGGCCCGGATCAGCTGGTGGGCAACACGGACTCCAAAGCCGTGGGCGAGCCGCTCCCGCCGTACGTGCCTTGGGAGGGATACCAGGGCCCCCTGCCCAAGGCCAAGTGAAGATAATCTGCTTGGCCGCCCCTAAAGGCTACAGCGGATGCTCGTTGCCCCGGCGAGCCACCTTGAGGCCTTGTGCGGCCAAGGTTGCGGCTTCGGCGGGATCCCACAGCCGGTTCGAGTGGTTCAAGTGCGTGACGTACACCTGCACGCGTGAGGGGGCGGCGTGTTCCTGCAGGAGCGCCAGCGTGTCCACCACCGTCGGATGGGGAATCTCCTCCCGATCTCGCCCGGGCAGCTCCGCCGCATCAAAAAACGTGCCATCCAGCAGGGCTATGTCGACGTCGGCCAGCACGTCCGCGAGCCGGCGATCCCATGCCTCCCAGCGGTCGATGTCGGGCAGATAGAGAAGCCGCCTCCGCGGGCCCCGGGCGACGATGGCCATGGTGTCGGAAAACTCCTGGCGATGAGGAACGGGGATCATCGCGAGCGTCAGGTGGGGACTGAGGTACTGGGGCGTGTCCGGCTCTACCGTGTGCAGTTGGATGTTGCCCAGCCGCACCAGCTGCGACCACGGCCCATTGGCCATGAGAAAGGCGGCCAGCGCCGGGCTGGCGTACACGGGCAGGCCGCGCGCTCCCACCACCTCGCGCCCCAGCTGGGCGAGCCCGAGGTAGTGCCCGATGTGGGCATGCGTCACGGCAGCGCCGGCAAAGTGATACCGAACCCCCAAGCGTTCCTGGAGCCAGTCGTACTGGCGCGGAACGTCGGGCGTGGCGTCCAAGAGCCAGAACTGGCGCTGCCGGTCGTCGATCAGGGCGAGGCAGCTGGGGCCCTCCGCGAGCGCGGGGTTCTGGCGCGCCTGCGTGCAGGGAGGGCAAAAGCAGCCCACTTGCGGGCGGCCGCCGTCCTGCGCCGTGCCCAGCACCACCGCGCGCACCCCCGAGGATGGCTTCTCTTGAGTGCCGTCCATGGGACACCCCCTCTCCTTCGCACGCCGATAAGCTCCCGCCGTCCTACTTCCCGACGGGACGCGAAACTCCTGCGGCGGACACGCGAGCTGGCGAGCCCGAGCGGCCCTCGGAGAGATGGGCTGTTATACTCGAGGTGACGAAGGGGGCCATTCCGTGATGGGCAGGGTCCGCCGTGGAGGCCGTTCGCGAGCATGGATGGCCGGGCTGGGGATGGCCGTGCTGGCGGCGGGGGTTCTGGCCGCGACGGCCCCGTCCTGGAGTGCGGCGCTGTGGCCGCCCACCAGCGCCGTGCTGATCGAATACATGGCCGTCCATCGGCCGGCGCAGGAGAAAGTGGTTCGCCTCACCAGCCCGACGGCGCTGGCGGGCCTGTGGGCGGGCACCGTGGCGGCGCAAGCTCAGGAGCACTGGCACGGGGGTCCCTTATTCCCGACCTACGTTGTGGGCGCCACCTACTGCTGGCCAAGCCACACCTGCCGCTCGGTCCAGTACGACGCGCCAGCAGCGGGGCTGGCGCGTCGGGTGATCGTGCAGTGGCCCCATGCGGGATGGACCCCAGCTCCGCCCGGGGTGGCGCGCTGGCTTCAGAACATCCTCGGCTAGCAGCGCTTAAGGCGCGGCCACACCCTGCAGGAGCGTGGGCGAAGCCACTGGCCGCAGCACGCCGCTGGAGCTCGATGCGGGCCGCCGCGTGGGCTGCGGCCCTGCTGGCCCTCCTGTACGACCTGGCCCCAGGCTGGGGTCTGCGCACGTTACCACCGATGTGCTGGCGCGCTGGGCGCTGCTGGGCAGCCCTTGGCTGCACCGTTGGCTGCCCAGCTTTTCCCTGGCGCCCATCATCGAGTCAGTGCACCTCGTGCCCGACTGGGCACTCGCCGTGGGGACGGGCGTGGCCCTGGCCGCCGCCGCTGCCTGCTATCGGGGGTGAATGTGGTGTCGGACGGCCGCCACCACTTGGTCCGCGGTCATGCCGGCGGCGTCCACAATCGGGGCGGGGATCTCCCTGTTCTCCATGCCCATGACGTGGTCATCCATCCCGGCCCGCACCACCACCTCGGCTTCGGCCACGTCGGCATCGCCGGCGGCCACCACACGATAGCCCGCCCCCTCCAGCGCCTCGCCAAAGCGCGACAAATCCCGGTCCACCGCCACTATGGGTCGCTCCATCGCATCGCCTCCGCTGTCAGCCTGCCCAATCGCTGCGGGCCGCAAAACGGCCTCGGCAACGCCCGAGCGGTGCCGAGGGTTTTGCTGGCAAGCGTCTCAGGCGCCGATGGGGCCGGAGGCCGCATCCTGGTACTGGGCCGCGCTGGTGGCGTCAACGCCGGACGCCACCTTGGCCGCGTTGAAGACTCCGGTGAGCACGACGGACACCAGCAGGTTGGCCAGCGTGGCCCACACCGCCGCGTACACCGGCAGCACGAAGCTGCCGAAGTGTAGGGCGAAGATGGCCACGAAGCCTTGCGAGGCGGCCATGACCGTGCCAATCACCATGCCCACCAGCCAGCCAATCAAGAGGGCGGTGCGGTGGAACCAGCGCGTGTACAGCCCCAGCATCACGGCGGGCAGCGTCTGCAAGATCCAGATGCCGCCCAAGAGCTGCAGGTAGATGGCGTAGGTGAGCGGCAGCGCCAGGATGAAAATCACGGCGCCCAGCTTCACGATCAGGGACACCAGCTTGGCCACGCGGGCCTCATCGGCGGTGGAGGCGGTGGGCTTGAAGTACTCCTTGTAGATGTTGCGCGTCCACAGGTTGGACGCCGCAATCGACATGATGGACGCCGGCACCAGCGCGCCAATCGCGATGGCGGCAAAGGCGAAGCCCGCGAACCACGACGGGAATTCCTTCAGCATCAAGAGCGGCACGACCAGCGACGACACTTTGGTGTGAATGCCGGCCGCCAGCGCGAAGTACCCGAACATGGCGATGAACAGCAGCAGGATGGAGTACAGCGGCAGATACACCGCGTTGCGCCTGATGGTCTTCTGCCCGTTGGACGCCAGCATGCCGGTCACCGCGTGCGGGTACAGCAGCAGGGCAAAGGCCGAGCCCAGCGCCAGGGTGGCAAATGCCGAATAGCCCTTCGGCCCCAGCATGATCGAGGCCGGCTTGGGCGCCGCCGCCAGGCTGGCGTTGGCCACCGAAAAAATGTGGCCGAATCCGCCAAGCTTGGCCGGGATGACAATCAGGGCCACGATCACCGTGATGTAAATCAGCGTGTCCTTGACCACCGCGGTCGCGGCTGGGGCCCGCAGGCCCGAGGTGTAGGTGTAAGCCGCCAGAATGCCAAACGCGATGATGAGGGGCAGGTCGTGCAGGATGCCCACGCCGGTCACGCCCATCGCCTCCAGCACCACCTGGATGCCCAGCAGCTGCAGCGCAATGTACGGCAGCGTCGCCAGAATGCCGGTGATGGCCACGGCCAGGCTTAAGCCCCGGCTGTCAAAGCGCCCGCGCACAAAGTCGGCGGGCGTGACGTAGCCGTTGGCGTGGCACACCCTCCAGAGGCGCGGCATGACCACGAACATAATCGGGAACACGACAATCGTGTAGGGCACGGCAAAGAAGCCGGCCACACCTGCGCCGTACACCAGCCCCGGCACGGCAATGAACGTGTAGGCGGTGTACAGGTCGCCGCCAATCAGGAACCAGCTGATGAACGTGCCGAACCGCCGGCCGGCCAGCCCCCACTCCTCCAGCAGGGACAAGTCGCCCTTGCGCCACCGCGCGGCCCAGAAGCCCACCGCCGTCACTAGGGCGAACAGAACGGCGAACACAATGAAGGCAGACCAGTTCATGTCCCAACGCTCCTTGTCCGGCTGGGCTAGCCGGTAATCGCGAAGACAATGGCCGAGATCACTCCCACCAGCACCACCCACACCAGCAGATACCAGTACAAGAACGGCAAGCCCGCGACGATGGGATGCTCGTGGGCATAAAACGGCGGCCAGAGGGTCGCAATGAACGGGATGATGAGAAGCCAGTACCAGCCATGCTTGGAACGCGTGGGGGCGGATTTGCCGTCCACCGTCATCCCTCCTTTGACAGCTCTCTTGACAACTCCTTTAACAGGTGGCGCATCTCCTTCCGCAAGGACGCGCGACATGGCGGGGCGGCATGCACCGCCTTCGGATGGAGGTTCAAAATCTGGGAAACCAGCAGAATTGTCCCACGGCATTGGCCGAGGCGTCAATGGCTGGGGCCGGGTGTGGGGCTGCGAGACCAGGCCGCAACACGTTGTCCCCGCCCCGCGTAGCAGGTAGGATGGAAGCAGGACCGTCCCACACTTGGGATCGGCGGACAGCGGGACGGAGGCACGCAAGGGTGGAACCCATTTTATTTATTCTGACGGGCCCGTCAGGCGTGGGCAAGGGGACCGTGATGCGCCGGCTCCTGGAGCGCGTGGAGCGCCTCAACAAAGTGGTGACGTTTACGACGCGGCCGCCGCGCGATGCGGAGCGGGATGGGTTCGACTACCACTTCGTGGCGGTGCCAGCGTTTTTGGACATGGTGCACCGCGGTCAGCTTTATGAATACGAGCAAGTATACCGCGATCACTACTACGGCTCGCCGGTCAATTTGTTTGTGCCGGGCGCCGACGCGCTGGTGGAGCTGGACTACAAAGGTCACCGCAAGTACCGCACGCGCCACTCGGACGTGGTGTCGGTGTTTTTGCTGCCGCCGAGCCTCGCGGAGCTGGAGCGCCGCATCGTAGCGCGCTCGCAGGTGCAAAACTTGCCCAATCGCATTTCCAATGCGGGTGTGCAGCTCCGACATGCGCGGGAGTACGACTACGTGGTGGTGAACGACGACCTAGACGCCTGCGTGGAGCGCGTGGCCCGCATCATCGAGGTGGAGCGGCTCCGGCGGGAGGGGCGCCGCCGCCTGCGCGAAGTCATGGGCGCGCCGCCCGCGCCCAATCCCTAATGCGCCTCCTGCTGGTGGCCAATGGGGCCAGCATTCACACGGAGCGGTGGGTCCTGGGCCTAAAGGGGCGGGGCCACGAGGTCGCGCTGGCCACTGACGTGTCCAGCACGCTCCCCGTGCGGCAGTTTCCCCTGGACCCACTGAAGCGCGGCCGCGTAAACTTTTTGGCCTTGGCGGCGCAGGTGAGGGCTGCCGCGCGTGAGTTTCGCCCGCAGATCGTGCACGCCCACTATGTGTCGCACTATGGTCTCTTAGCGGCCGCGGCGCGGGTCGGCCCGCTCGTGGCGTCGGTGTGGGGCGCCGATGTCGAGGTGTTTCCCCGCCGCCACGCCGCAAACCGAAGGCTCTTGACTTATGCGCTGGCGCGTGCCGCCGCCGTCACGGCCACCAGCCGCCACTTGGCGGGTGCCGCCGCTCCCTACCTGCCCCCGGGCCGCCGCGCGGTGGTGGTGCCGTTTGGCGTAGATGCCGGTAGGTTTCGGCCCAGCGGGGCGCCGCCCGCGGACCCGCCGCTCATCGTGTGCAACAAGCACCTCGAGCCCGACTACGGACCCGATGTGCTGGTAGACGCCCTGGCCTGCCTGGCCGAGCGGCCGTGGCAGGCGGAGCTGCTGGGCGACGGCAGCGCGCGGCCCGCGCTGGCCGCACAGATTGCCCGGAAGGGGCTTGGCGGCCGAGTGCGCCTGGTGGGGCGGGTGGCGCCCGACGTGGTGCTGGAGCGGCTGCAGGCTGCAGCGGTGGCCGTGTATCCTTCGCGGCGCGAGTCCTTCGGCGTGGCTACGCTGGAGGCGGAGGCGGTGGGGGTGCCGGTCATTGCCAGTCGGGTGGGGGGCCTGCCGGAGGTGCTGGACGATGGCGCCACCGGCTGGCTGGTGGACCCAGACGACCCTGCCGGCCTGGCAGCGGCCATACACCGGGTGCTGGACGACCCCGCGGGTGCCGAAGCAATGGGGCGGCGCGGCCGCCAGCTGGTGGAGCAGCGCTTTTCGTGGGAGGCGGCCCTCGCGGCGATGGAGGGCGTGTACGCTGGCGTGGCGCCGTGACGCCGTCCTGGGTGGACGCGGTGGATGTGTGGCGCGCAGACCGGACGCCGGACGGTGTCACCGTGCAGGCCGCGCTGGCGCTGGTCTACTGTCCGGTCGCGATGTCGCTCGGTGCCTGGGGCCTTTTGGCGCCAGCGCCGCCGGCCATCCGCGACGCGGTGGTGGGCTGCCTCCTGCGATCCGCCCGCCAAGCCGCCGGGGCAGTGCCGCTGGGCGGGATTCATGTGGGCGACCGTGAAGTCCAAGATGCCTGGAACGCGGTGATGGCCAAGGGGGGCGGCGACGGTGGACCATGAGCGGCGCATCCTGCTGTGGGGACCTGACCAGACCTGGCGCGTGCGCGCGCTTGAGCGGAAAGACGTGCCGGTCATGGCGCGGTGGCTGTCGGATCCTCGCGTGTTGGCCCACTACGGGGGGCGCGACCGCCCCATGGATGAGGACAAGGTGGCGGCTAAATACCTGGCGCGCCAGGGCGAGCCGATTCAAGCGTGCCTCGTGGAGAAGGCCGACGGCGCGCCGCTGGGCTATGTGCAAATCGTGCGCCTCTCTCCCCAGGAGGCAGCGGCGTATGGCCATGAGGCCGAAGGGTCCTGCGGCGACGCGCCCCGAGTTTATGCCCTCGACATGTTTTTGGGCGATCCCCTGACGTGGGGGCAGGGGCTGGGCACTGCGCTGGCGTCGGCGCTGTTGGCGCATCTCGCCAGCCTGGGTGCTGACGCGGTGCAGGTAGATCCCCGGGTGGGCAGCGCCCGCGCCATCCGCTGCTATGAGAAGGCCGGGTTTCGCATCGTGCAGCGGCTGCCCCACCACGAGCTCCACGAAGGCATGTGGTGCGATAATTGGCTGATGGCCGCTTGGTGCAGCCCGTAAGCATTGCGCGGACCGTCGCTGAAAGGGGGGAGCGGCGTGCCGCTGGGGACCGCGGGCGCGGGCACCACCCAGGTGCTGGTCGTTGCGCTGGTGGTGGTGTGGGCGCTGTCGCGGCAGTTCAGAAGCCGCGTGTTTCGGCTTGACCGGGTGGTGGTGGCCCCGCTGGTGCTCGCCGTGCTGACGGCCGTGAGCTGGCCCCCCATCCGCCTCACCCCCAGCGAGATTTGGGGCACGGCTGGCACGGCTGCCTTTGCCCTGGGGGCCGGGTACGTGCGGGGCCGCGCCGTCCGCATGGAGCGGGGGCCATCGGGGCAAGTCCTCAGCACCGGAGGGTGGGGCACGGTCATCATCTATCTGGTGACACTCGGCCTGCACTTTGGCCTGGATGCGGTGCTGCATGTCACCAACGCCCGCCTGCTGGCGGCCAGTGCCACTCTGTATCTGGTCGCGCTGATGGCCGGGCGGCTGGCCGCGATGGTGCCGCGCGCCCGCGCGCTGATGGCCGTGCCGCCTGCCTAAGGTGGGCCGCAAACGCACAGCAAGCGCTGCATCGCCGAAAGCCAGAGCGGCACCGGCGGCTGCAGGTGCCGGACCGGCCTTATCCGCACAGCCAGCTGCCGGCCGATGGCAAATTCCTCCGAAAGCTTGCCCGTGATGGCACTGACCACAGGATTCATCTGGTGCCAGGGACTGAACCGCTCCCACGGATAAATCCGTGGGGTTCTAACATCCTATCCCGTCACGCGCTCAGCGGCTCTCGCTCCCGCTGGCGCAGGAGGTACCCCATCCGCTGCGTGATGCTCAGGCAGGCTGTCTGGCTCGGACGACCCACTCTGACTCGAACCGCCAGGATCGCGGCCAAAGGAGGGTGGCCTCGGCCACCCACTCGCAGGTTGGTTTGTCGTGGCCCGCTCCCAAGCCGTCCGCATCGGGTTCCGCACCTGGCCACGACGCACGCGCCGCAGCGATTGGGAGGGCATCCTCTTCCACAAAGCGCGCCAGGCAGGCGCTGAACCGATCCCGCTGCATGGTGACGGCGCCGTGCGGACACGTATGCACGCGCTCCGCGAGGCGCTGGGGGTGCTTGTCGCCACACAGGCATTGCTGGGATAGAGCGGTGGTCCGCGTGCTGAATTCGAGGACCTGCCCGCCAGCCCTTTCAGCCTTGCGGGTCAAGATCGCCGGCGCCCGAAGCCCCACGGATCGGCCAAACATCTTCTGCCAGGCCCGGCAGCTGAGCCGTTCGGTCTGGAAGACGATGCCGCGCTGCACGAGTGGGTTGGCCAGCCGCCCATGCAACCCCTGGCGGTGGGCCGCTTCCCGTCGGGACCCGTCCGCGAGGCGGCGGGCCGTCTGATCCTGGCGGCGACTCGTCTTCGTGGGATGGTTGCCCCGGATCGCCCGGCCCGGATCATCGTAGCAGTCGGGGTTATTGGCCTGCCGCTGGCGGTCCAGATGGCGCTGGAGCCGGCGAGTCGCTGCGTGGTCCCGCACGACCTCGGCGGCAAACGGCTCAAGGCGCGCCGTGGTCTCGCCCACCGCCGCGAGGCTGGACGGTCCCAGGTCCAAGCCTTGCACCTCGGGGCCATAGGGATGGCGAAAGGCGCCCGTCTTGGGATCGCGTTTGCGATGCGGCAACCCCTCGCACACCAGCTGCGCATACCATCGCAGCCGCCCGCGTGCCGTGCGGCGGACCAGCCGCACGTACTTCACGCGATGGGCCAGGCCCCAGGCGATGACCGGATCGCGATCTGCCCCCGGGCATCATGGGCAGGACCAATCCCGCCGAGCCGCCCGATACGCCGTGGATTGTTGAAGCAAGCTCAGACGCCGGAGAGCTTCCCCGAGTGCGCGTTATACAACTGACGGGCTACCTCAAGGCGGGTGCCGAGCACCCGCGCCTGCGCCTGCGTGGCCCGCAGAGGGATCTCGCACACGAAACTCGTGTCAACAGCAATCTTCATTTCCCGTGCGCCATGAAGCTGGCTGAACAGAGTAGGTGCAATTCCTACCGCCGAAGGGGTAGCCGCCCACGGCGAAGCGAGTCTGGCGGGGCCGTCCGCGAGGACGGTCGCGAAGCGTAGACAGTGCGACGACCAGGCCGCAACCCGCAAGGGTGAAGCGATGGAGCCTCGTAAACTTATCACCCGAGGGCCGACGGGCTGAACCCCCCGGAAGGCAACAACAAGCATCCGTCACAGGCGAGGATGTGGTGACCTCGGCGGGGTCGGAGAGCGCGGCATGGCGGAAAGCTGGGCCGTCGGAACAGGGGAGACCTCCCGGGGTCGCGCAAGCGTATGCCCCACCCCAGGCGAAGCCGGAGGGCGGCAAATGCGCCGGGAGGAGTCGGAGGACGGCATAGGACGCGGAGCGCGGGAAAGCCGCGTACAGGGGGAAGGCCGTCCGCGGTGTCCGCGGTCCCGTCCCGTCGAGTCCCTCACGCAGAGGAGGACAACGACCCGGACACGGGATTAGAACGCATCGCCTATCGGGCGGAGGCGGCGCCGCACGAGCGGTTCACCGCCTTGGCCCATCACCTCACGGAGGAGTTTCTGTGCGACCCGTATCTCCTGATGAACCGCCACGGCGCGCCGGGGGTGGACCGCCTCAGCATGAGGAGTTACGGCCAACACCTGGCGGCCCACGTGGCGGACCTGGTGGCCCGCCTGAAGCGGGGCGCGTATCACGCCCCCCTGGTGCGCCGGACGTACAGTCCGAAAGCGGGCCATCCCGCGAAACTCCGGCCGTTGGGCATCCCCACGGTGGAAGACCGGCTGCTGCCAGCGGCGGTCGCCCGCGTGCTGGGAGCCATTTATGAGCCGGTGTTTCGGGACAGCTCCTTCGGGTTTCGTCCGGGCCGGAGCGCGCACGATGCGCTGCACCGCGTGCGCCGGGCCGTCCTGAGCGGGCGGGTCCAGTACGTCTACGAGGCGGACAGTCGCGGCTTCTTCGACCACCTGGACCACGCGTGGCTGCTACGCATGCTGGCCCGCAAAATCGGGGACCCCACGATCCTCCGCCTCATCCGCCAGGGGGGGCGGGCGGGGATCGGGGACCAGGGCCCCGTCACGCATCCGGAGGAGGGCACGCCCCAAGGGGGCCCGCTCTCCCCGGTGCGGGCGAATGTGTCCCGGCACTATGGGCTCGACCTGTGGTTCGCCCACGCGGTGCGCCCGCGGCTCAAAGGAGCGGCCGAGCTGGGGCGGTAGGCGGACGACTTCCTCGTGCTCTTGGAGTACGGCCAGGACGCCGAGCGGTTCGCCCGGGTGCTGCCCCAGCGGCTGGCGAAGTTCGGGCTCGAAGTGGCGCCGGAGAAGACGCGACGCATCGCCTTTGGCGCCCACGCGTGGCACCAGGGCCGGGCTGCGGCCGGAACCTTCGACTTCCTGGGCGTCACGCACCGCCTGGGGACGAGCCGCACGGGCCAGATGGTGGTCGGGCGCCACCCGACGCCGCAGAGCGTGCAGCGGTTCCTCCGGGAGACGAAAGCGCGGCGGCGTCAGCACATGCATGACGCCCCGCGAGACCAGCAACAGACGCTGGCGGCCAAACTGCGCGATCTCTACCAGTACTTCGGGCTTTCCCTGTGCTCCCCCCCTTAGCCCAGGGGCGGTACCCGGTCCGGCGGTACTGGCACGGGACCCTGCGGCGGCGGAGCCAGACCCGCCGGGCCACGTGGGAGGGGGTGAACCAGCGACCCGGGTTCACCCTGCCTGCGCCCGGCCTCCTCCATCCTGCCGTGTAACGGCGAGACATCGGGGAGCCGGATGCGTAAATGGCGCACGTCCGGTTCGCGTGCCACGAAGACATCGTTGCTTGTGGGTGCAAGTCCCACCCGGGGAATTCCTGGTTCACCCCGGTAGCGAGGGATGCAGGGCCGGGCGAGAGCCCGCGACCCTGAAGCCATCCGACCAAGGC
>JAJZWV010000055.1 GCA_021846505.1 Bacillota bacterium
GTGGGGGCGCGTGCCGGCCTAACGCGCCCCCCGCCGCTCGTCAATGGCATCGCGGCCGCAAAACGGGATCCGGGGATCCCGAGCATGGCGTGCGCCGACACACCGCGCACCCGGCGGCGCCGCGCGCGACGGCGCCGCCACAGCTCGCCGACCACCCCGGCGGGGCTTTCCACCTTGCGTTCGTCGGGTCACCGGTGAATTTCCGAAAAGGCTCTTATCCCCCAGTCCGGTGTATCTGCGAGCCCTACCCGGCGTTGGCCGTCTACTCGGGGGAACGAATCCTCCGGGTGAAAAGTTTCCCCGGAACTGCTCGGTAGAGGGCGGCTGGAGAGAACCCAAGAGACTCAGTGGGCAAGAAGAAGGGGTGCACCGGTGGTAAGTCCATTCGCTGGCCTCCCCCCAGGATATCGACTGGCCATGACAGGAAACAGGTGTTTGCGGCGACCCGTTTCGACACGCCGCGACACCAGGCGGGCGCCGTGCAATTGAGGCCGAGAGTCAAGGTCGGCATTTGAGGCACGAGGGGGGCGAACCCATGGTGGAATATGAGTCCCGCGCCCAGACGGAGCGGGAGCGCGCCATGACCGAGTTGCGCCGGGAGTTTGCTGCCGTCCAGCTAAAGCTTTGGCAACTCGAAAATCTGCTGTTGGTCACGGTCCTGGTAGTGTTGCTGGTTGGCGCGGTTTTGTTCGTGGCCGTCGTGCGAGGCGAGTCAGGGAGCCAAAGAAGCCCAACACAAAGGATTGGGGGAGGCCGGGCAGGAACATTCGGAGCCGCTGGCGAACCAGCAGACACGGCAAGCACAGCACGGGAGACGGGAGGTAGACGTATGCCCCAGCGTCCCCGCAATCCGGCTGGGTTTGTCCGCAAGCACCCGGACACCGCGGCCCAGCGCTGGCAAGGCATCGTGAAGTATTGGGATGTCACGGAGGAACGCTGGCGGCAACGCGCGAAAACTTTCGGCAAGCAGGCGGAGGCTCAGGCTTGGGTTGACGCCGCCGTTATGGAGCATCGTGCCCAAACGTACCGCGCTCCCTCCGACGAGACGGTGGCGGCGTTCTTGGACCGCTGGGTGTCGCGTTTGGATCCGGGCTTGCGTGAGAGCACCCGGACTCGCTACGCTCAAAACGTCGCCCATCCCCGCCGGGTCTTCGGGCCGCGACGCCTACGTGACCTGACGGCCGCCGACCTCGCCGCGCTGTATGCGGGCCTAGGAGCGGACGGCTTGTCCCCGCGCACCATTCGCCACGTGCACACGGTGTTCCGCCGCGCACTGGCCGATGCCGTGGCGTGGGGCACGTTGCCCACAAACCCGGGCGACCGTGTGCGGGCTCCACGGGTCCCTCGCGCGCCGCGCACAGTACCCACCGAGGAGCAAGAGGGAGAGCTGCTAGCGGCGGCGGCGGGCCATCGCCTGTTCGCGTTGTGGAGCTTTATTGCGCTCACCGGCTGCCGCAAGGGCGAGGCACTGGCCCTTGAGTGGCGCGATATCGACTGGCAGGCCAAGCGCGTCACTATCCGCCGGAGCCTGGCCGGGGAAGGCAAACGACGGCGCTTCGAGGTGCCCAAACCCGGCCGTCCGCACCAAGTGGATCTGTCGGATGAACTGCTTGAGCGGTTGCAGGAACATCGTCAGCGCGTGCTGGACGAACTGGGCGATCAGCGGGAACTGCCTCCGTTGGTCTTTCCGACGCTTCACCAAGGCGGTTGGCAGTCTCCTTCGTACATTCAGCGTGCCTTCAAGGAGATCGTGTCAGCGGCCGGCCTCCCATCGACGACGCGCATCCATGACTTGCGTCATGCCATGGAACCCGCTGGCTGGCTTCAGGGGTGGCGGTGGCCGTGGTCGCAGAACGTCTGGGTCACGCGTCCCCCGACGTGACCATGCGAATCTACGCCCATGCGGTACCCGGGATGCAAGCCGCGTTCGCAGCGGAGCAAGACGCTCGCGTTCTCCATCCGATGGCAGCGGCGGCGTCACCACGGCGTCACCAAGATCCTGTGGAATCGGTAGAACCAAGCGCAAACGACCGGCAACCTGAGACGCAGGAGGTGAGTACTGGCAAGGGTTTAGAGAACATACCTGCGCCCAAGGAACCCAGTGGCGAGAATTCCTAAACCTCGTGTCGGCGGTTCGATTTGTGTTCGCTGGCCGCGCGGCCCTCAGGCGCCATGGCCCGGCCCCTCGCCCACCAGCTGCTCGCGGCGCGCCCCCAGCCGTGCCAGGACCTCTCGGTCGGGTGTCACGTACAGGGTTTGCTCGCGCCCGTACAGCACCTGGCCAGGTGCGCCGTGCGGCCGCTTCTTCACGAACTTGCGCGGGGTGTAGTCGACCGGGATGGACGAACCCCGGCCGGCCCGGCTGTAAAACGCGGCCAGGACGGCGGCATCGTGGACATCGGCCGTCGGGGGGCGGCTCTTGCCGCACCGCAGCAGGACGTGCGAGCCTGGGTATTGCTTGACGTGAAACCACAGGTCATCGGGGCGCGCTGCCTGAAACGTCAGCGACTGGTTCTCACTGTCGGTGCGGCCCACCCAGATTTCCGTGCCCGCCTGCCCCACAAAGCGCCGGTACGGCAGGCGCGCATCGGCGGGACCGCCCGCCCCTGGGTGTTGGGCGCGCCGATGCCGCGCCAACTCGGCTAGGTTGCTGGCCGCCTCGACCTGGGCCCGCTCGGCAACGAGCGCCTCGCGGCGCCCCACCCAGTGCGGCACCAAGCGCTCGTGCGCGGCGGCGGCGGCCTTGGCCTTCTTGTATCGGTGGTACGCGTAAGCCGCCGCGTCTTTGAAGTGAGCGTCCTGGTCGCGCCAGGGGATTTGCAGGGTGTCGCCGGATACCGGATCCACCAAGGTTGGTGCCCGGGCGCCCGGATCCCAGGTGGGCCCGACGGTGAGCAGCGCATCGCCCAGCCGGCGCCAGCGCTCCGGATCGGGATCTATCTCGTCGTCCGTGCGGCCCAGCTGCCGAGCCACCTGGGAAAGCTCCCGGTCGATCGTGGCCAGCACACTGCGGCGCGCGTCGGCCAGTGCCTGATGCTGCTCGCGCTCGGCGCCCCACCGCGCCCATGCGCGGCTCCAGCTGTCCGCCGGCGCCCACTCAGGGGTCAGGGGGTAGACCCACACCTGCGGGGTGCCATCGGGGCCGGGGCCCTCCCAGGGGGAAAACTGGCCTGCTGCGTACGCGCGGCACAGATCGGGCAGAGAAATCTGGCGCCGTTCGGCCATGCGCCGAGCCCAAGGCGGCAAGTCGGCGGGCCGGCCCGTGGCGCACGGGTCGGCCGCCGGTGGCGGAGGGGCATAGGCCTGTCCGGGGAAGATGGTGCGGCCTGGGCGGCCGGGGGCAATGCGCCGGTACGCGTCGCCCACCCGGCCGTCGGCGAGGAGCCAGAGAATGTTGGTGAGGTGGCCTGCCAACTCGATGACCAGCGTCGCGAGCTCGCTCCGCCCCACGTCGTCGGTGACCTCGAGCTGCCAGCGCCAGACGCGCTCCCAGCGGACTTGCTCGGCTGCCATGATGCGGCTCCCTTTCAGCCGGTCCGCCCATGCGGCGGCGCGCGCGGCCCGGGGAATCACCTGAGCCCGCTGTATGCGCCGGAACGCCGGAGTCAGCACCACCAGCAGGATGGTGCGGAGGCCCGTCGGGTCTTCCACCGACAGGTACACGCGGGGGCCCTCTTGGTGAATGGCCAAAAGCCGTGCACCGGCGAGCGCTGGCTCCCACTCGTGCGTCACCGCGCGCATCACGATCGCGTCAAACGGCATAGCCCGACCCCCCCGGCCAGTATATCGTTCGGCCCAACTTGGTGCGCCGGATGGCCCTCGGTCGCCAGCCCTGCCGCGGCCACATAGACGGCGGCACATCGACATGTGATAATGACGCGAGCTGGAGGGCCAGAACGTGACAGTTAGAGAAGGCAGTGAGCGCGACACGGAGACAAGGGGTGACATCCGCCGTCGATTGAGCTTGGCGGAATTTCAGGCAGCCGGACTTGCGAATGTGAGCCCAATCGAGGCAGTGGAATCTGTGGCACTGGCAGACGCGGTGGGCCGCGTGGCCGCCGAGTCGGTGCGCGCGCACCTCCCGCTGCCCACCTTTCGGCGCTCGGCGGTCGACGGCTATGCGCTGCGCGCGGCGGACCGGGACCGTCCGCTCGCGCTAGTGGGGAAAGCCACGGCGGGCCATCCCCCCGAAACCACCTTGGGCCCGGGCGAGGCGATGATGGTGACGACCGGCGCCATGGTGCCGGAGGGAGCCGATTGCGTGGCGCTGGTGGAGCGGTCCGCCGTGTCGGGCAGCATGGTGCGGGTCCAAGAGCCCGTCGCACCCGGGCACCACATTTCCCCGATCGGCGAGGACTTTCAGCGGGGCCAGGAGCTGGTGGCCGTGGGCCGGCGGCTGGAGCCGGTGGACATTGCGGCCGCCGCCAGCCAGGGGAGGCAGAACATAAGCGTGTGGCGGCGCCCTCGCGTCGCCGTGGTATCCACGGGCGATGAGTTGGTGCCGCTGGGCCAGGACCTCGGCCCCGCTCAGGTTTACGACGTCAACGGGACCGTCCTGATGGCCATGGTGCGCGCCGCGGGTGCGGAGCCGGTGTGGCTGGGCCGCCTGGAGGACCGCTATTCCGTGGTGCGCAGCGGGCTTGAGCAGGCGCGCGACCGGGCGGACTGGGATGTCCTGGTGAGCTCGGGCGGCACCGGCGCCAGCATCCCCGTGTTTCAGGAGATGCCCGTGGAAGAGTTGCACGACCTCATGCCGGCCGTGCTGGGCGAAGTGGGCCAGCTGCTGGCCCACGGGATTCGGATGACGCCGGGGCGGCCGACCGCGCTGGGGCGCCTGGGCGGCCGTCCGGTGTTTTTGCTGCCGGGGTGGCCGTACGCTGTGCTCGTGCACTTTGAGATGGTGGTGGCGCCGGCGCTGGCGAAGATGGCCCATCGGCCGCCGCCGGTGCGGCGCCGCGTGATGGCCCGGGCGGCAGCGGGGCTGGCCCCGTCGGGCGAGCTCACGCGCATCATTCAGGTGGAGCTGGTGCCGGATGAATTCGGGCAGCTGATGGCCCATCTGCTGCTGCCGCCGCCGCCGCCGTCCGCGTCGCGCGTCATGACCCAAATGCTGAGGGCGGACGGATTCGTGGTGGTGGACCGCCACCAGCAGCTGGCAGCCGGAGAGGAGGTGGCGGTATGGGTATCAAGCGCCGAGAGCAAACCAACGGTGCAAGCGTAGCTGCCCCCACGGGGCTCCGGGCGCGGTGGGAGACCCTCCCGTCGCCGCGGTTTACGAAGAAGCCTAACTATATCTGGTACGTGGTGGCCACAGTGTGTGTGGGGGCGTTCATGGCGGCGGTGGACGCCAGCATTGTGAACGTGGCCATCCCCACCCTGCAGGGAAGCTTTCACGCCACCGCCGGCGATGCCAGCTGGGTGCTGATTGCCTATCTGCTGACACTGGCCAGTGCGGTGACCGCCATCGGCCGCTTTGCGGACATGATTGGCCGCCGGCCGCTGTACACGTTTGGCTTTCTGGTGTTCATTGTGGGGTCGGCGCTGTGCGGCGCGGCCCTTTCGCTGCCGATGCTGATTGGATCCCGCGTGCTGCAGGCGCTGGGGGCGGCGATGCTGCAAGCCAACTCGGTGGCCATCATCACGGCCACCGTGCCGGCCAGCGTCCGAGGCAGGGCGATTGGGTTTCAGGGCTCGGCGCAGGCGGTGGGGCTCAGCATCGGGCCGGCGGTGGGCGGCGCCTTGATTGCACTGTTTGGCTGGCGGGCGATTTTCTATGTGAACGTGCCGGTCGGCATTATCGGGACCCTGCTGGGGGCCTTCATCCTGCCGAAGGACAAGCCGGCCGCCGCACATGCCCCGTTTGACTGGGCTGGCATGGCCTACTTCGCGGGTTTTTTGGTCACCGTCATGCTGGCGCTGACGGAAGGCCCCGACTGGGGTTGGGCCGCGCTGTCGATCTTGGGGCTGTTCGGGTTGGGACTGCTGCTGCTGTGGATGTTCATTCGGCGCGAGGCGGGCTTCAAGGCCCCGATGGTGCGGCTGGATCTGTTCCGGATCAAAACGATGACCATCGGCAATATCACGGGCCTGCTGTCGTATGCGGCGATGTTTGGCACGCTGGTCCTGATGCCCTACTTCTTGAAAGAGGTGCTGGCGCTGCCCGAGGCCACGATTGGCCTGCTGCTGACGCCCGTCCCCGTCGCCATGACCGTGCTGGCGCCGATTGCGGGAGGCTTGGCCGACCGCTACGGATCGCGGCTCCTGACCACCACCGGCATGGGGCTCACCACGGTGGGCTGCGTGATGCTGGGCCTCACGCTGGGGTCAAGCTCCAGCGTGCCCCTGATTGTCGGCGAGCTGTTGCTGGTCGGCGCGGGCTTAGGGGTTTTCACCCCGCCCAACAACAGCTCCGTCATGGGCAGCTCCCCCAAGGAGCACCTGGGCGTGGCGGGCGGCATTCTGAACATGTCGCGGTCACTCGGCATGAGTCTCGGCACCGCCTTTTCGCTGGCTGTCATGACGGCCTTGCTGCTGGGCATGGGGGCCAGCACCACGCATGCGGCGCCCCACCAGTGGGTGCCGGCGATTCACGGCGCATTTCTCGGGCTGGCACTCCTGTCGCTAGTGGCGACCGGCCTCTCCGCGATGCGTGCGGCGGGGGAAAAAGGCACCGGGTCCGGTGAGTCGCATCCCTTAGAGCTGGCATAGCCCTACAGCGGCGGCTGGCCGGCGGGGGCACGAAAGGAAGCGCAAGCCATGTGGACAGTGGTATACATCGCCACCAGCAGTGCGGCTGCGGAGCGGCTGTCGGTGGTGCTTCGGCAGGAAGGACTCATGGTGTCGGTGCGGGCCATCGACTCGGCCGCGGACGGCAAGGGGAGCTTCGAAATTCTGGTGCCCAATGGCGAGGCCGAGGAAGCGCACGAGGTGCTGACGGAGCACTTGGGCCACTTGGGATAATGAAGCCGCGCAGCGGCAGCGGGGGAGGCCGGGGCATGCGTGTGTATTTGAACGGGGCGTTTATGCCGGAGAGCGATGCCCGGGTGTCGGTGGATGACCGCGGCTTCCTGTTTGGGGACGCCGTGTACGAAGTCATCCGCCTCTATGGCGGCCGCCCGTTTCGCCTGGGGGCCCACTTGGCGCGGTTGGAGCGGAGCCTCGCGGGCGCTTGGCTGCCGCCGGTGGACCGGGAGCAGCTGGCGGCGGTGGTGGAGGACCTGACCCGGGTGGAGGGGGCGGCGGTCCCCGATGCGCTGGTGTACATCCAGGTCAGCCGGGGCGCGGCCCCGCGCAATCACCCGTTTCCGGACCCGCCGGTCCCACCGACGGTGGTGGTGTGGTGCCGCCCGTATCACGCCCTGCCGCCCGATCAGTTTCTGGCCGGCATTCGCGTGGTCACGGTGCCCGACGACCGGTGGGCGAAGTGCTGGATCAAGACAGTGAATCTGCTGCCGAACGTGCTGGCCAAAGAAAAGGCGCGCCGCGCCGGGGCCGAGGACGCCGTGTTCGTCCGTGATGGCATGGCCATCGAAGCGACCTCGTCCAACTTCTTCGTGGTGCGGGGTGGCGTGGTTCAAACGGCGCCGGTCACCAACTACATTTTGCCCGGCATCAGCCGGCAGGTGGTGCTGGAGTTGGCCCGCGACCTAGAGATCCCGGTGCGGCTGGAGCCGGTCGCGCTGGAGGATCTCGCCACGGTGGACGAGGTGTTTTTGACGCACACGGGATGCGGGATCGAGCCCGTGACCACGGTGGACGGCCGGCGGCTGGGCACGGCGGCCGGGCCTGTCACGCGCCGGCTGTACAACGCGTTCGAGGCGCGGGTGCGTTCGGCCGCTGACCGGTGACGCTGGATGTGGTGCTGGTCGAGCCGGAAATTCCTCCGAATACCGGCAACGTCGCCCGCACCTGCGCGGCCGTCGGGGCCCGGCTGCACTTGGTCGAGCCACTGGGATTCCAGTGGCTCGACCCGCGCGTGAAGCGGGCGGGCGTGGACTACTGGCACTTGGTGGAGGTGGCGCGGCATTCCACCTGGGAGGCGATGCCGCGGGATCTGCTACGGCCTGAGCGCCTGTACCTGTTCACCGGGCGCGGCGGCCGGAGATTTGACGAGGTGCCCTACGCCGACGATGCCGTGCTGGTATTTGGCCGGGAGTCCACCGGCTTGCCTGAGCACCTGCTGGATAGGCATTCCGATCGCTGGTGCACCATCCCCATGCGTCCGGGCCTTCGCTCGCTCAATCTGTCGAATGCCGCCGCCCTGGCCATGTATGAAGTGATGCGGCAGCGGGGCTATGCGGGCATGGCCCCGGGACGGGGATGACACAGCCGGCGCGGCGTATACTGCCAAGAACCTAGCGGCGAGGGGCAGTAGCATGGTTCTGGTGATTTTCTCGGGCATGATCCTGATTGTGCTGTCCGCCGACTACTTTACCAATGGCATCGAGTGGCTGGGCAAAGCACTGGGCCTCGATGCCAGTGCGGTGGGCACGCTGATGGCGGCACTGGGCACGGCGCTGCCGGAAACCCTGGTTCCGGTCATTGCGCTGGTGTCGGGGGCTGGGGGGGCCGCCGCAGTAGGGTTGGGCGCGATTTTGGGCGCTCCGTTTATGCTGGCCACCCTCGGGTTCGTGGTGCTGGGCGTGTCGGTCTGGTGGCAGCGCCGACAGCGGCGGCCCTCAACCGCGGACCCCGCCGCGATTGCCCGCGATCTGAGCTTCTTTCTGGCGGTCTTTGGCGCGGCGCTGCTGGGCAGCTTTCTTCCCCAGCCCGCCAAAGTTTACTGGGCCGCAAGCTTGGTCGTCGCCTACATCTTGTTTGCCCGGTCCGTCCTGCAGGGCGGCCGGCGCGCGCCGGCTGAGGCACCGGCCACGCCGCTCCACCTGTCGCGCGACGTGCCGCCGCCGCTGGTGGTGGTGGTGGAGCAGGTGGCGATGGCACTGGCGGGACTAGTGGTGGGAGCCCACTACTTTGTGACGGCGCTGGAGCAGTGGGCGCACTTGAGCGGGTGGAGCGGATTTCTGCTGTCGGTCATTCTCACGCCCGTGGCCACGGAGCTGCCCGAGGTGCTGAACTCTGTCATCTGGATGCGGCGCGGGGCCGACACCCTGGCCTTTGGCAACGTGACGGGAGCGATGGCCTTCCAAGCGTCTCTGGTGCCAGCGCTGGGCATGTGGCTGACGCCCTGGCGGCTGAATCCCCTGGAAGGAGCGGTGGGGGTGCTGGCGCTGGCGGCCGCGCTTCTGGTTTATGTGTCGGTGCGCCGACGGGGCGTCGGACCGGCCGACCTGATGGGGGCGGGAGCCTTCTACGCGCTGTTTGTCGGGGTCGCGCTCGCGGGCGTGCGCTGACACGTCAGCGCCAGGAATGCGCGGCCGGACATTTCTCGACTGTCAGGTGACGGGGTTTTGTGGACGCTCGTGTGATAGCCCCCGCAGGATGTCCTGGGGTTGTGCGAATCGGGCTGCGCTCCGATTGCGATGAAATCCCGTTCGGCCTGCAAGCCAAGTCGGGGGCGCCCGCCGGCCGATGCGGCAAGATTGGGAGGACCGAGACAGCCTGTGGACACGCGTGGTGCGATGGGGGGATGAGCGGCTAATGGTGTCCTCGCTGTGGCGCGACTTGGCGGACGAGCCGGTGCCGGACCACGCGAACCCCAGCGAGCACGGGAAAGCGTTGGGGTATTCGGTGGACGGCGCGGCGTTCCTGCACCTCATCACCCAGTTTGTGACCGGGATGCTTTTGGCGCTGTATCTGCGGGATGGGCGCCTGCCGGAAGCTCCGGGAGCTCAACGGGATCGTCGGCGGCCTGATGATGCTGATGCTCTTAGGCTTGGGCTTCATCGGGCATCGGCTGCCGGGGGACGAGACGCCGTATTTCGCCACCCTGCGGGTCAACCTCGTGAAGTCGGCACCCTTCATGGACAGCGCGCTGTTTTTGGCGGTGGCCGGAGGTGGCAGCATTGGCGCGGCCACCTTGTCGTGCGTCTGGGCGGGGCACGCGCTGTTTCTGCCCGCGGCCCTGCTGGGGCTCATGGGACTGCCCTTTCTCATGACGCGCCACACCGGCATTACCGGTCCCTGCGAGAGGGGGCTAGCGCGCCCGGCGGAAGGACGGGAGGATCGGAATGGCCGACGGCTTGCATGCTACACGCCAGGTCCAAGAGGGCCAGAGCCCCACAGTGGTGCCCCCTTGGCTTGAGCACCTCTCAAAAGAGGGGCTGGTGGAGTTCGTGGCCGGGTTGGTGCTGGCGCCCTGTGCGCCCGTTCCGCTGGAAACCCGCGCCGATCCGCGCGACTGGGCGCTCCAGCCGGCGCCGGACGGGTATTTCTGCTGGGTCCAAGACGCATTGGGCGTCGGCGGCTACTCCTGGAGGGTGCTGGGGCTGACGTCGCTGGATGGGGTCCCCATGCTTGCCCCGGCGCCGGCGGGCGCGATGATTTTCATCGGCGGGCCCTTCATTGGCCGGCACAAAGAGCGTCCGCTCCTGAAGCGGCCGGTGGTGCTGGCGACGTTGCTGTTTGGCTCAGTGTTCTTCGGCGGGTTTACGGCCAATCGCTCGCACCCACACAAGACACTGGGGGCGGCCGAGCCGATGGCCATCTACATCGGCTCCTGCACCACCTGCCACACCGTGGGCCCGCTCGGGAATCAGACGGGGTGTACCAGCTGCCTGATGCCCGATGCGTCTATCCCCCGCCCCTGACCAACGTGGGCGGCATCCTGGCCACCTCCGAGATTCGACCCCCGCTGGTGGACCGCGAGGGCGGAATACCCCTGCTGAATTGGCGGCCGGCCGCTCTGAAGTACTTGGTGGGTTGGCTCACGAGGCTGGAGTAATCCGGCCGAAGCGTTACACTGGGATGAGCCGCGGCCGCCGACGGGCGGCCGCGGCTCACTTTGGCGGGAGCGGGCACGCTGTAGGCGGAGGTGATGGCGATGGCGTCGACGAAGCCCGCGCGCCAGCAGAAAGTGGCGAAGAGGCCGCCCAGTCTGGAGGAGATGGCGCGCACCGCCTTGAAGTGGGAGGCGGTAGCCGCGCTCGGCCTGGCAGACAAGGTGCGGGCGGAGGGCTGGGGAGGGCTTAGCGCCGCCGAAACCGGCCGCGTGGGGGGGCTCATCGGCAAGTGGCGGCGGGACCCGAAGCGCTCGCTGGGCCAGGCGGCGGTGAAATAGGCAGCAATTCCAGCGTGAAACCGGGGGGAAGCGGATGTACTGGGAGCGCATGACGACACGGCAATTTGAAGAGGCCATGGGGCGGGTTGCGACCGCTATTCTGCCGACGGGCACGGTGGAGGCCCACGGGTTTCACTGCCCGCTGGGAACCGACAACATTGCGCCGGCCGAGTTGGCGCGGCGACTGGAGCGGCGGCATCCCGACCAACTGCTGGTGGCGCCCGCCGTGCCGTATGGCCACTCGTGGGACCTGGAGGAGTGGCCCGGCACCCTGAGCATCCCGGCGGCGGCGCTAGAACACTACGTGGCCGAGGTGGGCTTGGCCATGGGGCGCTGGGGCATTCGGCACGTGGTGCTCATCAACGGCCATGGGGGGAACAGCGGCGCGCTGGGGCACGCCGCCGAGCGGCTGGCCGACGCCGGCCTGCGCGTGGTGATCAGCAACTGGTGGCTGGATTATGCGCAGGACATTCTCACGGTCACATCCGGCCAAGGGCACGCGGGTGAGGACGAAACCTCTGTGATGCTGGCGCTGGCGCCCGAGTCGGTGGAGATGGCCCATGCGGGTGCCAATCTCTATCGGCCCAAATTCCGCTTCAAGGACCAGGCGGCTCGCAAGACGCTGCTGCGGCATGCCGTCACCGGCGACGGGCGCCAGGGAACGCGCGAGAAAGGGGAGCGTATCCTGGAGCTGGTGGAGGCCCGGCTGGAGCAGCTGCTCCAGGATTTGTGGGCGGACCAGCTGTTTAGCGACGGGTCCTCTGAGTGACGCGCCACCCGCACCAACCGGCTTCGAGGAGGCACACATGAAACTGGCACAGCGAGTCCTGGACTTATCGGCTTCCCCAACCCTGGAGATTGACCAGCGCGCCAAAGCGCTCGCTGCGGAGGGCATCGACGTCGTCAATCTGGGCTTGGGCGAGCCGGACTTCGATACCCCGGAGGCCGTGGGCGACGCGGCGATCGCGGCCATTCGCGCGGGCGACACCCACTATACGCCCGCCGGTGGCACGGCGGCGCTGCGCCAGGCGCTGGCCCGCCACATCCAATCGGAAACCGGCGCAAGTTACACGCCTTCGCAGGTGATGGTCACCTCGGGAGCCAAGCATGCCCTGTTCAATGCCTTCATGGCGCTGGTGAGGCCGGGCGATGGGGTCCTGGTGCCGGCGCCTTACTGGGTGACGTATCCGGAGCAAATTCGGCTAGCGGGCGGCGTCCCGGTGCTGGTGCCCACGGCGGCGGAGCAGGGCCATCGCCTGACGGCGGCGGCCTTGGAGGACGCCTGGCGCCCGGGCGTCGTGGGCGTGGTGGTGAACAGCCCCAACAACCCCACCGGCGCCGTAATTGACCCGGCGGAAGTGGACCGCATCGCCGCCTTTGCTCAGGATAGGAACCTCTGGATCATCACCGATGAGATTTACAGCCATTTGGTGTATCCGCCGGCGGTCCACCGCTCCTTTGCGGCGGTGCCCGGGTTGGCGGACCGCCTGGTTTACATCCACGGCCTCTCAAAAACCTTCGCCATGACCGGATGGCGGATCGGATACGTGGCTGGCCCCGCCCACGTGATTGCGGCGATGGAGCGGCTGCAGGGCCAGGCGACGGGCAATCCCACGTCCATCGCCCAGGCGGCGGCGCTGGCGGCGGTCAGCGCGCCAATGCCCGAGGTGGCCCGCATGCGCGAGCAGTTCGCCGCACGGCGCCAGCTGGCCGGAGAGTGGCTGGCGGGCGCGGCGCCGCTGGCCGGGCACGCGCCGGACGGGGCGTTTTACCTGTGGGTGGACACCCGCGGCTTGGTGGGCCGCACGGTGGCCGGCGTCCCCATCGAGAGTGGGGATGACGTGGCGAGGGCGTGGCTGGAGGGGGCCCAAGTAGCGGCCGTCGCGGGGTCGGGCTTTGGGGAGCCGCATGCCGTGCGCCTATCGCTGGCGTCGTCGGCGGACCGACTCCGGGAAGCGTTCCACCGGCTGGATCGGCTCGGGGTCTTGGCACACTAGCCGTGGCAGCGCGCGAGCGGATTCTCATTGTGGGCTTTGGTGTAAACAACGCCGCGCTGCTGCCGCACTGGCTGGCGCGGGGTGCTCGGGTCACCGTCGCGGATCGCCGGGAGGGGGTCCGCGACCCCGAGGCCGGACCCGTGGCTTGGGCGGTAGGCCCCAGCTATCTGGACCAAGCGCGCGCTCACGGTCCCTATGACCGAGTCTACCTGACGCCCGGCATTCCGCCGCACCAGCCCGACGTGCAGCGGCTGGCCGCCGGCTCCGTGCTGACGTGCGAGACGGACTTGTTTTTGGAGCTGTGCCCTGCCCCGGTACTGGGAATTACCGGGTCGGCGGGCAAAACGACCACCACGACGCTGCTGGGGACCATGCTGGCGGCGGACGGGAGCCGGCCGGTGCACGTGGGCGGCAACATCGGGCGCAGCTTGCTGGCCGAGTTGGGCCGCATCGGGCCCACGGACTGGGTGGCGCTGGAGCTCTCGAGCTTTCAGCTGCAGCTGGTCACACAGAGCCCCGCTGGCGCAGCGGTGCTGAATTTGTCGCCCAACCACCTGGACCATCACCGGGACATGGAGGAGTATGCGGCGTCCAAGGCGCGGATTTTCGCGTTTCAGCGGCCCGAGGATTTTTTGGTGACCGACGCGGCGCCGCCGCCCCTCATGGCCGCGGCGCTGGCCCAGCACCGCGGCCAGCGGTACACCGTGTCCCAGAGCGGTGCGGTGGAGCAAGGCGCGTATGTGGACGGCCGCACCATCTGGTGGCGCCCGGAGCCCGCCGGCGCGGCGATTCCCATCCAGACGCTCGACCACTGGCACCTCCCCGGGCCGATGAACGTGCAGAACGCGCTCGTGGCCACGGCGATGGCGCTCAGGGCCGGTGCACGGCCTGAGGCGGTGGCGGCAGCGCTGGCGGAGTTTCGCGGGGTGCCGCACCGGCTGGAGCTGGTGGCGGAGCGCCGCGGGGTGCGGTACATCAACGACTCCATCGCGACCGCACCGGACCGGACGCTGGCGGCGCTGGATGCGCTGGGCGGTGGCGCCCGGCCCGGAGCCGACCAGGCGCCGCCAGGGCTGGTGCTCGTGGCGGGCGGGTATGACAAGCACTTGGACTATGGCCTGCTGGGGCAGGCGCTCGCCCGCTGCGCGCGGGTGGTGGCCCTCACGGGCCCCACGGGGCCCGCCATCGCCGAGGCCATCGCCGCAGCGGGGGGCGGACCCATCGTCATGGGGCCGCTCCCGTTTGACGATGCGGTCCGGGCTGCCCTGCAGGCGGCCCGCCCCGGGGACGTGGTGCTGCTGTCGCCCGCGGCCGCCAGCTATGATGCCTTTCGCAACTTTGAAGAGCGCGGGCAGCGCTTTCGCACTTTGGTGGCCAGCCATTTGGGCAGTCCGCTCGCCTGAGCTCGCCGCTGGTCGGGAAGCCTCGGTGCCTCAGCCGAGGGCGGACGCAGCCTTGAGAAGGGAGGGATGGCGTATGCGCGATGCGTGGCAGGATGCGGAGGCCGTGGCGGAGTATGTGCACAGCGTGCGCGGGGCGGCTCCGGTGATGCAGTTCATCGAGCGACCCACCCTGCAAGCCCTGGTCGGCCAGGTTCGGGGGCAGGACGTGGTGGACTTGGGCTGTGGCGCGGGAGATTTCGCGCGGCAGTGCGCGGAGGCGGGCGCCGCTTCGGTCGTGGCGGTGGATCGCTCGGCCGAAATGCTGCGCTATGCCGTTCCAGCTCCCGGGTTCACTATGTGGAGGTTCGCAGGGAGCCGATAACGCTGCCGGCGTTCAGCGCCGACTTGGTCGTGAGCAGCATGGCGCTGGACTTTGTGGAGGACGCCGGACGCATCGTGACGCGCGCCTTTGACTGGCTGCGCTCCGGTGGGTGGCTGGTGTTCACGGTCCAGCATCCCATTGTCACGGCCTCGACCCACGCCCAGTGGGTGCATGAGGCCGGGACGTCGTCAGCGTGGCCCGTGGATAGCTACCTGACCGAGGGACCCCGGACGGAGTCCCGCGGCGACTTGGCCGTCACTCGCTGTCATCGGCCCGTGGCCCGCTGGGTAATGTGGGTGCTGGACGCGGGGTTTAGGCTGGATGCGCTGGCAGAGCCGGGAGGGTCCCCCGAGGGATGGAGCGCCGCGAAGGGACTCCTGGAGGAAAACGCGAAGCGGCCGCGAATCCTGGCTGTGCGGGCCGAGCGCCCCGCGAGTGGCCGCGGTGCCCCCGCGGGCTAGTGGCCGGGCTCGCCCCACTCCAATTGCCGGCGCGCCTCAGCGAAGGCAAACCGCGTCATGGCGTCGCGCACCGTGTCCCATGACCAGGGGGCCAGCATGTCCGGCATCGGCGAGGCTTCGGCATTCTCAACAGCCGTGAGGCTGCGAAGCACATGCACGCGGCTGAGCCCGGGAGCGTGCTGAAAGGCGCGCGCCAGCACCCGTGAGATCCCACCGGCGTCCAGCGCCAGCGCATACACGTCCATGAAATCCTTGCGGTCGCCCCGCATGGAGAGTGCGTTGCACTTCATGGCCGACAGCGCTGCCAGCGATGCCAGCGGCACACCCGCAAAAGCGCCTTGGGCGGTTAGGTCCACCCCGATTGGGTGGATATGCGAAACCTCGACACCAGCCAGCCGGCCGTGAACGGTTCCCGAGGACACGGCATCCAGGCTGTATCCGGGCAGTTGGGTCCGCAGGCGGTCGGCCAAGGCGGGCGCATCGAAAGCCTCCGCCGCAAACAGATCAAGGTCCACGGAGCGCCGGTGGCCCAAGTGAAGGGCGACTGCCGTCCCGCCGCACAGCAGGAATCCTGGCGGGCAGAGGGTCTGCCCATGCTGGATCAGGACCGCTTGCAGTGCGGGCGCGAGGGTTTCCGGATGCAAGGGGACCACCTCCTTCGACAGCACCTGCACCCAGAACGGCCGGAACGATGGCGGCAGGCCGCCGTGGTTCTGCGCAACGGCGGCCACCCGCCGCGCGCCGTAGACCCTGATAATCCGCCGCACATCATCAAGCGATCCCCGCCACAGCACCCGCGCAATGACCCAGTCGGCGTGCTGGTGCACGTCGATGTGCTCGAGGGGAACGTCCCAAAACAGCACGGGGCGCAGCACCGGCTGCAGCGTGTCCACCGGGTCGATGGCCATGCCGCGTCACCTCCGGTCCGCACTCGATCCCCGGACTCACTTGCATTATAGCCCAGCCGCTCTGGGGGCCGCGCGGGCGATGCCGGCGGCCGACCGGTTGGCCGGCGGCTAAAAGTAGGCTACACTAATGGGCTGACTGGCGTTTGGCCGTCGGCAGCGCCGCGGGGATTTTCGGGGTCGTTCCGACGGACCGGACGGAGAGAACGCTTGTAGAGCGAGAGTGTGGAGCGAGTGAAATCGTGGAAACGTTAGAAGTCATGGCCCAAAGCCAGATTCGCAATATCGCCATCATTGCGCACGTGGACCACGGGAAGACGACGCTGGTGGATGCCATGCTGCGGCAGAGCGGCATTTTCCGCGATCCCGGGCAGGTGGCGGAGAGGGCGATGGACACTAACGAGCTGGAGCGGGAGCGCGGCATCACGATTTTGGCCAAAACGACGTCGGTGCCCTATCGTGACTACCGCATCAACATCGTGGACACCCCCGGCCACGCCGACTTTGGCGGGGAAGTGGAGCGGGTGCTGAGCATGGTGGACGGCGCGCTGCTGGTGGTGGACGCCAACGAAGGCCCGATGCCGCAAACGCGCTATGTGCTCACCAAGGCGCTGGCGGCCGGGCTGCATCCCATTTTGGTGCTCAACAAAATGGATCGGGCCGGTGCACGGCCGGAGGAAGCGCTGGAAGGCGTCCTCGAGCTGTTCATGGACTTGAACGCTACCGATGAGCAGCTGGACTTCCCCACGGTGTACACCGCCGCCAAGGCGGGCATTGCCGCGCCCAGCCCCGATCTGCAGGCGCACGAGGACTTGGGGGCCCTGTTTGAGACGATTGTCGCGCGCGTGCCAGCGCCGGCGGGGGAGGCCAACGCGCCACTGCAGCTGCAGGTCACGACGCTGGAGCATGACGACTATGTGGGGCGGCTGGGCATTGGCCGGGTGTCGCGGGGCAGCATTGCCGCCGGGCAAACCGTCGCGCTCGTCAACCACGACGGCCAGGTGACGAAGAGCCGGGTGGCCAAGCTGTTTGGGCGCGTGGGGCTGAAGCGTGTGGAAGTGGACCGCGCGGGCACCGGCGATATTGTGTCGGTCGCGGGCATCGAAAGCGTATCGATTGGCGACACCATCGCCGATCCCGACAATCCCGTAGGACTGGTGCCGCTCACCGTCGACGAGCCGACCCTTACGGTGCTGGTCGGGGTGAACACCAGCCCATTTGCGGGGCGCGAGGGGCAGTATGTGACCAGCCGCCACCTGCGTGAGCGGCTGTACCGCGAGCGGGAGCGCAACATTGGACTGAGGGTGGAGGATACGGAAAACCCCGATGTGTTCCGCGTATCGGGGCGCGGTGAGCTGCATTTGGGCATCCTGCTGGAAACCATGCGGCGGGAAGGCTTCGAGGTGGCGGTCTCGAAGCCGGAAGTCATCATGCATGACACCCCCGCGGGCCGCATGGAGCCGTACGAGCACTTGGTGCTGGACCTGCCCGACGAGTTTGTGGGTGTGGTGATGGAGCGGCTGGGGCCGCGCCGGGCGGACATGCAGGTCATGGCCCCGGCTGGGCCCGGCCAGACGCGGCTGGAGTTTCACGTGCCGGCTCGGGGCCTCTTGGGATTTCGCTCCGTGTTTTTGACCGACACCCGGGGATACGGCGTGATGAACCACCTCTTTTTGGGGTATCGGCCGCACGCCGGCCCCATCGATGCCGCGCCTCGCGGGGCGCTGGTGGCACTGGAGGCCGGCCCCGCCACGGCCTATGCGCTGGACAATGCCCAGCAGCGCGGCGTGCTGTTCATCGGGCCCATGACGCCGGTGTACGCCGGCATGGTGGTGGGCGAAAACAGCCGGCCGCAGGATCTGGAAATCAACGTGTGCAAGAAGAAGCACGTCACCAACGTGCGCCATACCGGCTCGGAAGAAGCGATTCGCCTCACCACCCCGCGCACGCTGACGCTGGATGGGGCGCTGGAGTATCTGGCCAGTGACGAGCTGCTGGAGATTACCCCCACCAGCCTGCGCATTCGCAAGGCAACGCTGGACCGCCACGCGCGCAAGCGGGAGCGGAAAGCCGGGTCATGACGGCGCTGGCCGCGGACGTCTGGTCGCACTGGTCCCTGGGCCGCGCACTGGGCAGCCCGGCGGGGGTGTGCCAAACACTGGCGGCAGCTGGCTATGGGGCCGCCGTGCTGGCGGACTGGGAAAATCTCAACGGGGCCGTCAGCTGGGTCCAAGCCGCCGAAAATTGCGGGCTCGTCCCGCTGGTGGGCGTCACCGTACCCGTGGCGGTGCCGGGATTCGCGGCCGGGGTCCGCATCGTGGCGCGGGCGGCCCAAGCGTGGGGTCTCCTCTGCCGAATAGCCGCCCCGGCCCCTCCCCGGGAGTGGGAAGTGCTGGACGACCCCGACCTGCTGTGGCTGGTGCCAGCGGCTCCGGCCGCACCCCACCCCCGCCAGAGCCCGGCCTGGATGCTGGTGGACCGGGCGGACCGGGTGGTGCCTCCGGGGTGGGACGCTGTCGCCGCGCTGCCGGTGAGATTTCGGGAGGAAGCCGATCGGACCGCGTGGGAAGTGCTACGTCGGATGGGCCCGGATGCGGATCGGGCGGCGGGCGGGCCACCCGCTTCGGCTGCCTCTCTGACCGAGCACTTTGGCGCCAGCCACCCGGCCATCGCCTCCTGGGGCGACGTGATCGCGGCCGTAGAGCCCCGGGTGCTGCCGCCCCCGCCACTGCGTCTAAGCTTTCGCGAGGAGCGGCGATGCGCCCGTGCCGAGGCCTCGCAGGGGACGGCGGACGCGGAGCTGGCCGCGCTGGCCGAAGCCGGGCTGGCCGAGCGAATGGGCCGCGGGGCCCGCCCCCCGGCGCCCTATCCGGAGCGCCTGCAGCATGAGCTCACCACCATCGCGTCCTTGGGATTTGCCGACTACTTCCTGGTGGTGGCCGACTTAGTGGCAGAGGCGCGCCAGCGCGGGATTGCGGTGGGCCCCGGCCGCGGCTCGGCGGCCGCCAGCCTGGTGGCCTTTGCGCTCGGCATTACGGACCTGGACCCGCTGCGCTACGGATTGGTGTTTGAGCGCTTTTTGAATCCGCACCGGTCCAGCCCACCGGACATCGACTTGGATATCGAGGACACGCGGCGAGCCGAGCTGGTGGCTTACCTGCAGGAGCGCTATGGCGCCGAGCGTGTCGCCCAGATTGGCACCTACAGCACGCTGGGCCCGCGGGCAGCCCTGCGGGAAACCGCCCGCGTCCTGGGCGTGCCGGGCGCCGAGCTGCAGGCGGCACTGACTGGCCGCAGCCTGGATGAAAAGCCGGGGTGGCGGCAGGTGGCCGCCCGTCTGGAAGGCACGCCCCACCACGCCTCCGTGCATGCCGCCGGTGTCGTGATTGCGCCGGCGCCGATTGCGGACTGGAGCCCGGTGGTGCGGCACGAGCGGCAGGCCGTGACGGGTCTCGACATGCATGCGCTGGCGGCGCTGGGGCTCGTAAAGTTTGACCTGCTGGGCCTGCGGACGCTGACGGCGCTTGCCGAGGCCGTGCGCCTGGCCCCACACTTGCCGCCCCTCGCCGCGGTGCCGCCGCAGGATGCCGACACGTGCCGGCTGTTGAGCCAGGGCGACACCGAGGGAGTGTTCCAGCTGGATGGGCGCGGCGTGCGCGACCTGCTGCGGTCCATGCAGCCCGAAAGCTTGGAGGACGTGATCCTGGCCGTCGCGCTGTATCGGCCCGGCCCCATGGAGCAGATTGGAGAGTACCTCCGGCGGCGGCGGCGCGGATTTCAGCCCGCCACCCCGCTGGAGCGGCTGCTGGCCGACACGCTGGGCATTTTGGTGTTCCAAGAGCAGCTGATGGCGGTGGCTCGGGAGTTTGCCGGCTACGACTGGGCGGAAGCCGATTTGTTTCGGCGGGCGGTGTCCAAAAAGGACGGAGCCCTGTTGGCGGCCGAGCGCCGCCGGTTTGTGGAGGGGGTGCACCAGCGCCGGGGCCGCGCGGTCGATGCCGAGGCGCTGTGGCAGCAGGTGGTCCCCTTTGCGCAGTACGGGTTTAATCGGGCGCATGCGGCCGCCTACGGGCTGTTGGCGTACTACGCCGCCTACGTGAAGGCGCACGCGCCGGCGGCGTTCTGGGCGGGAGAGATGGCGGCGCGCGCCGGGGAGGGTACGGCCGGTGCGGCGCTGGCGGCGATGCGCGAGGGCGTGCGGCTGCTGCCGCCGCACGTAAACGCCAGTGACTGGGGGCCGTCACTGGAACCGGGGCCCGAGGAGCCCGGCATCCGGCTCGGGCTGTCGGCGGTGCGCGGGCTGCCCCGCGAGTGGGGGCGGGCGCTGGTGCGGGATCGGCCGGTGGGCGGGTATCGGCAGGTGGCCGAGCTGCGAGCCGGCGCGGCGGGTGGGGTGGGCCTGGAAGTGCTGGTGCAGACGGGGTGCACCGAAGGCTTGGCCGGGTCTGGGGGCGGGGCGGCAGATCAGCTGCAGTTTGGCTTTGCCGCCCCCGCCCGGCCCGCGCGCGAGAGGGCGGCGCCGTGGCCGCGCGCGGACGGAAGGGTGTATGTTCAGGTGGAGCGTGCCGATGCGAGTTTGGTGCAGCGTGTAGCCGCATGCGCGGCGGCGAGCCCCGGCTCCGCCGAGGTGGTGCTAGTGGAGCGGGACCGCCGCCAGGGCCGGCGCGCGGGCATTGGCATCGCGCCCTCGGCGGCGGCCCGGCGCCGCCTGCTGGCCGTGCCGGGAATACTGTCCGTGGTGGTGGGGGTCGTGGCCCCCACCACCCAGGAAAATCGGGGTGGGGCATGAATCACGATCAGCTGGTGCAGCATCTTACCCCGCCAGAGGGGGTGGAGATGCCCCCGTATCCGGCCGAGCGGGACCGGGTGTACCGGTGGGCGCTGGTGGGGGCGGCGGCGGGGTTGGCTGGGTTTGGCGTTGGCCTGATGTTCGGGGCGTCCCCGGTGGCCTGGGTGTCTCTGGCGTGGCTTTTGGCGTCCACGCTGACGGCCTCCTACGTGTTTTTGGTGTGGGTGGCCCAGTGGCGCACGGGGGTGCTGGGGCTGTCCGTGGCCGCCTTGGCCGCGGCCAGCTGGATGCCGGGCGTGGCGGTGGCGCTGCTGCTGGCGGCGCTGTCTATCATGGCGGCCAAGGAAGCCCACTGCTTTCACTATGCCACGGGGCGCTATTTGCCCTGGGTGTCCCTGGTGACGGCGGTGGCTACACTCTTGGCGGGCGGTTTTCTGCATCTGCGCGTCCCGGCGCTGACCGTTCCCGCCGGCCTCTTGTTCCTGGGAGTGGCTGGCTTGTGGGTGCCGCTGCTGCGCGGCCGGTTCAAGCTGCCGCTGTTTGCCGTGGGGACAGTGGGCCGCCCCCCCAAATAGGGCGCCTCGCGGTGCCGGCAGGGTTTGCCGCCAGGCGGCGTAGAGAGCATCCGGTTTCATGTGGTACACCGACTGCATGGTGGCGCCGAATGACTGGGTCCCGCCCAGGGCATGCAGGAACTGCCGAAAGCGAGTGGGGCCGCCGTAGCGGCGGTGCTGCAGCTCCTCCACCAGCAGCAGGCCTTCTCGGTACGCCAGCGACTGGTGCGGGAGGGCATAGAAGTTGCCGGAGAGCGCCGCCCACGAATACGGCACCGCACCCGCATGCAGCTGGTTGTTGGGCGTCAGCCACTGGTAGCCGGTGGCTTGAACGTCTTCCCACTGCGCCACCCCCTCACTGAACCAGGCGGGATAGTTTTCGTGAGCGGCCCGGTCTAACAGCGCGTGGCCCAGCTCATGGGCCACCGGGCCATCGGCTTGAAACGCAGGCTGCCAAGGCCCGGAGGGGATCCAGGCGCGGGGCAGGTCAATGCGGACGCTGCCCGCGCCGTACAGGCCGATGTTGTTGTCGGCGGCGGGCAGGCCGGCACTGGCGTTCAGCGCGGCCTGGGTGCGGTAGATGACAATCAAGAGCGGCTGGTGCAGGGCCTCTCCCAAGCTGGCCCGCTCCACCCGATAGTCGGCGGCCGCGTCGTGGAGCACCAAGGCGGCCACCGCTCGGTGCCCGGGGGGATACACCACCAAAAACGGCCCGGCCACCAGCTCTGGGTAGCTCAGAACCGCCGCGCGCAGTGCGGCCACCTCGAGCGGGCGCCGCCAGCCGTACGCGGGCGGTGCGGCGGCCATCCACGCCAGCAGCGCCGCCAGGGCCGCGGCCGCCCACGGCTGGCGGCGCGTCATGCGCCGGGCGGCGAGCATGCCGAGGCGCCTAGTGGCATGACCGCCGGCCTCAGTCGCCCATGGGCCCCTGTGTCAAGATAGGGCTCGACATGCGGTTCCACTTGCCGCTTTCCAGCAGCGGGGTTTGGCGGATGGCCTTCACCAGCTTGGCCATATCCCGGTCCACGGGGATGACACCCAACGCCGCGCGGCCAGTGGAGTTGGGCAGCTCCATCCGCGTGAGGGCACCTTGCTCCGGGTAGCCAACGTCTTTTTGCATGCCCACCGCTGTCACGGCTTCATGCGTGATGGCCTGCCGCTGGGACAAATTCCACAGCACGGCCTGGCCGCGCGGCCCCTTGGGCGTCAAGATGACGCCGTAGCCCTCGGCGGTCCAGCGCTGGCGCGAGTGGGGCAGCCCGATTTCCATCAGCATGACGTCGTCCACGTACAGCAGCGACTCTTTGGTAAAGCGAATGGTGCCAGGGCTGACGTCGATGACGTCGCCCACCACTCCGCCGGCCATCATCTCCTGGGCCAGCACCAAGATGGCCAGCCCGCCCAGCACACCCGGCACCAATCCCGCCCACGCCGTGAGGCCGGACACCACGAGCGCCACCAGCATGGCCAAAAAGGCCCGGGCCTCGTAGGTGCGGGCGATGCCCTCAATGTACGCCGGCCCGCGTGGCTCGAGAATGAGCTTTTCCTCCTTCTCGAGGGTGCTGCGCTCGGACTGGCGCATGTTGTAAAACTGCGTCGCGGCCAGTGTCAGAAACGTGGCGGCGGTGAGCTGCTTTGCCATCAGCGAGGTGACGATGGCGGAGCCAATGAGGGCGGCAATCATCGCCATGGCCAGCTGGATGACATAGCCGCTGGGGTAGCCGGGGTAGTCGCGCCGCCCCGACTTGAGCGACAGCAGGCGGCTCAGCATGCCGGCGGCCATGCCCACAATCATCGGAGCCCAATCGATCGGAGCCGAGCTGGAGCCCATGCCACACCTCCGCCGGGTAGTATGAGCGCGGCGGGGGGGCCGTACGCGGAATCTGTCACGCGGGGGTGCCTGCGCTGGCGGGCGGCGTGCGGATGCCCAAGAGGCCCAGCGACGTCAGCGCGACCATCACGCCGGAGAGCCACAGCACCCGTCCAAGCGGCCATGCCGTGGCCGCCAGCCCCGCGGCCACCGCCCCCACCGGGCCGCTGGCGTTGGCGAGCGCACCAATGGCGCCGATGGACCGCCCGATGGTGGCTTCCGGCACCAGCCGCAGCAGCGCCGTGTTGATGCTGGTGCTCTGCACGCCGAGCGCAAAGCCCATGACCACCATGCACCCGAGGTCGAAAGGCGCGGCGGGCGTGAGCGCCAGTGCCGCGACCGCGAGGCCGATGGCCACCAGGGATGCGACGTTCAGCGGGATGACGGGGAAGCGCTTCACCAGGCGGCCCGAGAGCGCACTGCCCACCATGCCCCCAAGTCCTGCGGCGACCCAGAAGCCCCCATACACGACAGGCCCGGCGTGCAGGATTTGGCGCACCCAAGCTACGTCCAGCACCGTGATGGCCACCGAGAAGAAGCCCACGGCCATGGAGATAGGCACCAGGCGCTTCAAGAAGGGGTCGCGCCAAATCACATGCTGGCCGGCCACCAAGTCCCGCCAGATCCCCGAAAGCCCTCCGGAGGCTGGCGGGGGAGTCAGCGCGCCGGCGGGTCGAATC
>JAJZWV010000110.1 GCA_021846505.1 Bacillota bacterium
GTGAGTAAGCGCATCGGCCACGGTAGTCAAGTGGTGACGGCACAAACCTACGGCCACCTGCTCACCGAATTTGACGAGCAGGCGGCCGCGTTGCTGGATGCGTGGGACGCCCGGGGTGCCCCGACAAATGCGTGACGGGGCTACCCCCGCCCCAGCACTTTACCGAGGACGCTTACCTGTCCGGTTCGCGGCATGCGCGGCTCGATGTCCTTGGCATTCACGTGGGCCTTGTAGTTGCCGGCCACGAACTCGGATAGGTCGAGTGGTTCTGTCTGGTCCATCACGTCATACTGTCCCAGCTTCTGTCCTAAACGCTTCGCCAGGTCCCGCATAAAGAGGTTGCCCTCGTCCACGCTCGGACCCGCGAGCCCGTGGACTTGGCTGGCGGTCACCACCATGTTGGTATCGCACAACAGCTGGCCGTCCTTGTCGTAGCACCCGGCCGCCGGGTACACCGTAACGCCGCCGAAAAACCGTGCCACCTCATCGGCGATGGTTTGGAGCACCTGCGTCTTTATGGGATAGCCGCTGTTGTCCATCGTCGGCACGATGATTCGCCACTCCTGCTCCGCCATAGCGCTCGTACTCCTCTCGGCCGATGGCCCTCACAATACGACGTTCAGCATCGGGACCGTAGTGCGCACGCATTTTGGCGATGAACAATTCCCGGGCCTCCGCGTAGCGCTCATCCCGCGTCGTCGGGCGCGGCGGTTCGTGCCGGACCGTCTCGTTGAACCAATCGGCGAATCGCATGTGCTCCCTCCTATCATAGTCCATGCAGCAGATGCACCGCCGCGGCCATCCCCAGCCACCCGGCCGCCACCCACAAAAGGGCCCGCAGCCAAATCCCGGCCGCGCCGCCCGGCGTCCGCGCCCTCGTAGGCGCTTGTGGAGGCCCTTGAGCGCCACCCAAAAGGACTCCTTCCAACGGGGGCCTCCGCGTCTCCTGAGGCCCTTTCCGTGCGTCTGCGGGCATCCCCCGCCAGGAGGCCCCGCAGGCGGGGCACAATCGCTCGCCCAAGGCCCGATCCGCCCCGCAGGCGGGGCACGGGCGCAGAAAGTCCGTCACGAGGGGCTGCGCCCCCCCTGCTCGCCGTGCGCCGCGAACCACGCCCGCAGCGCTTCCTCCACGATTTCGTATTGCGGGCGCTCGTCCTCGAACGCCCGGCGCCGCAGCTGCCGCTGCAGGTCCCGCGGCAGCGTGATCAGCACCCGCACGCGCTCGGCAGTCTTCGCTTCTGCTTCTTCGGCCATCGCCACCCCTCCCGTTCCCCACCTATCTTCGCACCCGCATGCCCGCATAGCAAGGATCCGGGGCCGCCGGATATCCCGGACAGCCCCGGAACCGTCAGGCCATGTGGCGCAACGGGAGCACAATATGGCGGCGGGCCCCCTGCCGCGCCTCGGCAGGGCTCTCCCGGCCGGACCACGCCCACTCTATCGGGCCGGGCCCAAACGGCTTCGTCAGGTCGGCCAGCAGCGCCGGGGTGAAGCTCACGCAGGCGGCCGGTAGTCCGCGATGGCTCAGCACCGGGATGAGGCCCTCCATGCGGCCGCGGTCGAGGCTCGCCGTGGCAACGGCCAGCCCCGCGGGTGTCCAGGTCATCTCGAGGGTGCCGGCCCGGTCGAGTCCGGCCACCTTCAGGAAAGGCACCAGGCCCCGACGCAGCGTGTCCCGGTCCACGGTGACCGCCGCCGGGTAGTCTTCGGGGAGGACCCGCCGATAGTCCGGGTACCGACCCGTGTAGCCGTCGGCCGCCACTTCCACCGGGCCCGCCACTGCCATCCACCGGCCACCGGCGACAGACCAGGCGACCGTCCCCTGCGGTCGGGTCCCCAAGGCCGCGGCGAGGGCTTTGAGAGAGTCGGCGCCGATGACGTGGGTGGGCCCCGCCGCCGTCAGCTGGTGGGCGACGTGAACCAGGCGCGAGCCATCCGTGCTCGTCCAACTCCAGCCATCCGCCGGGTCCACCAGGACGCCCTTGAGGATCGGCCGGGATTCATCGCGCGCCACCCCCACCAGGGCGGCCTTGATAGCGCCCGCCAGCTGCGCGGCGTCCCAGGGGACGGTCACGCCGGTCGCCTGCGCGTCCCGGTCGAGCGCCTGCAGCTTGGTCGGCCAGTGGTCGACGGGGATCGCCGGCCAACGCACCGTGCCGCCGGCCGTTCGCAGGCACCCTTCGGCCAGCGTGACGGACCCAGTAGCGTCCTGAAGGGTGCTAAGCATCTCCCACGGCACCAGCGCGTCCAAGTCCCCCTCCATCGCTGCTGGCATCGTGACGCGCATCCAGGTGGCCAGGTTGCTGGCCGCCAGCTGCACGCTGGCGGCCGTGTTCGTGACGCGGACGCATCCGACGGCGGGGAGGGGCCCCCGCCGCTCCCGCGCGGATCGTAGCAGGCGCAGCGCCCCGGCGAGGGCCGCCGCTTCTAGGCTGGCCGAGCCTGTCGCGCGCTCGGCTGATATGATAGCCACCGGTGTTCCTCCTTGGGTAATAGGGTCCTGGGGCGGCCCATGAGCGCCGGGGGTTTGCACCCCCACCGGGCTTGCACCGGTCACCGCGTGCGCGGCGGGCCTGGCGGGCTAGCCCCACTCCGCGTCCTCGTAGTCGGGATGCCGCCGGACGATACTCGCCCCCAAAAAATGGCGCACACCCTCGCCGTGGACATCTGGTACATCCTCGCGCGGCAGACCCCCTACGCAGATCTCGGGGTGGACTACTTCGACCGGCGAGACCAAGACCGGGTGCGGCGCCAGGCTGTGAAGCGCTTGGAGACCCTGGGGTACCAGGTCACCCTCACCGCGGTCTCGTAACCGTTTCGCGGAGAGTCCGCATGCGCCCGGAGGGCCCGGGCGTGCTGCGGCGTGGGGTGCGTGCCGTCTCCCCGCCAGTTTTTCGGAGCAGCTTCACCGAACGCTTGTGGCGGAGTGTGAAGTACGAGGAGGTGTACTTGAATGACTATCGCACCCCCCGGGACGCCCGGCAGGGTCTCGCCGGCTACCTGACGTTTTACAACACGGTGCGGCCGCACCAAGCGCTGGGGTATGCGACCCCGGCTGCGGTCTATACGGGGGAAGTGACCCTTGAGTAGACCCCCCGGGAGGGAGGGGTACGAATTCTCGCACGGTCGGCCTCCCCAAACAGGCTCTCGTTCTTTCCCGGACCCTTCCGTTTCGGCCCCAGGACTCCGAGCGGTCAGTTATCCCCTGAGAGGAGGCAGAGTGGGACTACGATCGGGCGATCGGCGGTCTTGACAACCGGGTCCACTTTACTTCCTCATAGGGAACGATCCACGGGGGGAACACCGTTTCGACGGTGTGGCAGGCGCGGCACCGCAGCCGCCGCAACCCCAAGCGGTCGCGGCGGCCCGGCGCCCACAGCACCCACCGGGCGCGGGTGCCTTGCCAGGCTCGGGGGCGTCCACACTGGGCACACGAACGCCACGTGGCGAGGGTCTCCCTCCAATACGCGGCGTACGCGGCGACCACGACCGCAAAGTCTGTTAGGCTGGTCACGGTGGGGACACCGGCTGACGTCTACCAAGACGCAAGGCAGCCGGTGTCTCTTTTTACGCTCCTTCGGGATCCGGCTACCTTGAGCGAACCACGGCCACCGAGGGCCCGGCAACTCTATAAGGAGGTTTCGCGGTAGACTCCGATCCTGCGCCAGATCCGGCCGCGGTCAGCGAGCGTGAGACATTCCCGCCGGATCCCGGCCACACAGCGCGAGATTCTACACTCAGCGTGGAGCTGCCCAACGCCGTCCCGCTGATCCTCACCGGTGTCGAGACGAGCACCGTGTTCGTGATCGCCACGGCGTACCTGTCGAGCCTCACCGGGTCCAACGCCACGCTCGGCGCGGTGATCACCGACCAGGCCGAGTTCGGCCTCGGCGGCGTGCTCGGGGCCACCGCGGTCATCGTCGTGATCGCGTTCGCCGCCGCCGGGCTCGTAGCCGGCCTGCGCCGGCTGGCCACCCCCAAGGGGCTCAGGATCACCCGCCAGGAGCGGACCCAGATGGTCTCCCTGACAGGGAGCCGCACCGCTCCGCAAGACGACCTCCCCGCCACCTCATGACCGACACCACCCTGCCCAACCACCCACGACGCCGTCACCTACATCGCCGACCGGGCACGAGCACCCGACCCAGCACTCACCACCCTCCTTGTATATCAATCGTGAGAGACATGTCTCTCAACCGTCGACCTGGACCGAGGCACGTAGGAACCGATGCGCGCCAAGCGGACCGTGACCGAGGCCGCGATCCAGGAGATCGGGGGGGATTCGCCGAATCGGATGG
>JAJZWV010000056.1 GCA_021846505.1 Bacillota bacterium
CATCGACGTTGACGACTTGGAGCGCCACCGGCGTGTTCGCGGGCAGGGGGATCTCGTTGACGCTGCTCACGTGCTGCCCCTGGTACTCAATCCACGGCGTCGTGATGGCCGGGCCTGGCACCACCGTTACCGTAAACGACGCCGACGGCATCGCGGCGTTGGAGACATCGGTCACCGTGATGGTGGCTGTGCCCGCCATGCCAGCGTAGAGGCCGCCGGCGAAGCCTCCCGTGACCCCCATCTCCGCGGTCACCTGCCCGTAACCATCCGGCTGGATGATCTCGCTGCCCGAGGCGGCGGCCCCGGACCCAAAGCTCACCACCCCGGAGTTGCTGGACTGGAACAGAATCTCGTCGTTGTAGACGTAGTTGAGGCTGCCCGACGCGATCCCGCCCAGCGCGTTCTCCAGCGTGGCCGTGAGACTGGCCAGCGCCGTGCCGGCTGTCACGCGCGCTTCCTCGCCGCTGAGACCGAGGGTGGTGGCGTAGTTCGCCGACGACACGACAAAGTGGTCGGCCGCGAACACCGGTCCGTGTGGCTGCCCCCCCGACGACCCCGCCAGCTCCACGCCGAAACTCTGACTGGGGGAGGCGCTCGTCAGCACGTGCAGGGGAATCGCGGCAATGCCCTGGCTGTTGGTGAAAGCTTCGTACCGATCGCCATTCTGCATGGCCCCGTTGGGCAGGGCCGCTACGCTGCTGCCCACCAGCGTGAACCAGATCGGCTGCCCGGCTTCCTGCACCGGATGGCCGTACTGATCCGTAAGCTGCGCGGACACCATCGCGGTCTCGCCCGCTGTAACCGAGGCCAGCTGAAGCCCATGGTGTCCGTTGACGATGGGGGCGAACCGCGGCAGGGATTCCACAAAGCCCGGCGCCGTGGCGGCGAAGTCCCACGTGGTGGTGCCCGCCAGCGGCGGGCTGAGGGCCGTGTCCGCCACCTTGATGGTGACCGGCTGTCCGTTCCCCGGCGTGTGCGTGCTGACCGCAAACTCCAGTTGCCCGCTGCTAGTCGACGTTGCGCTCAAGTTTGCCGGTGCGGGCCCATCCGACGAGGACCCTAAGACGGAGCCGGTCAGCGTCGTGGACACCGTGCGGTAATCCAAGACGGCGCCGGGATTGACGGAGGTGCCGGTGTTGTCCGTCACCGCAAAGGTGGCCGCCGCGCCCGAGCCCAGCGAGATCGTGTTGCCGCTGGCATCCACCACATCGGCCGCATACAGCACCTCACCCGAGACGGTTCCCACCTGCCTCACCGTGACGGCCGCCGGCGTCCCCACTTCGTCTACCGGAATGCTGATCGACGCCGGCACGAGTGGCGTCTGCGACTGGTCTTCGCTCGTCGCCGTCACCGTGATGGTGCCGTTGACCCCCTGGTCGCTGTACACCAGTACGGGAACCTGGGTGGTGCCGGCCGCCACTTCAACCGTGGCCGTCGGCTGGCTGCTGGTGGCCGCAAAGCTGCCGCTGGCCGTGCCCCCCAGCGTCAGGTTGACATACTGGCCGTTGGCGGTCGGGTACGGCGCGCCGGTGCTGTCCTCCAGCTGCACCCACACCGTCGCGCTGCTGACCTGGTTGCTTTCCAGGTTCGGCAGGCTCGACTGCAGATTCAGGATGTTGTCGCTGGGCGCAGTGGTCATGACCGTGGCGGACCCATACGTCACATTGGCCACTTGGCCCTGGCCCGCCGTGCCCCCCGCGCTGGTCGCCGCCGACATCAGGTTGTCCGAGGTCAGGGTGTAGGTGTAGTTGCCGTCAATCGGCAAAGCGGACGTGAGCACCGTGCCCTGCCCATTGGCCACCGCCACCTTGGCACCGTCCGCCGTCTTGCCAAAGCTGTCCAGGAAGGTAAACGCTCCGTGCCCCTGCGGGTTGGCCACTTGCACAACCACCGTGCCGTTAAAGTTGGCCACCACGTCCCCGTGGCTGTCTTCCACTGTGGCGGTCAGCATGTCCGTCGCGCTGCCGTTGGCCACCACGCTCGGGCTGGCGGGGGTCAGCACCACCTGGCTTGCGGTGCCGTAGGCCACCTGCGTGCCCACATTGCTCTGCAGCGCCCCGTGCTGGTTGTTCGCCGCCTCAGGGCTCTTGGCAAACGCCACGAACTTGTAGGTGCCCGACAGCCCGGCCGTGAACGTGAACGTCTTGCTGCTTTGGTAGGCCCCACTCTGGTGCCAGGTGCCGCTCGGGTCTTGGTACCAGAACTGATACAGCGGGCTGAAAATGCCGCTCGACGTGGCCGTCAGCGTGACCGAGGCCCCTTTCGCGACTTCGCTGCCGTTGGCGTTGGACGCCACCGAGACGGTGGAGCCATTAAACACGCCATCGGGCAGCGTGGTCTGGGCCATGTTCCAATCGCCCGCGGCCACCTGCGCCTGGTCCATCACGTCGACGACGACGAGGTAGTCGCCCTGCGACGGGGTGGCCAGCGTGAAAGTGTTGTTCGTGGAGTAGTTTTGCATGTCCTTCCACTGGCCGTTCGGGCTCTCGACCCAAAACTGATACTCGGCCGTGCCATTGGGGTCACTGGCGCTGGCCGTAAACGTGGCGGAGCCATTGGTGGGCCGGATCGGCCCGGTCAGGTGGACGCTGCCGGGGGTCACGGTCGGCGCGCTGTGCGCCAAGACCGCCGCCGCCGGCAAAATCGACATCCACACCAGCGATGAGGCCATCGTGAGGCCCGTAAAAACTTTTCGGTTGCGCGGTGATGTCATGATGACCAGTCCCTTCTCAAAACCTCGTATGTGCGCCGCCGTCGGCAACACCACGTGGGGTGGGTGCGCACTGCCACGGATTGTTGCCTCATCGCGAAGCTTTGGTGCACCTCACGCGCCATCGGACGTGTACCCCCGTACCTACCCCATTCGCCACCACCGATGGTATTCCTGCACGAAGTCTCAGGAGATTCCGGTCTCTCGCCCTTGCCGCTCCTCGCCAACCAAGTTCCTCGGATGGGGGATGGCGCTTGCTCACGGCCAAGTGGACGTGTGTCTTCATCTGAGGGCGGCCGCCACGCTGCTTGGCTCTCTGCTATGCTGAACGTGCCGCCGCTAGGAGGCCGCCCCAATGGCATTGACGAGATGAGAAAGGGATGGAGGGGAAGTCGTGGCCGCCGCTGCGCTGGAGCGCTCACCCGGTGCCCCTCCCGCCTGGCTGTGGCGGGTGGCGTGGCTGTTTGTGCCCGCCGCCATGATTTACGCCATCGTGCTGTTCGGGGCCCGGGGTTGGGGCATCACGGGCGGCTCGTATGTCAGCGCGCTTGTGCGGGCCGGAACCAACTTGCAGGGGTGGATGCCCATCGCGGGTGCCTGGTGCGCCGCTCGGCCGGCCTCGACGCTTAGGCTGTCTGCACGGCTGGCTCGCATTCAAGGGGCGACGGGACTGATGATGGCGGCACTGTACGTGATTTTGTCGCTGGCCACCGCCGGTGGCCCCAACCCCTGGTTCAGCCTCCAGCTTGCCATGCGTGGCCCGGCGCTTCCCCTGAGTGTCGCGCTGGTGGTGATGGCGACGTGGGCGTTCACGGCCTTGGCGATGGTGCTGGGCACGCTCACCCGCGGCCTCGGGCCGGCGGTGCCGTCGGCACTGGCCGCAGCGGGCCTCGCGCTGTGGTGGCTGCGCTGGTTTGCCGGGGGGACCGAAACGCATTTGGTAAACAGCTATCTCTGGCTGCAGGCCATGTGGATGGGGGGCTCGATGCCGCTGAATCCGCCCACGCCGATGGCCGTGTTTTGGGAGCCTTTCCTGATTGTCTTCACGGTGTGGGCCGCTGCCATGCTGGCGCTGTGGCGGCTGGACACGCGGGGGGCACTTAACCCCCCGGCCGCGGCCCCAATGCCCTGAGAGCGGAACAGGGCCACGCCGCCGACAGCCATTGGCCTTAAGGCGCCCCCGCCGGGCTCGGCTCCACCGCGACGGTGAAATCTTCGCCTTCCCACCGACCGCCCTCGAGCCAGTGCAGGGTAAATTGGATGGCGGTGCCCGGGCTGAGGGCCGCCGTGGGCAAGTCTGCCGCGTGCACCCCCCATCCGCGATCCTGGGTGGCGGTTTCGGCGATGGTGTGCCAGCCGTCGGCGCTCCAGTGCACGACGGCCGGCGCGCTGCATTCCACCCTGAGGGTGCCGCCGGCCGCGATGCGCCGTATCTTGTGGTTGAACCGCCAGAGCGACGGGGCAGCGGGCGCCGGGTTTTCCACGTAGCGCGCCCACGCCTGCGGCGGGCGGTCAAACACCCGGCCGTCCTCCAGCGACCGCACCAGCTTCAAGTACTCGGCGTGGGCCCACACCAGCGGCATGGCAGATCCCGACGGCCGGCCGCAAAACAGCTCCCGCTCGGGGATGTCGCCGGCGTCCCACACCTGCTCCGGCAAAAGGCCCCCGTCGCCGGCAAACGACTCCATGGTGCCCAGCAGGCGCTCGGCCTCTCCGCCGTCGCCCGCGGCCAGCGCATAGTGGGCCCGCTCCCCGGTCAGCAGCGGCCACAGCCGGCCGATGCCGGTCCCGTCAAACGGGGCGCCATCCTCGTGCTCCCCGTAGCCATCCTCGTTGTACCGGCGCCAGCCCGGACCCGCAGGAGTTTGGCCCTGCAGCAGGGCGTCAATCACTTTGATTGTGCTGAGCACACGCGGGTCGTCTGGGGCCCGGAGCCCAAACCGCACGAGCGCCAGCGCATCGGCGCTGACAATAGCTTCGGCCGGGCGGTCCGCAAAGCCCGGGGGCCGGTTCTTGATGGCCACCGCCGGGGCGCCAGCCGGGTCGAGGTCGACGTCCGGCGGGGTGATGCGCACGTAGTAGCCGTCCACCCCAAGCTGCTGCGCGGTGGCGGTGCCTCGGGCATACAGCCAGCGCTCCACCTGGGCATTCCAGGCATCAGCGGTTTCCCGGAGATAGGGAGCGCGCTTGGATTCGCCGGCCAACTCGGCCAGGTCAGCGGCCGCCAGCAGCGCCGCAATCTCGGCGGCCAGCGTGAAGGGCGTGTAGCCGCCATCTTCCTCCCAGCGGTCCTGGGGAGTGACCGGCCCGTTTTGGACCAGAAAGGCGGCCGCGCGGCTGACCATGGGCCAAAGGCGATCCACGTCGGCCGGCGAGAGCGCTCCCTCGCGGCGCGCCAAGTCCACCAGCAGGATGGGGAGCGCGGTCTCGTCCATCTGCAGGCCGCCCCAGTAGGGAGTGCCTTCCACCCACATGTTTTGCAGCCAGTGCCCATCTGCTTCCTGGGTGGCTTCTAAGTAGGTCAGCGCCCGGCGCACCGACTCCCCGTCTCCCGCCGCCAGCAGGCCGCCGGCGGCTTCCACCATGTCGCGCGACCACACCAGGTGGTAGCCTCCAAGATCGCCGTCGCCCTGGGCAAAGCCCCATGGCACCGACAGGCTGGCCAGCAAGGCGCCCGACACCTGCTTCGACTCGTGGACGCGGACCACGGTGGCGGAAAGCGCCCACAGGCGGCGGGATGAGGGCCGGAGCGTCGCCTGCCAGCGCTGCCAGGGCGCGCAGTAGGCCGCCCGCGTCGGCTCAAAGCCCGCAGCAAGAGCGGCGCGGGCTTGGTGGCCCGCCTCCTCGGGGGAGCGGGCCACGGCCAGCGCCAGCACCACCGGATCCGCCGGGGGGGCGGGCAGGAGCCCCGTCAGCGCCACGTTGCCGTTAGAGGCGCGATCAAAGTGCCATGCGAGCCGGCCGTGCTGGCGCAGATCCTGCCAGCCGTCCGAGGCGCCGACGAACCCCACCGACGATTCGGCGAATCCCACGCTGCTCATGAGTGCCAGCGCGTGGCCCCCCCGAGCGGCGAACAGGGCCGGGACCCCTTTGTAGTCGCCCAGCCAGGCCGTGTTGCCCCCTCCGTGATTCTCGAGGTGCGACGCCAGCAGCACCACCAAGCGGTCCTCGGGCTGCTGGCTGGAAAACGCCACCTGCTGCAGCACCACCGGGCGGAGGGGATCGGTCACCACGTCTTTCACAATGGAGTAGCGGCCATCGGCGGGGACAGAGGTGATGTGGTACCAGGGCACGCCCGCCAGCGGCATCTCGGTGGTGTGGCGCGCGTCTCGCTTCTCTTCCGAGAAGTACCCGCCGGGGCCCGCCACCAGCAAGCCCAAGTCGCGGATAGCCGCCAAATCCATGCGCGGCGCGTACACCTCATTGAGGATGCCATGTGAGAGCGTGAACCAAATGGCGCTTTGGTCGAGCGCCGTGCCGACGCCGCTTTTCTGCGCTGAAGTCCAGCGCCCCGGCGCCCCCGGGGCCCCAAATGCTTCGGGCACCTTGTCCCGTCTCCTTCCTGTAGTCGAGGCGGCTTGAATCGGGGGCGGCACGGAATCGGACGGGCCCCTACCCGAGGGGAGGGTGAAGCTGGCCGGGCTCCTCATGCGAATCATAGCGGGTTGCCGCCCCAAAAGGAACTAGGCGCGGCCGCCGCGCTCTCATCCGACGATCATCGGCTCTCGTAGGAATTTTTTATCGCGATAATTGGAACGCGACTCGAATAGCGTATGATGAGACAGGGCAGGCTGGTGGAGATCCGGGGAGCCAAGTGGGGGAGGTGGGCGCGATGCCGGCACAGGGGACCTCCGCGCGGCCCTATCAGGGGCGCACAGCCGTCCTGGCGACGAAGCACCAGAAGGAGAAGGTGGTGGCGGGCCCTCTGCAGGAAGGGGCAGGGATCGTCTTGCATGTCCCGCCGGATTTGGACACCGACTCCCTCGGCACGTTTACCGGCGAGGTGGAGCGGCTTGGCACGCCCCGCTCGGTCGCCATCAAGAAGGCTCGCATGGGGATGGCCGCATCGGGCTTGCGGCTAGGCCTAGCGAACGAGGGCAGCTTCGGGCCGCATCCCACGTGGCCCATGGCTGCGGCGGATCACGAGCTGCTCGTGTTCCTGGACGACGACGAGGGGCTGGAGATCGTGGAGTGGTGGCTGAGTGCGGAGACGAACTTTTCGCACGCGGCGGTCCATCCCGGCGACGAAATCCGCGACTTTCTGGACCGGGTGCAGTTCCCGTCCCACGGACTGATCGTCCGGCCGAACTCTGGGCTTCAGGAGGGGTTCCTATGGAAGGGGATCGTCACCCAGGCGATGCTGGAAGAGGCAGTGGCGCGAGCGGCGGCCGCCTCCGCCGATGGCCTGGCCCACGTGGAGTCTGATATGCGGGCGCACGTCAACCCCTCACGCCAAAAGGTGCTGCACCACTTGGCGGAGCGGCTGGCCAGCCGCCTCGCCTCCCAGTGCCCCCGGTGCCGCACGGTCGGCTGGGGGTTGGTGGACGTGGTCCGCGGACTGCCCTGTGAGCGCTGCGGCCACGGCACTGAGCTTATCGCCGCCGAGGTTTTCGGGTGCGTGCGGTGCGATTACCGAGAATCGGCACCGCCCCGGAGCGGCGTGCGGGTTGCCCCGGCGGCCGACTGCGACTGGTGCAATCCCTAGGCGCGGGGAGCTTGCCCCATTTCCGTATGCTATCTAAGGCGGCAGCCACCGCGGTTGAGGTGAGCAGCGGCACAGGGCAGACAAGAGAGGTGGATTGGGATGAAGGAAGGTTCCGGCAGCGATTTGATTCCCATAACCGTTGCCTATGGAGACGGCATTGGGCCGGAGATCATGAACGCGACGCTGCATATCCTGCGCGAAGCGGGAGCCCGCATTCAGCCGGAGGTTATTGAAATCGGCGAGCAGGTTTACCTGCGCGGGGTGGACACGGGCATTGAGCCCAGCGCGTGGGACTCAGTGCGCCGCACCCGCGTGTTTCTCAAGGCGCCCATCACGACACCGCAGGGCGGCGGCTACAAAAGTTTGAACGTGTCGATGCGCAAGGCCTTGGGCTTGTACGCCAATGTGCGGCCCAGCATTGCCTACGCTCCGTTCGTGCCCACCCTGCACCCGACCATGAACGTCGTGATTGTTCGGGAAAACGAGGAGGACTTGTACGGGGGCATTGAGCACCGCCAGACCGAGCAGGTGTACCAGTGCTTGAAGCTCATCACGCGGCCCGGGTCCACGAAGGTGATCCGATACGCCTTTGAGTATGCGCGCGCGTACCAGCGCAAGCGGGTTACGTGCTTTGTGAAGGACAACATCATGAAGCTGACCGACGGCCTGTTCCACCGCGTGTTTGACGAAGTGGCTGCAGAGTACCCCGACATTGAGAGCGACAGCTGGATCGTGGATATTGGCGCCGCCAAGCTGGCAGCTACGCCGGAGATGTTTGATGTCATCGTCATGCCCAATCTCTACGGAGACATTTTGTCGGACGTAGCCGCCCAAATCTCGGGCTCCATCGGCCTCGGGGGATCCGCCAACATCGGCGAGAGCTGCGCGATGTTTGAGGCGATCCACGGATCTGCCCCGCGGATGGCGGGCCAGAATCGCGCCAACCCTTCAGGCCTGCTCTTGGCCGCTGTGATGATGCTCGTGCACATCGGCCAAGGCGAGACGGCCGCACAGATTCACAATGCATGGCTCAGGACGCTGGAGGACGGGGTCCACACGCCCGACATCTTCCAGGAAGGCGCCAGCACCGAACGGGTGGGAACGTCAGAGTTTGCGGCGGCGGTGGCAGCACGGCTGGGACAGATGCCGCAGGTCCTCGCACCGGTGCGCTATGATGCGGCACCAAAAATTCCGGTAGCAGTGGAGCCGCCCGCGGTGGCGGCTATGCCGGCGAACCGCCAGCTGGTGGGAGTCGACGTGTTCTTGAACTGGGAGGGGGAGGGGCCGGCTGCCCTGGGCGCCGCGCTCAGTGCTGTGCCGAACACCCCTTGGAGCCTCAAGGTGATAACCAACCGCGGCGTGAAGGTCTGGCCGAACGGTTTTCCCGAAACGTTCTGCACGGACCACTGGCGCTGCCGGTTCCAGGCCGCTGGCGAGGCCGCCGTGCGCCCGACGGATGTGCTCGCCCTGCTCCAGCAGGTGGTCGCGGCAGGATTTGATGTGATTAAGACGGAGAACCTTTACACTTTCGATGGCGCCCCGGGATTTTCAGCCGTTCATGGATAGCGCCTGAGGCTGAGGCCGCCGGCCCGCCGGCGGCCCGCGGGGCGGCAAACCCGGCGACCCCAAGGCGGGAGGCGGAGCCATTGAGATGGCGCAGAGGGAGAGGTAGGGATGGCCCGCTGGACGTTCCTGACGAATCATGCGCAGGTACTGCTGTGCGTGGCGCGGCGCGATCATCTGACGGCGAGGGAAATCGCGGCCACCGTGGGAATTACGGAGCGCGCCGTGCAGCGCATCGTGGATGAATTGGCGGCGGCGGGGTACGTCAGCAAAGCACGGGAAGGCCGGTCCAACCGCTATCAAGTGCATGCCGACGCGCCGATGCGGCATCCCGCGCAGCATGGGCACACCGTCCACGAGCTGATTGAGCTGCTGTCGCTGTCCGACAACCAACCCAGCTCTGAAAAAGAGGTTGGCTGTCGTGCGGGCGGCAGTTCCTAGCGCGTCAAGTACAAGCTAGCGCGACCGTCCTTCGCGCCAGGCATCCCCCGGCCATGGGGCGGCCGCGAACGGCTATGGGCCGCCCGACAGCGCATACAAGGTGCAGGCGCCGTGGCCGTCGGCCAGAATGAGGACGGTGGGGGCAAAGGGTGGGGGCCACACCGGGCCGATGGCCAGTACCGGCCGGCCGATGACCCGCGCCGCCGTGGGGCGGAGGGGCCCGAGCTGGGACGCCACCTGGCGGCACGGCCGGGTGGTGGGGTTCAAATAGGTGCGCCCGCCGTACCACACCCGGTCATAGCCGTACACCATCCAGTGAATCTCTTGATGGAGGGTTCCTCCCCCGTTCGCCAGCACCGGTGCGACGCGCCAGCAGAGCGCCAGCACCATCAGGCTGGCTATCAGGCTGACCCCCACCAGCGCCCACGCACCGCCTATCTCTTTCACCAGGTCACCACGCCTCTCTGCGGGTTTGTTTGGGACTCTTTCGCGGAGGTCGATTTTCGGGCGCGGATGTGACCCGGCTGAAGAGAGAAGCCCGCCGTCTCCGGCGGGCTCGGCTATGCGGAGTGCATGCATCAAACCGCAGAGGCAGCGCGGTGGGCACGCACGATGCGCACGTCCCCACTGATGGCGTGGGCGCGCAGATCCACCAGTGGGCCGGTGTCGTCTCCGGCCGGCAGCTCGCTGAGAGGAATCTCTGACTCCACGTCGCCAGATCGGGTGCGCGCGTTGACGGCGACGCGGCTGCCGGCCGCAATGCCCACCAGGATGTCGCCGGAGATGGACTGCAAGCTGGCTTGTCCCTGCTGCAGCCAGCGCACCTCAAGGTCGCCGGACTGGGACTGCAGCTGCAGGGCATCGTGGCTCTCGCGCACCACGATGTCCCCGGAGGCAGCTCGGGCCATGAAGGTGCCATGCGCCTGGCCGACGTGGATGTCGCCCGACGCGCTTTCGCACTCGGCGCTGCCGTCGACGCGGGCGACTGTCTGGGAGCCGGAGGCGGAGCGCAAGTGCAAGGTGCCGCCCACCCGGCCAATCTGAATGTCGCCACTGGCGGTGTAGGCCCGGAGTGCGCCATCCACCTGCTCCACGCGCACCTCGCCGCTGGAGGTTTCCAGTTCGGCGTTGCCCGCCACCATGTCCAGCGACACGTCTCCTGAGGCGGTGTGCAGGCGGCTCTTGCCGTATCGGCCCTCGGCGCGCACGTCTGCGGACGCGGCCTGGATGTGCAGCCGAGACGCCGGCGGCACTTGGATCCGCACGCCCACGCCATATCCGCGCGAGTTCCAGCGGAAGCCCACCCCCGACCCGCGGGCAAGCCAGCGCACCCCGCCGCTGTCTTCCGGGACCTCCACCAGGACTCGCTGGCTGCCCTCCACTGCCGTGGCTTCCACGCGGGTGCCCTGCACCAGGTCCTCGGAATCAGGGGTGAGGGCCACCAGGTCCACGGTGGTGGTGGGCGCGTCATGGGCGGTGATTTCTATCCAGCCAGAGCGATTGCGGACGGTGAGGTCCACAGGTTCTGGCGTTTCGAACTGCTGCATCGGGATCCTCCTCGTAAGTCGTGATAATTCGTGAGGCGCGCGGTGGCCAGAGCGCTGGCTGCGGGTGCGGCGGGGACTAGCCCCGCCCGTAGCCGGTGAGCGACTTGCCAGATCGCGGCGGCCGGCGGCCGCCGACCGCGGTGGCGAGCGCCGCCACCACCCAGGTGTTGACCGAGGTGCCGTCGCGGTCGGCGCACGCGTCGACCTGCTGCTTCAAGGCGGGCGGCAGCCGCACGGTGATGCGCGCAGTGTCTTCGGCACTGTGCGGCACCTCTACGACCGGCTCGTCGGGCACGTAGGCCAGCGATGGCGCCGACCCTGACAGCCGCACTTCCAAGTGGCCACTCGGCAGTTGAGCCGATGCTTCGCCCGCCCATTCGCTCGCCAATTCCATCAGGCGGCTTTGGAGCAAGCTTTCGTAGGCGCTCCACAGGCGGGAGGTTGCCTCCGCCAAGCTGGGATCGCCGATCTGCGCCAGGTTCATCAAGTCTTGGCGCAGGGTTTGGGTGGTTTGTTTTAGTTCCATGACGCCATCATGACGTCATCACGGCGCTATGTCAAGCGTCTAGAAGACATCGGGAGTGAAAATACTTGGCGTCGAGACGGCGGCAATCGCCGACGCCAACGCCCCCGGGCGGACTGTTCAACACGGGAGGCACGCCCTGGCCACGCGACAGCGCAGAGGTGTGGGGGATGAGTCAGTCGGCTCAGTGGGCGTGGGAGCTGCAGGACCGCTGGGATGAGGCGGTGGTGCGGAAAGTGGCGGCGGTGCTGTTCAACGGAGTGTGGGAGCTGAGGGAGGCGTCCGGCCGGCCGCCCGATGGCGAGGAGCGCAGGGGGGAAGCGGCGCATGCGCCGCGGTTTCACTGGGGATGGTGGGCCAGCCCCGCCAGTGGTCCCACGGGGAGTGGCTGCCGCCTCGCGTCCACAGCGTGGTGGGCCGCCCCGAGCCTGCTCTCCACCACGCCCGGCTAGCCGAGCAAGTCACGGAGGCCCGTCGCCGGGCGCGTTTGAGGTGGGGTGTGCCTATGCGGCGCTGGCGCGGGCCCACGGGCTCGAGGAAATCGGGCGGGGCGGGCGCCGGGGCGCTAGGCTCGGGGCCGGGCCGGCAGCCCCTCCTGCTCAAGATGAAGGGACACCACCCAGTGCGGGGCGTCCACAATCTCTGAGATTTTTAAGTCGCCCGCGGCACTGCACAGCAGGTAGGCGTCCAGCGCATCCAAGTGGTGCACTCGCATCAGGTAGTCGATCATGCCGCGCGTGGCGTCTTGCGCGGCCCTTCGCAGGTCCGGCCCAATGCCGGTGGTGGCGATGGCCCGGCCCGGGCGGCTGGAGGCCGGGTGGGTCTCCAGCCAAGGAAATGCCGGCGCGGTGCCTTTCTCGAGCCCGACGCGCACCGTCACCTGCGCCCCGGTTTCGATGGCAGTGCCACACACCTCGCCGTCTCCTTGGGCCGCGTGGGTGTCGCCCAGTGACAGGAGCGCTCCCGGAACCGCTACCGGCAGCACCAGCCGCGCCCCCGCAGTCAGGTGGCGAATGTCCATGTTGCCGCCCACCCGGCGCGGCGGCACCACGGAGTGGCGGCCGGGCTCCGCCGGGGCCACGCCAATGGTGCCGATGAACGGCGCCGCCGGCACCCGAAATCCGGGCAGGAACTCCGCATAGCGGTCCGTGATGTGGGAAAGGCGGAGGTGGGGATGAGGAAATTCATCCGCCAAGAGCCCAAAGCCAGGGATGTTGGCCGTCCAGCCCCACGCGTTGACCTCGACGCAGCAAATCTCCAGTACGAGCGCGTCGCCCGGCTCGGCGCCGGTGATGGCCACGGGGCCCGTGACGGGATTGACGCGGCTAAAGTCCAGCTGCGCCACATCCTCGAGGGTGGAGTCGGCATGAAGCTGGCCGCCTGAGGCATCCTGCACGGCAAAGCGAATCACCGCCCCGGGCTCCACCTCCAGGGCGGGTGGCAGCTCGCGGCTCCAGACGCAGTGAAACTGATGGGGGCCGAGCTGCGGGGAAGACTCACGTGTCACGGGCCGCCTCCTTCAGAAATGCAAGCCATGCGGCCGCCGGGCTATCGATTCAACAGGCGCGCGGCCGATTCCTGTCTGGCGGCTTGGCTGGTGTGTATACTCGATCGGAATCGGAAAGCGAGGCGGCAATGTGCAGGGAAGCCCCGGACCGCGGCGCGATGACCGCCACGATGTGATTTGGATGGCACTGGCCTTAGATGAGGCACGGCAGGCGATGGAGCGCGGCGAAGTGCCGGTCGGTGCGGTAGTGGTGCGCGCCGGCGCCGTGCTGGCGCGCGCCGGCAATGAGCGCGAGGCGCGCCAGGATCCCACGGCGCACGCGGAAGTGCTGGCGCTCCGCGCGGCGGCGGCGGCGGTGGGCCACTGGCGCCTCAGTGACGCAACCTTGTACGCCACCCTTGAGCCCTGCGCGATGTGTGCGGGCGCGCTGGTGTTGGCCCGAGTGGCGCACTTAGTGTATGGCGCGGCCGATCCCAAGGCCGGGGCTGTCGACAGCCTGTTTGCCATTCCCACCGACGCGCGCTTGAACCATCGGCTGGGTGTCACCAGCGGAGTTGCGGCGGACGAATCCAGTGCCTTGCTGCAGAAATTTTTTGCGCGCCGGCGGTGAGGCGGCGGTCACCTGAGAGTCAGCGCCGGTTGACGGCGCGTGTATGATAGACGCGGAGAGATGTCCGAGCGGACGAAGGAGCCCGACTCGAAATCGGGTAGGCGAGTGATCCTCGTCTCGTGGGTTCGAATCCCACTCTCTCCGCCATATTTTGCGGAGGGATGGCCGAGCGGTTTAAGGCGCACGCTTGGAAAGCGTGTTGATGGGCAACTGTCGCGGGGGTTCGAATCCCCCTCCCTCCGCCACCTTTGACCCGTGTGCCGCATCGATCAGGTCCCGTGCGTGCGACACCTGTGAACCCCGTCAGGCCCGGAAGGGAGCAGCGGTAAGCGGGGCCGTCGTAGTGCCACGGAGCAGTCTGGTCGGTGCGGCAGGCGGGTCAATTTGGATGGAAGCTCGGTGGGCACGGGCGGAATGAGCAAAAGATGGCGGGCCTCGGTAGTATGATGGCTCTAGGCTGGGTCGCGCTTCCCCAGTTGGGGGAAGCGTCTTTTGTGCCGAGTCGGCTTCGCGGAAGGGGAACGGCCCGGTGGCGCGCCAGGCGCTGTATCGTGCATATCGTCCGCGCCGCTTTCAGGATGTCGTGGGGCAGGACGCGGTGGTGTCGGTGCTGCGGGAAAGCATCCGGCGGCAGCAACTCACCCATGCCTACCTGTTCACCGGGCCCCGCGGCACCGGGAAAACCAGCCTCGCCCGCATTTTGGCCGCCGCGGCCACCTGTGATGCCCCCCAAGATGGGGAGCCTTGCGGGGAGTGCCCGTCGTGCCGAGCGGCAGCGGCCGGTGGGCACTTGGACATCATCGAGATTGACGGCGCGAGCAACCGCGGCATTGACGACGTGCGAGACCTGCGCGAAAAGGTGCTGTACGCCCCCGCGATGGGCCGGCGCAAGATTTACATCGTGGACGAAATTCACATGATGACCGAGGCCGCCTTCAATGCGTTTTTGAAAACGCTGGAAGAGCCGCCGCCGCATGTCGTCTTTATTTTTGCGACCACCGCGCCCCAAAAGCTGCCCATCACGGTGCTGTCCCGCTGCCAGCGATTTGAGGTGCGGCGCTTGCCGGTGCCTCTCATTGAGCGCCACCTAAAGTGGATCGTGGAGCAGGAAGGCAGCACCGCTGAGTCCGCCGCGCTGCTGCGCATTGCCGAGGCCAGCGATGGGGGAATGCGGGATGCCGAGTCGCTGCTGGACCAGGTGATGGCGGGGGGAGCGGTGACCGATGCCCGGGTCACCGAGGTGCTGGGCGGGCTGGACGATGCGCGGCTGGCCGTCCTGATGCGCGCGCTGCTGGCCGAGGATGTGCCCGCCCTGCTGGCGGCGGCCCAGGATGCGTACCAGGCCGGCGCGGACGCCTTGCAGCTGCTCCGCGAGGTGGCGATGCGGCTGGAGCATGTGTGGATCGGGATGGCGGTAGGCGCCGCCGCGCCCGAGTTGGCGCAAGCCCGCGCGCGGCAGGTGGCGGATCTGGTGCCAGCGGAGGCCGACTGGTTTGGGGCCCTGGAGCTGCTGGCCGAGGCGGAGTCGCGCCTGCGCGGATCGTTCCCGGCGCAGCTGGTGGTGGAGCTGGCACTGGTGCGAGCCGCCGGGGCGCTTCGAAGCGCCCCGGCGCTCACCGCCAGCGAGCAGCCCAGGCGGCTGCGGGCGGGGGCCGAGGCACCGCCGCCGGCAGCGCGGCCCCCGGCAGCTCCAGCTCCGCCTGCCGCCGCACGGCCCCGCGAGGCGGTGCCGCTGCCCGTGGGGGGTGTGGCCGGGGAGCGGCCAGAGGTGGGGCGGTTTCGCCGGGCGGTCGACCGCCTGCGGAAGAGCCGCCCCATGACGGCGGCGCTGTTGGTGGGTGCCAGCGTCAGCCGGCGCGGCGACGCGCTGCATGTGCTGGTGCCGAATGTGTTCAGCCGGCATGTGCTGTCCCAGGACACGGCCACTGGGCACTTGGCCTCGCTGGTGGCGGCGGTGCACGAAGAGTGGGGGGAGCCGGTGCGCGTGGTGCTGGACGACGCGCCCGGCGTGGATCCTACCCCCGCTCCTCCCCAGCTGGATGACGCGGTGGGCGAGGCGGTGCGCCGCACCCGGGCGGTGCTGGGGGAGCAGGTGGCGGTCACGGTGCGGGCAGCGCCTGCCGCCGCAGGCGCACCGGCCGCCCTAGGCGACGAGAGGCGCGAGAGCGGCGAAGGAGGCGAACCAACCGATGGGCTTTAACCCCCAGAACATGAACAAGATGATGAAGCAGGTTCAGCAGATGCAGAAGAAGATGGCGGAGGCGCAGGAAGCACTGGGCCAGGAAACGGTGGAGGCCGCCGCCGGCGGCGGCATGGTGCGCGTGGTGATGACGGGCCACGGGGAGATCGTGTCGGTCGAGATTGAGCCCGAGGCGGTGGACCCCGACGACGTCGAGATGCTGCAGGACCTAGTGCTGTCGGCGGTGCGCGAGGGGCAGGACAAGGCGCGGGCGCTGGCCGAGGAGCGACTCGGGGCCATCACCGGCGGCTTGGGCCTTCCCGGTGGGCTGTTTTAGATGAACTATCCGGCCCCCATTCAGGAGTTGGTGGATCAATTGGCGCGCCTGCCCGGGGTGGGTCCCAAAACCGCCCAGCGCCTGGCATTTTTTCTGCTGAACCTGCCGCCGGGCGAGGCCGAGCGCCTTGCCGGCGCCATCGATCGGGCGCGCCGCGAAATCAAATACTGCAGCGTGTGTTTTAACTTCACGGACCAAGATCCGTGCCAGCTGTGCCGCCATCCGGGGCGAGACGCGGCCCTCCTGATGGTGGTGGAGCAGCCCAAGGATGTCGTAGCGATGGAGAAGATGCGGGAGTATCGCGGGCGGTACCACGTGCTGCACGGGGCCCTGTCCCCCATGGAAGGCATCGGCCCGGACGAGTTGAAAATTCGGCCGCTCATGCAGCGGCTGGCGGGCGGCGGCGTGCGTGAGCTGATTATCGCCACGGGGTCCAGCTTGGAGGGCGAAGCCACGGCCCTGTATTTAAGCCGGCTGTTTTTGGCCACAGAGTCCCTCCGAGTGACACGCATTGCGCGCGGCATCCCCATGGGGGGAGACTTGGACTACACCGACGAGATGACCTTGCTGAAGGCGCTGGAAAACCGTCAGGACGTGTAGCCCAACTTTCTCGCCGCGATTCGTTCGATCGACTATTTCCGCGCTGGCCACTCCCTACCATAAAGCCCAAGACCCAACTTTGGCTTGGGAGGCAACGATATGGCGGACAAGCCGAGTGCCCGGTGGCCGCGCCGCTGGAGCCAGCCGGATGTGCCCCGGCCCGGCTGGGACAAGGAGCAGGTGGCCGAAGCGTTTCGCGAGTGGCGCGCGGTGGAGCAGTACTTTCAGCAGGTGACCGACCCCGGCTTGGTGGACCATGCCATCTATCTGCTGAAGGCGGCCGAGGAAAAATATCGCGTGTGCCTGCAGGCGGCGCGCCACCGGGGCGCATAAGGGCCGTCCCCCGCGCGTATCTAGGGCGGGGGGGTGTCTGTGGATCCGCGGACGGGGCTGACCCTTTTAGCGGCGTCGGCATTAGCACTTTTGGGGGTGCGGCTTTTTTGGCGGCCGCTGCGCTGGATGCTGGCGGCCAGCCTGCGCGCCGCGGCGGGGGCGGTGGTGCTGTACGCCTGGAATGCCTGGAGCCTTTCGCCCCATCTCACCGTGGCCGTGAACCCGGTCACGGGTGCGGCCGTCGGCTGGCTGGGCGTGCCCGGCTTTCTCCTGCTGCTGGCCGCGAAAAGCCTGGCATAAGCGAGCGTCACCCCCTCTCCCGCATCGAGTACAATGCCCGACAGCGCGGCGGCCTTGTGCGCGGGCGAAGTTGGGATCGCCGGCGGCTGGCACGCCCTGTGATCGCGCGCGGGGCTTTTCTCTGGCGGGACTCGACGTCACGCCGGACCGCGGTGCTGAGTGCGAGCGAGACGAGCAGCTGTGGTGGGCAGAGGGAGGAGAGGCGCATGCAGGCGAAGCGCATTGTGCTGGTGAGGCGGCCCACCGGAATGGCGGAGGCCGCCGACTTTTCTGTGGAGCAGGTGGAGCTGCCGCCACTGGCGGACGGAGAGGTGGCCATCGACACCTTGTACCTGTCGGTCGATCCTTACATGCGTGGCCGCTTTGGCGGAGAGGGCGGCCCTCATTCAGCGCTGCCACTGGGATCCGTGGTCGCGGGCAGTGTGCTCGGGCGGGTCACCGCGTCCCGGGCCCCGGACTGGGCCGCGGGGGACTTCGTGCTGGCGGGCACCGGCTGGCAAACCGCCGCGGTGGTGCCGGGGAGCGCTGTGCGGGCGGTTAGAACGGAGGGCTTGCCTCTGACTGCGGCGCTCTCGGTGCTGGGCAGCACGGGCGTCACCGGGTACTGGGGCATGGTGGACATAGGCCGGCCGGCTCCTGGCGAGACGGTCGTGGTGTCGGCGGCGGCGGGGGCCGTCGGGCTGGTGGCTTCGCAGGTGGCCCGCATCGCCGGGGCCCGGGTGGTGGGCGTGGCGGGCACCGACGCGAAGTGCGCGCACTTGGCATCGGAGGCAGGGCTCCACGCCGCCGTCAACTATCGTGCCGCCGACTTCGCGGATCAGCTGGCGGTTCTGTGCCCTGAAGGCGTGGACGTGTATTTCGACAATGTGGGCGGGCCGGTGTCGCAGGCGGTGCTGCGCCTCATGGCGCCCGGGGCGCGCATTGTCATCTGCGGCCAAATTGCGGAGTACAACGGCGAGCGAGCCCCAGGTGAGGTGTCCATCCCCACGCTGCTGCTCAGCCGGGGCGCCAGCATGCAGGGGTTCATGGTCATGCGCTACGCCGACCGGGCTGCGGAAGCGCGAGCGCAGCTGGCTCGCTGGGTTGCGGACGGCCAGCTGGCGTACCACGAGACGGTGGTGGAAGGCTTCGAGGCCACCGTACCCGCCTTTCAGTCGCTGTTCACGGGGGCCAACCTGGGCAAGCTGTTAGTGCACGTGGCGGACTGACCGGCGCCTCCTCCCCGGCGGCGCCCGCGCCCTGTGGTACGATGCGTCTATTCTGCGTGCGCCGCCACGGCCGTGCCTGTGGCTGCCGCTCGCACTCACCAAGGTTCCCGAAGGAGTCAGCAGTGATGCCAGTGACCCCAGTGAAGCCCGTGACGCCGACGGTTCGCGTCCGCTATGCCCCCAGCCCCACGGGCAGCGTCCACGTGGGCAATGCTCACACCGCGCTGTTTAACTATCTGTTCAGCCGCCGCCATGGCGGGCGGCTCGTGTATCGGCTGGAGGACACCGACAAAAGCCGCGAGGTGGCCGGCGCCGCCGAGACCCAGATGGCCCAGCTGCGCCTGCTGGGGATTGACTGGGATGAAGGCCCCGATGTGGGAGGGCCGTATGGGCCCTATCGCCAGTCGGAGCGGGCCGACCGCTACCAGGAGGCGCTGGCGCAGGTTGAAGCGGCCGGCCGGGCGTACCGGTGCTACTGCTCCGCGGAGCGCCTGGCGGCGATGCGGGCGGAGCAGGCGGCCCGGGGCCGCCCGCCGCGCTACGACGGCCACTGCCGCGGGCTGTCTGCCGCGGAGCGGGCGGCGCATGGCGGTGAGCCGCACGTGCTGCGCCTGGCCGTGCCGGCCACCGGCGACACGGTCGTGGCCGACGAGATTCGCGGCGAAGTGCGGTTTCAGCACAGTGAGCTGGACGACTTTGTGATTCGGAAGTCGGATGGCACGCCGCTTTATAATTTTGGCGTGGTCGTCGACGACCACGAGATGGCCATTACCCATGTGATTCGCGGGGACGAGCATTTGGCCAACACCCCGAAGCAGCTGCTGCTGTACGACGCCCTAGGGTGGGCGCCGCCCCGATTTGCCCATATCCCCATGCTGCTGGCGGCGGACCGGTCCAAGCTGTCCAAGCGCCACGGCGCCACGGCGCTGGTGGAGTTTCTGGATGAGGGGATCTTGCCCGAAGCCCTGGTCAACTACTTGGGGCTCTTGGGTTTCTCCCCGCCGGACGGCCGCGAAATGCTGGAGCTGGACGAGCTGGCCCGGGTGTTTGACTTGGCACGGGTGCAGCGCTCGGCGGCGGTGTACGACCCGAAGAAGCTTCAGTGGCTCAATACCCGGTATCTGAAGGCGTGGCCGGCTGCGGACGTGGCCCAGCGCGTCCGGCCGGTGCTGGCGGCCCGCGGCCTTGACCCGGACGCGCCGAGCGACGCTGCTCCGGCGGTTGCGTTTGTGGATGCCGTCGAGACGGTGCGGGAGCGCGCCCACACCTTGCGAGAGTTGGCGGAGGGCTTGTCGTTTCTGTACGCCCCGGTCACCGCGTACGACCCCGCCGGCGTCCAAAAGCAGTTTGGCCCGGAGGCGCCGGAGCGGCTGCGCGCGCTGGCGGGGTCCCTGGAAGGGCTGCCCGACTGGTCCCATGACGCCTTGGAAGCCCACTATTCCGAGCTGGCCGCACAGTGGGGCGTCGGCCGCGGGGCGCTCATCCATCCGACCCGCCTGGCCGTCACGGGCACCACCGTGGGCCCCAGCTTGTTTTGGTGCCTGGCCGCCCTGGGGCCGGATTTGGTGCTGCCGCGGCTCCGGGCGGCCGCCGACTGGATCGAGCGCGAGCAGCCCGCGGAGGCCGCCCGGGCGAAAGCGGGAGGGGCGGCCGATGCCGGCCAGCAAGCCCCGACCTAAAGCGGAAGACAGGTGGGTGGCGGAGCACTATCGGGGGGGCGGTGAAATCGACCGCCTGGATCGCCCGCGGGGCCGGCTGGAGTGGGAGCGCACCCAAGAGCTGGCGCTGCGCTATCTGCCGCCGCCGCCGGGGGTGGTGGCCGACATCGGGGGTGGGCCGGGGCGCTACGCCTTGTGGCTTGCCGGCTTGGGATACCGGGTGGAGCACCGCGACTTAATGGCGGAGCATGTGCAGCAGCTCACCGAGGCGCTGGAGGGGGAGGCCCAAAACCAAGTGGTGACGGCGCAAGCCGACGCGCGCGACTTGGCGGACCTGCCCGACGCGTCCGTGGACGCGGTGCTGCTGCTGGGGCCGCTGTATCACCTGCGGCGCCGCCCCGACCGCCTGCAGGCGCTGGCGGAAGCGGCCCGCATTGCCAAGCCGGGCGGAGTGGTGCTGGCGGCGGCGATTTCCCGCTGGTCGGCTCGGCTGGATGCGTATATTGGCCAGAAGCTTTATGAGGCGTTCCCCGAGACCGCAGCGAGCTTGCCCAGCATAGAGCGAACCGGGTGGATCCCGCGGCTGATGCCCGGGGGGTTCACCGCCTACGCCCATCGCCCGCGGCAGCTGTGGGCGGAAGTACGGTCGGCGGGGCTCATCCCGGAGGTGCTGGTTGGGGTTGAGGGCGTGGGGTATCTGCTGGCGGATTTGGAGGAGCGTCTGGAGAGCCCGACGCACCGGCAGATTCTGCTGGACAGCGCCCGGGCGCTCGAGGCGGTCCCGGAGCTTTTGGGAGTCAGCCCGCATCTCCTGGTGGTGGCGCGCACACCCGCTTGACCGCGATGTCCGCCGCGGTGCCGATGCATGACCCGTCAGAGCCCGCGGCACACTGGCACCGGGAGGCGACGCGTTGGCCGATGCACCGACTCCGGTCATGTTTGCCATCATTGCGACCAACTCCAAGGCCGTGATGGGTGGAATGGCGCCTGTATTCATGGCCAAGGACGAGCAGGAGCAGCACGAGATTGCCATGTGGATTTCCCGCATCACCAATGCGGTGGCGCACAATTTGCCAGGGGGCACTGTCATCATGACGGTCAGCCAGTCGTAGCGGCCGGGCTTTGGCTGGGGGGCGCCGCACCGCCGCGATGGCGCCGGTGCTTACTTCAAGGCGCGAACGGCTCGGAGTGAACCCGTTGGCCCCACGCACGCCGGCTAACCGGCTGCCAGCTGGTGCCCGGTCCGAGTCCAACGGGTGGGGATGAAAGGGTGCCGGCCGCACCGCGTTGCCCACGCCTGTTGGCGTGCCAGGCCTTCATCGGATGCGGCCACCCGGGGCCAAAGATGATGGCCCAGCGCCTCCACACGAAGGCGCCCGCCTTCCGCCGGTCGATCCTCCCCCCATTGACTTGACAGTGTCTTTCGTAATCAGGTACCATTCATGACATGTTAGAGGACGGCGGGTCGCTATCACTGGTTCAGCTGCGGCGAGGTGTGGCCGACGGCTGTGTGTTGGCGCTGCTGGAGGGCCAGGAGCGGTACGGGTTTGATTTGGCGAAAGTCCTGTCACAGGCCCAGCTCATTGCCGGCGAAGGGACCATCTACCCGCTGCTGGCGCGGCTCCGGCGGGATGGGCTGGTCGACACGGTGTGGCGGGAATCGACAGAGGGCCCTCCGCGCCGCTACTACGCCCTGACGCCGGCCGGATCCACCCAGCTGGCCCAATTTCGGCTTCAGTGGACCCGGTTTAGTGCCGCGGTCAGCGCCTTGCTGGATAGCCCATCTGACAATGGAGGGGGACCGTCATGACATCGCTGAGTCGGAGCGACATGCTGGTGGAAGCTTACTTAGCGCGCGTCCGCTATGCGCTGCGCGATCTCCCGCGCGCGCAGTCCGATTCCATGGTCGAGGATCTGCGGGCGCACATTCTCACGGCTCGCGCGGGCCAAGGCGCCGAAGGCGAAGCGGCCGTGCGCCAGCTGCTGGATGACATGGGAGATCCCGCAGCCATCCGGGCCGCCGCTGGCCTGCCACCAATCTCGCGGGCGCATTGGGGTGACCCATGGGCGCCGTGGCTCCTGCTGTTTGGCGGCTTTGTCTTCCTGGTGGGCTGGCTGGCCGGGGCGGTGCTGCTCTGGAATTCCACGGTGTGGACGACCCGCGAGAAAATCCTGGCCACCCTAATTTGGCCTGGGGGGCTGGCTGCGGTGGTGTACGCCGGGGGCATTGCCGTGGTCGTGGGAAGCCCCACGGCCTGCACCGGTGGCTCTGGCCTCGCGGCGCAGTGCACGTCCCCGCCCGGCTCTGCGGCCGCCGTCATCCTGGCAGTCGTGGCGGTCGTGGCCCCCATCGCTGTCAGCGTGCACCTGCTGCGAGCGCTCCGGACGCGGGTCGATCTATAACTCCGCCGAGCATCCCGCCGCACGTCAGCCGCATGGGATTCTCCAGGGGATGTCTTGCCTCGCCTCCGGTGCCGCTAGTAAGAATGGCAAGGTTAGCATGTGTTCCCACTGTTGTCACGCGCCCGCGCAGCTTGACCTGTCCATCGGAGATGCATTCCCAGCAATATTGGGACTGGAAGGAGCCGGGGCCAGGTATGGAGGCGGGGGGCTACCGGAAGGTCGCACCGGTCCATCAGAGTCGGCACACGGTTGTCTGACGGGCCGTGCAGGAGTCGGACGGCGCGGCCGTTGTGATTAAGCAGCCCGCGAAGGACAATGCGGAGGCCGACGCGTGGGAAGCCTACCGGCATGAAGCGCGCTGCTGAGTGAGCTGACCGGCGAAGCGGTGCCTGCACGGCGCACGCTGGTGGAGACGGGGACCGTGTCGCTCCTGTGGCTGGATGATGTGTCGGGCGAATCCCTTGAAGCATGGCGGGCGCACGCCCAGCCCGACTGGCGGGCGGCACTGCCGGTGGCCAAGGACCTGGCGGAGGCAGTGCGGTCCCTGCACGCGCGGCATGTGCTGCACCTGGCCCTGCAGCCTGGCCACGTGCTGATGGCCCCGGACAGCCGCGTGCGCGTGATCGACTTTCAGCAAGCCCGGCGCATCGTGCACAAAGAGCCCCTGCCGGTGGACGAGGCCGATCTGGACGGGGCACTGGCGTACCTATTCCCCGAGCAAACCGGGCGGGTGACGCGCACGCTGGATGAGCGAGCCGACCTGTATGCGCTCGGCGCCACGCTGTACTTTCTCTTCACGGGCCAGCCACCCCATAGGGATCAGAGTCCGATGGCGCTCGTGCACGCCCACCTGGCGCGGCGGCTGGTGCCGCCCAGCCAGGTGCAGGCCGACCTGCCCACGCCCCTGTCGGATTTGGTGTTGCGCCTCCTGCAGAAGGAGCCCGACGCCCGGTACCACTCGGCAGCGGCCGTGGTGGCTGACCTCGCCACCTGCCTGGACCACCTGACGCGGCACGGCAACCTGAGCGGTGTGGTGCGGGGGCGCGAGAATGAGCCCCTCGTGCTGCCCGCGCCTCCCCGCCTATATGGAGACGACCGTTCCTCTCCTCATAGCCTTTTGTTGCCGACCGCTTGCGCGGTCAGTTTCCTGCGTGGAGAGTCCTGCTTCGCTGCGGTCGGTTTCACCAGGCCGTTCTCCTGGCCAGAGCCTTCCGCTCCACAGGGGTTTTGCCTCTCCGGGGAACTCCCGGCGAGCGCGGCGAGATTTCTCGCCGCATTGACGGCGCGGTCTATCGCCGCCCCACACGCCTCGC
>JAJZWV010000057.1 GCA_021846505.1 Bacillota bacterium
CGGGCGTGGATCGCGGCGTGGAATGACCATCCCCGGCCCTATGTCTGGGTGAAGACGGCCGACCAAATCCTCGCGGCCCTCGCAAACTATTGCAAGCGAATTAGCAATTCAGGACAGTAGCGGATGTGGATCTTTTCCGGGTCACGTCGGTCGAAGAGCTGGCCGTCCGGCTTTTGGCGTCCGTGGCCGAGAACCGGGTGGGCTCATGGCCCCGCGCTGTGAAGTCCCTGGCCCATCTGGCCGAAGTTTTGCGCACGGCGAGTGTGTCGGCCAAGCTTCACGATTTGGAGTTAGCGCTGTCCTTGGCCGCCCCAGCCCCCAGCCCTGTGGAGGCGCTGGAGGTGGCGCTCGCGGCCGGAGAAACGATGGCGGCGCGCGACGGCCGGCGGCTGGTTGTGCTCCTGGACGAATTTCAGGAGGTCGAGCGGCTGGGTGGGCCGCCCCTCCTGCAGCGGATGCGCTCCGTCATGCAATCCCAGCCCCACTGTGCCTACTTGTTTTTGGGCAGCGAGCCGTCACTCCTGCGGACGCTGTTTTCCCAACAGACGGCGGCGTTCTCCCGCTTTGCCCTGCCGCTGTCCATGCCGCCCGTGCCGGATGCCGCCTGGCGCGAGTATCTGACGCGAAAGCTGGCGCAGACCGGCGTCACCATCACCGACGCGGCGGCGAGCCTGCTGCTGGAGCGCACCGGCGGCCATCCATGGTGCACCATGGAAGTCGCCTCAGAAGCCTGGGTGCTGCGCGGCGACGGGAACGCCATTGATGCCGAGCATGTCGCCGTCGCCTATGGCCAAGCGCTGCATCGACTGAGCCCGGTTTATGAGGGGCTTTTGCTGAACGTTCGCCGAACGCGCCACGCCGACGCCGTGCTGGGTCGGATTGCGGACGGCTTGCCGCCTTATGGCGGGTCCGTCAATTCTGCGGCCTTCACGCGCGCGCTGCGCCATCTGACCGAAACCGGGGTGCTGGAGCGAGGCTCAGGGCGCGGAGAATATGTCCTCGTGGAAAAGATGTTTGGGGACTGGGTGCGGGCGTACGCCGGGTGGTAGGGGGCGGCGGCGGCGCAGAAAAGAGCCCGAGCACAGCGTACCGGCACCGCGGGATCCGGGTTCGTCGGGCAGGTCAGGAAGCTCGTCCCCCCAGTCAAAGAGGGCCTGCCCGGGCGCAGCCGGCGCCCGGGTGTCCACCCGCCCGTGCGGCCACGGCCGGTGCTGGCCGCCGGCTCGCCCCCCAAGGCCACTTCGGCATGGCGCCGCGGGCCTGTCCACCCCAGCCAGCGCCGCCGGCACGCCAGCGGGACGCGTGCACGCCGCGAGGTGCCGCTCGCCGCTCAGGATTCCGCGCGGCCGCTAAATCGCCAGGTGAGGGCCAAGACCAGAACGCGCACCCCCACCGCGCCCACCAGGGTGACCCGATACCCCACGGCCTCGACCAACACCCCGCCCGCCACCGTCCCCACCAGAAGTCCCGCGGCGGTGAACACCAGCCAGATGGAGCCCACCCGGCCCAACACGTCATGGGGCGTGAGCCCCTGGCGCAGAGCGGCCAGCCCGATATCAAAGACGGTGTCGCCTCCGTCGCCGCACAGCTGCTGCCCCAAGATGAACAGCACCACCAGCCACAGGGGCCCCCCCGCCAGGGGCAGCAGGGCCGTGCCCACGACCGCCGCCGCCGCGGACACGACCAAGGTGGCGCCGGTCCCCAGCCGCTGGAAGAGGGACTCGGCCAGCCTCGCCGCGCCCAGCGCCGCCAAGCCGCCCACGGCATACAGCACCCCTTGGACAGCTGGGGGCACGCCCAGGACCCGGCTGACGTACAGCACGTAGATGGCACCCGAGATGCCAAAATACAGGCTCTGCACGGTGGCCGCCATGGTCAGGCGCGAGAGCGTGGGATGCTGTGCCAGAAAGCGCGCGCCGCGCGCCAGTGCCTGGCCGAAGGGCTCCCCCGGCTCGGCCCCCTCGGCCTTGGGGACCGCCCGTGCCCCCGGCGCACGGATCGCCCAGAGCGTCACGGCGGAAACCGCAAACGACACCGCGTCAATCGACAGCGTGAGGGCGCCCCCCAGCAGCTCGAATAAGAAGCCCGCCAGGCCAAACGCGGCCGTCTCCGCCACGGCATAGGCCGCCGACACTTTGGCGTTCGCTTCGACCAGCTGGTCCGGCTCCACCACCGCGGGCAGCAGCGCCTCATAGGCGCTGTCAAACGGCGCCGCCACAAACGACCCCAGCGCAGCCAGCACAATGACGGCGGGAATGGTGATGCGGTCGAGCACGATCAGCAGGGGGATGACACCCACCAGGAGCGCCCGGATGGCGTCCACCGCGATCATGACGGTTCGGCGCGGCAGGCGGTCCACCCACACACCCGCTGCCAGCCCCACCAACATCCCGGGCACAATTTCGGCCAGACGCAGCCACGTGACGTCCAGCGGCGTGGCCCCAAGCGTGTAGATGACCAGGAATGGCAGCGCCAGGCGGCTGACCAGGGATCCCAGGACGGAAATCGCTTGTCCCGCCCAAAACTTCAGAAAGGCATCATTGCGCAAGAGGGGTGATCTGGCCAATCCAATCGCTCCATTCACGATCGGCACACATTGCCAAAGCGCCAAGCTACTCAGCCCGCGCCGGCTGGGCCGTCTCGAGTTTCTCGAGTTAGATATGGAATCGCTGACGCGTAAGCGTCAGCCGATTCAGAAGCGATTGGGAAGCTGTCACCGGTTGGTTCCTCTCTTGAAGCCGCAATGGGGAGGGATAGGCGCCCTTACCATCCCGCATGATAGCACAACCCGCCCCTGAAACCCCCGTGAATCGAATGCGTCCATTGACAAAATGGCGGCGGTTCCGTACGTTGGGGACATTCTGACCGCCATCGGTTACCGTGCGCTCCCCACGGCCGTTGTTCATCCAGGAGGTGCTTCGTGACCCCACGTCGTTGGCTCCCCGGCCGCTGGCTGGCCATGTCGGCCGCGGCCTTGCTCGGACTGCTGCTGACGGCGGGGTGCGGCGCCAGCTTGGCCGCCGCGCCGACCACCCCGGCCGCTTCCGCGCCCGTCCATGTGCGCGCCCACACACACGGCCAGCACCACACCGCGCCAGCGGCGCACCTCACCACGCCCCAGGTGACCACCACCACGACGGCGCCAGTTCCTCCTGGCCCAGGGCGACTGGGCGTTACGGTAGCCAATCCTCCGTCGGACTGGACGGTATCCGGCTGCGAAATTATCAATGTGGCGGCCAACACGCCGGCGGCGACGGCGGGGCTGGTGGGAGCCCAAAACCGGACTGACCCGGTGGGGGACGTCATCTCGCAGGTTTCATCCGGCGGCCAGTCTCAAACCATCACCAGCTGCGGCTCGTTCTTGTCGTTCATGCACGGCACCCACCCGGGCCAGCAAGTCACGCTGAACTACTGGCATCGGCACGTGTTTATCTTTGGGCACTGGGTGGCCCGCCAGGTGACGGTCACGCTCGCATCGCCCCAAAGCGGCGGCGCCTGCCCGCCGCCCATCCGCGGCAGGGTCACGTCGGCCAGCAGCGGCAACCGCATCCGCATCACCGTGGAAGTCGTGGGCCCCAATGGCGCGGTACCGGTGCACGCCATTTTAGACACGGGGGCGGGCCTCACGATGTTTCCCAACCGCGTGCTGGCCGCGGCGGGATTCGCATCGTACACCCAAAGTACCGTCTCCGGAGTGGTCCCCGGCGCCAACACCGCCGCCAACATGTACAGCTTGCCGGCCGGCAGCCTCCAAATCAACGACCAGGGCACCTTTGTGCCGCTGACCACTGGCACTTTGGATCCCGTCGCCGGCGTCCTGGGTGTGACCAGCGGGAGCCTCGATCGCCTGATAGGCCCGGACGTGCTGACCCTGGGCACCTCGCTGGTGGTCTCGGGCTCTAACTGGACCATCACCCCGCCCTGTCCCGGATGAGTGGGCGCTGTCGGTGGCGGGTGTTGACTCGAGCCGCGACCGGCTCCGCGGCCGCGGCCAGACGCCTCCGTCGCTATGCCTGTAGACGGTGGCGGCATCGCGCCCAAGCCCCACTTCACCGGGCGTAACCGAATGGCATTAGCGCCACACCTGGCTTGACTGCCCATCCCTCCTGCCGCCGGAGCAACCCGGTGCCATTCCTCACGGAAACCATCCGGGTTGAACCATGCGCAGGCCGCGCTCCCATCGGACACTCCACCCCCACTGGCGCGGTCACGAGGGCCTCCGGCGATAGGCCCCCACATAGGCGGGCGGACATAAGCTCGGGTTCGCCATCCGCGCATCGGGCTCGGGCCGCCCCGCCGTGAGGCGCAGCGGCAGGACGCCGGCCCACTTGGGCCACTCCATCGCGGCCGCGTCGTCGCTGGGCGGGCCGGTGCGCACCTTGGCGCGGGCACCGGCCAGCGAGAGCCGCACCACCTGGGTGGCTTTCACCTCCAGGCCGACGGCGGCCGGGCATCCGCCCATCGCTCCGGGGCCACTTGCTCCACCAGCGCCTGCAGCGCTGAAAGCTTCTCCTCGGGACTTTCGACCAAGGTCGCCGGCCCCTGCACCACGACCGACCGACAGTTGAGGGAGTGGTTAAAGGCCGACCGCGCCAGCACCAAGCCGTCCACCAGGGACACCGTGCCACAGCAGGCGGCGGACCCCGCCATCGCCTTTAAGCTGGCCGCCGCCACGGCGCCGTGCACGCACAAGTTGTCCCCCACCCGGGCATGGATGGTGGGCAGCACTAGCGGGTCACCGTGAATCACCACCCCCAGATGGCACACCACCGCCTCATCCAAAATTGCGTGGACCACCGCCATGTCATATTGCCGCCGCACCCGGCGGGCCCGCGGCTCCCCCACCTGCTGGCCCATGCGCCCCCCTCCTATCTTCCCTGTGTGCTGTGTCATCGCCGCCGGCGCTCGCGGCCGGTACCATGCAGCGTGAGGGGCAGCTGGCCTAAACAGAAGATCCAGTTCTCCTAATTTTTATTGGACCAGTAACCTCCTGGTGAGAGAGGCGGCAAAGCTATCACGGGCGAAGCCGGGGATGGGGCCCCACTCACCCCGGCCAGCGCGCCGCTGTGGGTGGCGGCCCTAGGCTGGGAGAAGGGGGCCGAGGTCGCCAAGCACCGACGGCTGTATGGGGCGCTGAAGGCGGCCCTGCTGTCGGGTGACATCCCCGCGGGGACACCCTGGCCGCCCTCTCGGCAGCTTACCCGCGCACTCGGCCCATCGCGCGGCACGGTGCTGGTGGCGCTGGAGCAATTGGCCGCCGAAGGATATCTCGAAGCCCGGCCGGGATCCGGCACGCGCGTAGCCGCGGACCTGCATGGCGCGGCCGAGCTCCCGGCTCGCCGCGCCGCTAGCCGCCCGGGCCCCGCGGTGCCTGCGGCAGCGGCACAGCCACTTGCGGTGGGCGTGCCGGCGTGCGACGCGGCCTCGTCGCGGCGGCTCGCGCGCTTCGCCGCGCGCGCCTGGCAGGAGCCCCGGCCGGCCGCCGAAACACCGGACCCCTTCGGCCATGACGGCTTGCGCCAAGCCCTGTGCAGCTATTTATATCGCGCGCGGCGTCCGCGCTGAGCCCGACCAGGTGATGATCGCCAACGGCGCGCAGCACGTGCTGTACCTGGCGGCCCGAGCCCTGCTGCGCCCAGGCGATGTCGCTTGGGTTGAAAACCCGGGCTGCCAGGGGGCGCGGGCGGCGTTCCAAGCGGCGGGCGCCCACTGGGTGCCGGTGCCGGTGGACCGCGACGGGCTCTGCTGGACCACCTCGCCTGCGCCGAAGGTGCCACGGCTCATCCATGTGACGCCGTCCCACCAGTATCCCTCGGGCGCCACCATGAGCATTGGGCGGCGGCAGGTGCTCGTGGCGTATGCCGGCGAACATGGGTCGTATGTCGTCGAGGACGACTCCGACAGCGAATGTCGGTTTGACGGCTATCCCCTCCGCGCGCTGCAAGGGCTGGATCCCGCCGAGCGGGTCATTTACGTGGGCGCGTTTTCCAAGGTGCTGGCGCCCACCTGGCGGCTGGGCTATGCGGTGCTGCCGCGCGAGCTCATCCGCGCACTTCGGACCTGGCGGGCCGCCACGGACCGCGGATCCCCGCACTTTCTGCCGGAGGCTTTCGCGCCGTTTGTCGCCGAGGGCCACCTGGAGCGGCACGTGGCGCGGTGGCGGCGCCGGTACCGGGCGCGGCGGGATGCGCTGGCCGCCGCGCTGACCAAGCTCCCGGGCACCGTGCTGGATCCCGCCCCCGCGGGCTTGCACTTGAGGCTGGGCCGGCCCGACGCCACCGACGATCGGGCGGTCGCTCGCGCCGCGGGCCGAGCGGGGGTCGCGGCGGAAGCGCTGGCCGCGTATAGCATCCAGCCCCGGTGCGCCAAGGCTTGGGCCCGGGCTATGCGGCCTTCGAGTCGGCCGCGCTGGCCCGGGCGGCCCAGAACCTGGCCCCGGTGCTGGCTGCGGCCACCCGCAATGCTTAGGGGTGCTGCGATTACCTGCCGGGCCGCACGGCGCGCCGCACTGCCAGCGCGGTCGCCTCGGCGGCCAACATCCCCGCCCAGCCGGCATCCACCGGCGGGCCTCCGACCGCCACGGCGATGATGGCGTCGCCGTCCCAGGGCGTGTGGGCCGGGCTGATGGCGCGGGCCAGCCCGTCATGCGCCATGCTGCTGACGCGCGCCAGACCGGCCTTATCGACCGTGCCCGCTACCACCACCACCCCGATGGTGGTCGCCCCCGGCGCCATCCCGGCCGGGCTGGCCGAGAGACTCTCCAGCCATCGCTGGGGCTGGCCAGATGCCTGATCAAGCGGGCCGGCCAGCACCTGCCCCGCCTCGTCCACCACGCTGCCAACCGCGTTGACCACCATGAGCGCCGCGACGCGCACACCGCCGGCCTCCACGGTGGCGGCCCCTTGCCCGCCAGGCATGGGGGCGGCGCCCGTCAGCTTGCCGACGGTGGCTCCCACACCCGCCCCGGCCTTCTTGAATCGGGGCGGCCTGGGCCAGCGCCTGGCGGGTGGCGCCCCATCCGTCGTCGGGCGTTGGCGGCTCGGGCGCGGAGCTTTTTAGGTCGAACAGGGCCAGCGCCGGCACGATCGGCACACGCGCCGGTCCGGTCGGGAACCCGCGGCCGGCGTCCCCGAGGGCACGCACCACGCCGTCGGCTGCCGCGAGCCCGAAGGCGCTGCCCCCTGTCAGAAGCACAGCGTCCGGACCGGGAACCATGTTTTCGGGGTAAAGCAGCTCCACCTCTCGGGTGGCGGGCGCTCCGCCCCGCACCGCGGCCCCGCCGGTGGCTCCCGGTGGCAACACGACCACGGTGAGGCCGGTGTGCGGGTGCGTGACGCTGGCCACCCGCACGCCATCACCCGCGAGGATGCCTCCCATCCGCTTGAGAATCATGTATGCCTCCTCGCCCCGACTGGCCTCCCGCCGCCCGGCCCGCACCGTGGGCGGCCAAGTGCTATTATGAGCCCAGAGAGGTCACGAAGGTAGCAACGGGCTGAGCCTCTCGGCCGGAGCCTGGCGCCGGCAGAAAGGGGTGGGGCGATGCGTGAGGTGGACGCATCCACCTGGGACGACTTGCTGCAGTCGGACCGCACGGTGGTAGCCATGTTTGGCGCCGCCTGGTGACCACACTGCCGACGACTGGATCCCGTGGCTGATAGCGTGGCGGACAAGGTTCGCGATGCGGTGGAAATGGTCCATGTGGATACGGACCAAAACCCCGACTTGGCCCAGCGCTATCAGGTGATGGGCATCCCGGTCATGATCCGCCTGGAGGGCGGACGCGAGGTGGCCCGGCTGGTGGGATACCGTCCCGAATCCGATGTGGAGGCATTTGCGCGAGCCGCTCGGTGAGCGGGCTCGGTGCGCCGGTGCTGAGCAGGGCGTCCATCGGGGCGCCCTGCTGCTGTCCGGCTACCCCAACTCGTATTGCACCGCGGCACGACCCGCGCGAATCGGCGCGGTGACCCCCGCGATGAGCGTTTGATGCACCGGATGGTCGCGATAGGCCAAGTATCCTGCCCGATCGTCAAAGTCGGCCACGATGACCAAGTCAAAGGTGCCCGACTCGGCGCCCGCATCTTCTCCCACGGAAAAGGCCCGGATGCCCTGTACGTGCTGGGGGAGCGACCGGATGCCCTCCGCGGCCGCCTGCCGCTGCTCCCGGGTGGCCTCGGGCGTCCACTTCAGCAGCACCACGTGGCGAAACATGTCAGCACCCCGCTTTCACCTGTGTTGTGGCTCGGAACACCATACGCGGCGGGCACCGGAGTCAGCATCATTTGTGTGCCGCGCGCGGGCCAGGCTCCACCGTCCCTGGCTTTGGTCAGGCCGTCCCGCCGTTGCGACATCGCTCCCCTGCGGCGCGCAGAGCGGAGGAGAGGTGAGGCCGACGCCCCAAGGACGCCGAAGGCGCCGTCGGACCCGCACTCAATACGCCCACGGCCCTTCGCGCACCTGCACTCCCAAATCCTCGAGGCGCTGCGAGGTCGCGCGCACCGCCTCCACCGACTGATCGGCCACGACAAACCGGCGGCCCAAGAGCCGCGCCGCCACCGCGCTGGTCCCCGACCCCACCATGAAATCGCCCAGCAAGCCGTCGGGCGGCACCGATGACGCCACCACGCGCTTCAGCAGCTCCAGAGGCTTTTGGGTAGGGTAGCCGACCCGCTCGTGGTCGGAGGTGTTCAAAATGGGCACGTCCCACACGCTGGTGACCGCGCGCCCGCGGCTCACCGCGTCGTTCACGTCAATCTTGTACGCCCGCGGCTGGCCCCGCCCAGCGTGGCCCCAAATCCACTCGCGCCCGTCCTCGTCGATGTGGACCGGCTTCCGCTTGAGCGCCAAGTATTCTTCGCGCGTCCAGGGCACAAAGAGGGGTGTGAGCCGGGCGGCTGGGGACTTGGCATACAGCAGCAAGATGTCGTGCTTCTGATTGAATCGCTGCGTGGACGGCATGCGCCGCCCCCCGTAGGCCCACACAATCTCATTGCGGAAATTTTGGCGGCCAAACACCTCGTCGGCCATCACTTTGGCGTAGTGGACCGCATGCCAGTCCAGGTGCAGCCAAAACCACCCCGCAACGGCCAAGGCGCGCTGGCTCTCCGCAATCCACGGCCTAAGCCACCCGAGATAAGCCTCCAGCGTGGGCCAGCGGTCGTCAAACCGCCCGCAGTCGCTCACCTGCTCAGCCCCGGTAAAAAAGGGCGGGTCGAGATACACGGCGTCCAGGGCCCCGTCCGGCACCGCCGACAGCGCGGTGAGCCCGTCGCCCAGCACCAGCCGATCCGCCCACGGTGCTGGACCGGCCGGAAGGGGCATGCTCCCCGGGGGGGAAAGCAGGTGAGCCAGGTGAATGACGCGAACCGGCGGTCCCACGCCGAGACGCGGAACCTCCTCTCGAACGAGCGGACGTTCTTGGCCTGGCTCCGCACGGCGGTGGCCCTCATGACCTTCGGCTTCGTCCTCGCCAAATTTGATTTGTTTCTCCAGATGCGGCTCCTTCATCCGGGCCACCACCCCCTTCCCGCCGCCGGCGCCCACAACACCATCGGCCTCGCCCTGGTGCTGGTGGGCGTCCTCACCCTGGCAGCGGCCACCTTTCACTTCCATCGGGTGCGCCAGGACATTCTCCGCGACAGCGGCCACAGCGCCGCGCACAGCCGGCTGCCGTTTGTGCTCGCAGGCCTCTTGGTCGCGACCGGCATCGCGCTGGCCATCTACCTGTGGGTCGGCCCGCGCCCGTAGTGCGGATCCTGGGTGGCCAACAGCGGCCGGAGCCGCTCCCGGGCTGCGGGATGTCGCCGAGCCACAGCCGCCAAGTGCCGCCAGCGCGGCGTGCCCAAAGGAGCGGGCCGATCGGCGAGGGTTTCCACCCAGCCCCAAAAAGCATCCGGACAGCGCACGTAGATGCCATCGGCCAAAAGAAACGTGCCGACGCTCGCCGCCACGTACCGATCGGGATCGTCCACAGCCAAGCTGGCCACCTTAAGCGCGGCGGCACAATCCATCCCGCCCTGCCGCACCAGCTGCCGGGCCGCCACCACCGCCGCCCGGCGCTCAGGTCCCCCACCCTCGGCCCACCGGAGGAGCCAGTCACTAGCGGGTCCCAGCGCGTGGGCCACCAGTGGCTCCACCACCCACTCCCGCACTTCCCAATCGGGGTCGCCCGCCAGCGGGCCGGCCAAGCGCTCGGCTTCCCTCGCATCCACCGCAGGCCGTGCCAGCAGCAGGAGGCCCACCTGGCGCACCGTGGGGTCCGGATGGGCGATAAAGTCAGCCGCCCAGGTGGCCACCTCGCCCGGCCCGGCGGCCGCGGCCGCACGGTCCGCCCAGGCGGCTTTCCTGTGGGCCGGCAGGCCGGGCCGCCCATGATGCGAAGTGGTGGATGCCTCCGCCGCCATCTGGGTGGCCACGGCGGCTGGTGTGGGGGCAGGCATGTGCACCGTCCTTTCGCACGCCTAAAGAACCGGCACCCTGGGGTCCTGCTCTGGATTGTAGCGCACCGCGCCCGGCAAGGTTTGCTCGAACCCGTATACTTGGGGCAGGCAGAATCGCCGCTCGGCCAGAAGGGAGGGCTCCCATGCGATCAACCCCGCCGCGCTCGTCTTCTCCGTTTGCAGACCGCATAGCCGTTGCGCGCGACGTCGTGCTGGTCGTGCTGGGGGCTGGCGTTGTGCTGGTGGGCCTCTGGGGGGTCGTGAGCCGGCTGGCGGCCGTGGCCTTGGTCCTGCTCCTGGCCATGATGTACACTCTGTTCTTGGCGCCATACGTGGCCGCCCTCGAGTCCCGTGTGGGCCGCGTGCTGGCCGTCATCATCGTGGTCACCGCCGCGACGGCCCTATTTTTGGGCGGTGGCATTTACGTCGGCACGGCCCTCATTGGGCAGCTGGCGGCGCTTGCCGTCCACTTGCCCCATGAGCTGAACCGATGGGCCTCGTCGGGTCCCCGAGTGCTGAACCTCTTGAAGCACTTTGGGGTCACGCTCAAGTGGTCCACCCTCCAGGACCGCGTGTTAAACAGCGTGGGCACGGTGTCCAGCGTGATTTTGTCGCAGACCTTGAATGCCGTGCTGGCCCTGGTCAGAGCCGTGGGCGCCGCCGCCATCACCATCTTCATCACCTTCTATCTGCTGCTGGACGCGCGGCGCATCCGCCGGTCTATCATGCGCCTGGTGCCGCGGGCCAACCGCGTGCACTTGGTCGCGCTGCAGGCCACGCTGACCCGGGTGATTCGCGGCTATCTGCGCGGCCAGCTGATCCTGTCCGTGACGGTGGGGGCCGCGTTCGGCTTCGGCTGCTGGATCTTGGGCCTGCCCTATCCGCTGGCGGTCGGCAGCTTTGCCGCGCTGATGGAGCTGGTGCCGCTCTTAGGCCCGGTGCTGGGCGCGGTGCTGCCCGTGCTGCTGGCCCTGCTGAAGCAGCCGCTGCCGCTGGTGCCGGAAGTGCTGGTGCTGTATGTGGTGATTCAGCTGCTGGAATCGCAGATTCTAGGCCCGCGCATCATTCGCCAGCAGGTCGGGCTGCATCCGGTCCTGTCCGTCGTGGCCCTGATGACCGGCGCGCTGCTGTTTGGCATCTGGGGCGCTCTCTTTGCCGTGCCGGTGGCCGGGCTGGTGGCCGCCGCCTGGTCGGCCGGCGCCGCCGCCTGGCGCAGTTTGCTGGAGCAGCATGAGCCCCCCGCGACCCCGCCGCCCATGCCACCGCGCCGCTGACGCAAAAACGCGGGCCGGCTGACCGACCCGCTCAAAATCCCTCGCGCTGCGCCCAAGGGCCAAACTGGAGCTCACGACCGGACTTGAACCGGTGACCTCGTCCTTACCAAGGACGTGCTCTACCAACTGAGCTACGTGAGCAGTGGGCGCGGGGGCAGGATTTGAACCTGCGACCTCCGGGTTATGAGCCCGACGAGCTACCAGACTGCTCTACCCCGCAATAAACTGGTGGACGGGGTTGGATTTGAACCAACGTAGGCGTTAGCCAACGGTTTTACAGACCGCCCCCTTTAGCCACTCGGGCACCCGTCCGCACGGTCCATCGGAATCATACACGGGCGCGTGGCGGCTGTCCAGCCCCAAAATGAGCTCGGCTTGTGTCCTGCCGCCGGCGATTTTCTGCGGTGGCTGCCAAATTGCGCCCGGCGCGAACCTAATGCCACCTCGGCGCGTTACGCCTGATAGACAAGCGCCAAGTGCGTGGCAATGCCGTGAAGTACAGTCGAAGTGGAGCCGGAAGTGGGACTTGAACCCACGACCCCTCGCTTACAAGGCGAGCGCTCTGCCACTGAGCTATTCCGGCCAGCGGCCGCTTGAACCCGGCGCCTCAACCCGGTACGCTTACAGAAGAGGCCGCCGATATGACGATGACTCGTAGGTAGTATAGCACGCGCGGCGGCAGTGAGTGAGCGTCGGGCGCACGTCCCAGACAAACCGGCGGGCCGCGCCGGCACCCTCGGGTGGCTGGCGGCCGCGAGACCAAGGAGGACATTGAGCGCCATGGACGCTACCAGCCGTGCAGCCGCGTTTGACCCCGGGCATCCACGGGTTGAGCAGCTGCTGGACAACATTGACCGGGTGATCGTCGGCAAGCGCCCCGCCGCTCAGCGGCTCGTGTGCGCCTTAATTGCCGGCGGGCACGTGCTGCTCGAGGACGTGCCCGGTGTGGGCAAAACCCTGCTGGCGAAAACGCTGGCGAAAAGTTTGTCCCTGTCATTCTCGCGCGTGCAGTTTACCCCCGATTTGCTGCCGTCGGATGTGCTGGGCGTCAGCGTATTCGATCCCGGCACGCGGCAGTTTTCCTTTCGGCCGGGGCCTGTGTTCACCAACTTGCTGCTGGCCGACGAAATCAACCGGACCTCACCGCGCACACAGTCGGCGCTCTTGGAAGTGATGGAAGAAGAGCAGGTGACGGTGGACGGCCACACCTATCCGGTGGAAGCTCCTTTTATGGTGGTGGCGACCGAAAATCCCATCGAGTACGCGGGAACCTTCCCGCTGCCGGAAGCTCAGCTCGACCGCTTTCTGTTTCGCCTGCACATGGGCTATCCCAGCCTGCAGGAGGAGGTTCAGCTGCTGCAGCGCGTCCAGCAGGACGTGCTGTCGCAGGCCGTGTCACCCGTCATGAGCCAGCAAGATATTTTGCAGCTGCGGCGGGCAGCCGCGGGAGTGCGCGCGCAGGACCATGTGCTGCGCTATTTGTCGCTGTTGGCGGAGCACACCCGGGATCAGTCACGGCTCTATTTGGGTGCCAGCCCACGGGCCATGGTGGCGCTGCTGCGAGCGGCCCAAGCATGGGCGCTCATGCAGGGTCGGCAGTACGTGATTCCCGATGACATCCGCCTGCTGGCGCCGGACGTGCTGGTGCATCGGCTGATCCCGCGCGGCGGGGTGCGGCGCGAGGGGCACACGGTCGTGCGCGAAATTGTCGACGACATTTTGGGGAAGGTGCCGGTGCCGGCGGGAGAGTCCCGGCCGTGAAGCGCGGCGCTCTGGCCCCTGGCCGCCTCGGGTTTTTGCTGGGGGTGCTGCTGGCGACAGCGTTTTTTGCCTGGTACCAAGGCGGCCAGCTAGCTTATCACTTGGCCGTGTTTATGGCCGTTCTCACCGTATTGGTGCTGGTGACGGGCATCGCACCGCTGGGACAGCTCCACATGCGCCGGCAAGTGCCGTCCACGCCCGTGGCGGCCGGCGATACGGTAGCCGTAGCCATCACCGTGGAGCTGCCGCGCTGGTGGCCGTGGCTCTACTTGGCGGTGCGGGACCGGTTGCCGCTGGGAGTGGTAGCGGCGGGCGCTTCCAGTTTTGTCGCGTTTCCCTGGTTCCAGCGCGAAGTGACCATGAGCTACCGCCTGCTGAACATTCCCCGCGGCATCCACCACTTCAACGAGGTGGTGGTGTCGTCCGGCGACCTGTTTGGGTTCATGGCGCGCCGGCGCGTGCTGGAGTGCCCGCAGGAGCTGGAGGTGTGGCCGCCGACGGTGCCCCTATCTTTTGTGGCGTCGCTCCCGCGCGAGTGGGAGGGCGGGCTGCGCGAGCGCACGGTGATGGTGGACGAATCGTCCGAGCTCCGGGGGATTCGCGACTTCGTGACCGGGGACCGCCTGAGCCGCATCCACTGGCAAACCACGGCCAAGACCGGCCAATTCAAAGTCAAGCAGTTTGAGCCGCTCACCGTGCCCGAACTTGAGGTGGTGGTGGACCAGCCCGGCGTGTTCACGCCCCATCACTATGAGATTGCGCTGGCGTGCGCCGGATCGCTGGCGCTGTTTGGCCTGCAGCGGGAGCAAAATGTCGCCCTGACTCTCATGGGCGCCGACTTGGCCGTGCCGGCCCGCACCGGCCCGGACCATCTGAAGCAAATCATGCGGATGCTGTCGGAGGTGCGCTGGCGCCGGGAAGAGGTGTCAGGCCAGCTGTTGCTGCCCGCGGCCGCGTCCCATGCCCGACTCATCATCACGGGCCGCGAGCCGGGCCAAGTGCACCGAGGCCGGGCGCTGGGCTCGCTGGTTCTGTACGTCGGCCGCCAAGGGGTGCCCGGTGCGGTCAGCCAGCTGTCGGACCTGCCCCGGGTGCTGGCGCAGGGGTTCAGCGCATGAGAGGTGTGACGCGCGCATTCACGCCCATGCGCACCCTCCTGCTGGGAGTTTGGCTCACCACGCTGTTTTGGCCCTACGCCCACTCGGGCGGGTTTGGCTCCGCGCTGCTGCTGAGCCTCTTTCCCCTGTGTCTGGCAGCCGCTGAGCTTTTGCCCAGCTGGGAGCTTACCGTGGCGGGCATGCTGGCCGCGGGAGTCGTCGAGCTGCTGGTGCAGGTCAGTGCCCCCCTGAGCGTGGTGCTGAGGGGGTTGGCCGCCATTCCCCACACGCTGGTGAGTGAGTCCCCGGCCGCGTGGGCCACCCTGCCGCCAACGGCGGGAGTGGTGCTGATTTTGGTCGCGGTCGTGCTGGGGTGGCTGGTGTTTCGCTTGGCCCAGTCCCGCGACCGCATCCTGCTGCTATTGCTGTTGGGCGGCATTATCCTGATTGTCAACCACACCTTCTGGCACCTGGAGGGCGAGGGCCCGGTGGCGGCTTACTTGGTGGTCGGCTTGTGGCTGCTGGCCGACACCCACCTTGAGGAGTCAGCTTCGTCCAGCGTGGGTCGGCCCGGTGCGTACTGGTACGGCGTCCTGGGGCTTGTCATGGTGCTGCCCCTAGTGTTGGGCTGGTCCACGCCGGGTCGGCCGGGCCACGTCGGCGGGGCGGGGGAACCGATCGCGGCCGGCGGCGGGCCCGGCCGCGGGCTGAATATCCCCGGGGGGACTTACACCACCGGGATTGGCATCGGCGACACCAGCATCAACCATCCGGTGACGCCATCTCACCAGACCGTCCTGGTGGTGTCGGGCGCGCCCGCCGCCTCGTACTGGCAAACGGCGGTGTACAACACCTTCAGCGGCACTCGCTGGTCCTCGCCCACCGGCACGCCCAGCACCTTTCGGTCGGGAGAGTCGCCCCATCCGTTTTTCAGCCCGGCCATCAACGGGTTTTCCACCAACCAGTGGGATGTAACCGTGGCCATGGCCAGTCAAAGTGGAACCGTGCCGCTGGTGTACAGCGGCACCCCGACGGCGGTGTATGGTGTCAGCGGCCACGTGCTGCCCGCCCGCGAAGAGCTGATGGGCAAAGACCCGATCACCTACCACATGGTGCTGTCGGTCCCGATTGTGAACATGACCGCAGTCAATGCGGTGCCGTTCAGTCCGGTGCCGGCCAGTCTGTCCGCTGACTTGCAAACCCCCAGCAATCTGTCGCCCCGGGTGGCCAAGTTGGCCCGCACCGTGACCGCCAAGGCACGCGGCCCGTGGCAGGCCGCCGAGGACCTGGCCAAGTACCTCGACCGCCATGAGCGGTATACGTTCAACTTTAAGCCGTCATCCACGGGCGACGCTGTGAATCAATTTTTGCTGGTAACCCACGCCGGGTACTGCGACCAATTTTCCTCCAGTTTCATCATGATGGCGCGCTCCATTGGCATCCCGGCCCGCTGGGTGGTGGGGTATGGGCCGGGCACCTACAACATTAAGACCCATGACTACGTCATTTCCGCCGTGGACGCGCACTCGTGGGCTCAGGTGTACGTAGCGCCCTACGGCTGGATTCCCATTGACCCCACGTACGGCTGGACCGTGCCGCTGACAGCCAAGCGCGGCCAAGTGGTGCAGGAAAAAGTGTTTCCAAACCAGCGCCCGGTTCGGCTCCCCGCCGCCCACCTGGTCAAGAAAGGACGGGCGCCGAAAGTCCGGCCAGCCACCAATAAAGGTAGCCCCGCGAAGAGCCCTGCGATCCCTTGGGCGGTGGTGCTGGCCGCGGCCGCGGCCTTGGCGGCCTTGGCGTTAGCCTGGCGCAATGCCCGCACTGCGCTGAACGACCCCCGCCGGCGGCTGCACCGGCTGCATCGCCGCCTGTGGCTGGTGTTTCGCCTGGCCAGCCAGGGACCGCTCAGCGAGCATGCCACCCTGCGGCAGCGATTTGCCAACCTGAACCCCAGCGGCCAGCAACTGGTCAAGCCCGCCGTGCAGATGCTGGAGCGCTGGTGGTACGCGGGCGAGATTCCCGAGGCCGAATCGCTGTACGCCGCGGAGATGGCCGTCCAGGAGGCGCTTAGGGGCCTGTGGCGCCGCCCGCTGGCCCGCCTGTGGGCCAGTTAGGGCGCACCGCCATGCGGACCCCTGGGCGCTATCCTGCGTTCTTGTGCCGCCGGACCCCTTCGAGGCGGGCCCTCGGGCACCGGGCGGCGCAAGCCCGGCTACATCCAATCTTGGAAGTGGTGCTCTGTGAAGGCCGCCTCAGCTTCGTAGTGGGACGCATGGCCATCTTGGACCATGCGGACAAACGCCGCATGGCCCTCCGCCGCGCGGTTTCGCAGCGTCGCACACAGCACGCGCAGCCGCTCTGCCACCCAGTGCTGCAAGTCACGGGGCACCCTCATGCCGTAGGCGTCGAAAAACAGCCCGATGCGGTGCGCCCGCACGGAAGCGTCCCGCTCGGCGCGATAGGGAACCGCCATCGCCGACCTGGGTGTGTGCGCGAAGCGGCCCAATGGCACGGCACTGTACGCCGCATAGGCTAGATCCCACCAGCGCGGCCCGGGGCCGGCCATATCGAAGTCGCAGAGCGCGGCCGGAACGCCCTGGCGAAACACCACGTTGCACAGCGCCGCGTCATTGTGGCAAATCACCTCATGCTGTCCAGCGTCCGGGTAGACCAGTTGCCACTGGGCGGCGGTCGGCGCCTCAAATCCCAGGGTGGCGTCATGATACACGGCTAAGAGACGCGCCATGCCGGTGAGCGCATCATCCGACCACAGGAAGGGCACGTCGGGATAGCGGTCTCCAGCAACCTCACCGGGAATGAAAGTTAGGACTTCACGACCTGCCTCGTCCGTGGCCACGAATTGGGGTGCTCCCCCGAAGCCTTGGCGATTGAGGTGGCCCAGCAAGGCATGGACACTCGGGCTCCAAGGGCCTGTGACTCGCCTCACGGTGTGTCCGATGCGCACCACCCGATTCACGTTGCCGCCCGACAGCACCTGCGGCTCGTCGTCTCCCCCTGCCATGAGCCTCAGGACTGGACCGGCAGTTGGTGCCCACGGCTCTCCAAGTAGCGCTCCAGCTTGCGCTTGACCCGCTGCAGCGCGTTGTCAATCGACTTCACATGGCGGTGCAGGTCGACGGCAATCTCCTGGTACGATCGGCCGTCCAGATACGACATCAGGACCTTCCACTCCAGGTCCGACAGAATCTCGCCCATCTTCTCTTCTATGTCTCCAAACTCTTCTCGGCCGATGATGAGGTCTTCGGGGTCCGACAGGCGGGTGCCGGACAGCACGTCCATCAGGGTGCGGTCCGAGTCTTCCTCGTAGATGGGCTTATTGAGCGACACATACGAGTTGAGCGGGATGTGCTTTTGGCGCGTGGCGGTCTTGATAGCCGTGATGATTTGCCGCGTGACGCACAGCTCGGCAAACGCGCGAAAGGAGGCGAGCTTGTCAGTGCGGAAGTCCCGGACGGCTTTGTACAGGCCAATCATGCCCTCTTGAATGATGTCCTCGCGGTCGGCGCCCACCAGAAAATACGACCGGGCCTTAGCGCGCACGAAGTTCCGATATTTATTGATCAGAAATTCCAGGGCATCCATGTCGCCATCGTGCGCATCTTGAACGATGGCTTCGTCCGTCAGGTCGTCGAGTTCCAGCGCCCGATGCGGATAAAGCGCCACCCCACATCCCCCCGTCTTCAGCTCAGACACGCTGTCGCGGATAGCCCACCGCAGTTTGAGACACATTATGTAGTCAGGCTTGCCAAAACCGCAAGGCTTATTTTTGGCGGCGCTGGCGCGCCACCTCAAACGCGAGCACGGCGGCCGCGGTGGCCGCATTCAGTGAAGCGACACGCCCCGCCATCGGAATGGCCAGCACGCCGTCGGTGTGCGCCTTGACCAGGGGCCGAATTCCCCGGCCTTCGGCACCCACCACCAGCGCCGTGGGCCCGCGGGCATCCAGCGCGGTGTACGGCTGCGCGGCGTCGGGGTCAGCCGCCCACACAAACATCCCGCGGGCTTTCAGCCGATCGAGGGTGGGCACCAAGTTCCCCACGCGCACCACGGGCACCCAGGCGGTGGCGCCGGCGGCCGTGCGGGCCACGGTGGCCGTCACGCCCGGTGCCCCGTGGCGCGGCACGACGACTGCATCGGCGCCGGTGGCGTCGGCCACACGCAGGATGGCTCCTAAATTGCGGGGGTCTTGAATGCCATCCAGCAGCAGCACAAAGGGGTTCGCGGCTTCGTCCAGCAGAGCGTCGAGGTGCTCCTCCGTGAGAAGGGGCGCAGCGGCCACCAGCGCCACCATGCCCTGGTGGGGCTCACCGCCCATCAGCGCCTCCAGCCGCGCCCGGGGCACGGCGGCTACCGGCACACGGTGCTCGCGCGCCAGCGCACGCAGGCGGTCTGCGACCCGCGGCGGCAGGTGGTCGGCCAGCAGCACCCGGTTGATGGCCACCCCCGCCTTGAGTGCTTCCTCAACCGCGTGGCGGCCGGCCAGCCGCTCTTCCTCGGCGTCCCCTTCCTCCGAGCCTGGCGGCCGCTGGCGGCTCACAGAGGCGTCACCGGACGCACCAGCGGCCCCTCGCGCCGGTCCTCCACCACCCACCCCTGTTCGGCCATCGCCCGCCGCAGCGCATCCGCTCGCGCATAGTCCTTGTCGGCTCGCGCGCGGTCGCGCTCGGCCAGCAGGCGCTGAATCGGCTCGGGCGGCTGGCCCGCGCGGTTGGCCGGCGCGGCGGCGCCCCCCAGCCCCAAGATCCCCAGAGCATCTCGCGCCGCCAGCAAGTTGCGGCGCGCCAGGCCCGCTGCGGCTCGCGAGCCTTCGGCGATGAGCGCGTTCGCCGCGCGCACCATGTCAAAAAGATGGCCCAGCGCTGCCGGGGTGTTGAAGTCGGCATCCAGCGCTCCGTCCAGGTGCTCCGGAAAGCGCGCCAGCAGCTCGCCGCGCTCGCCGGGAACCGGCTCAGCCGCAGGTGGCGCACCTTGGACCGCCTCCCACAGACGCTCGACGCGCTCCCACCCGCGGGCGAAGTCCCGAAGTCCCTCTTCGGAGTAATCCAGCGGGCTGCGGTAGTGCACCGACAGCAGGTACCCGCGCACGGGCGCGGCGCCATGCTGCTCAATCAAGGCCGACAGCGCAGCGCCATTGCCCAGCGACTTGGACATTTTGACCCCCGATGACGTGACCATCCCATTGTGGACCCACCAGCCCACACCGGGCTCACCGTGCAGGTCCAGCGCCATCTGGGACTGCACCCGCTCGTTCTCGTGGTGCGGAAACACCAAGTCGACGCCGCCCCCGTGCAGATCGATGTGCGGGCCCAGATAGCGCCACGCCATGGCGGAGCACTCAATGTGCCAGCCGGGGCGCCCGCGCCCAAAGGGCGCGGGCCACGCAGGCTCTCCCGGCCGCTCCCCTTTCCACAGGGCGAAATCCAGCGGATCTTCTTTGTGCGCACTGGGGACAATGCGCACGCCCACCCGCAGGTCTTCCAGCCGCCGGTGAGACAGCGCTCCGTAGTCGGGCGCCGAGCGCACCCGCAGGTACACATCACCCCCAGCCTGGTAGGCGGCGCCGCGCGCCAGCAGCCGCTCAATGAGCGTGATGATCGGCTCCACATTTTCGGTGGCCCGCGACAGATACGTGGGGTCGGCCACTCCGAGCCGGTGCATGTCGGCCAAGTACTGGGCGGCGTGCTTCTCGGCCAGCGCCGCCACCGGCACCCTCTGGGCGAGCGCCCGCTCGATTAGGCGGTCATCCACGTCGGTGATGTTCACCACCAGGGTGACACGGTACCCCCGATGGTGCAGATGGCGGGTGATGACGTCCCACACCACCGCCGGGCGCGCGTGGCCCAAGTGTGCCTCCGCATAGGGCGTGACGCCACACACGTAGGCGGTTACCTGGCCCGGCACCCGACTTTCAAAAGGGCGCACCGCTCCGGTGGCGGTGTCATACACGGCCAGCAAGTCCGACCCCTCCCCGCACCGAGGCTCAAGTGTCATTGAGTCTAGCCAACCGGCAGTGAGAGCGTCAATCCGGCGCCATCGGGCGGACAGCTAAGGGGGAGGCCCTTCGCTGCCGAGGTCACCAGCGGCCGGACAGCGGGTGAGCCCGCGTGGCCCACCGCCAGACCCGGTGCAGCACGCCATCCCACCGCTGCCAGGCAGTCGGCCGGGGATGGCTCAGAATGTGCGCCTGCACAGCCCGCGCGCCGCGCCTGAGCGGCCGCGCCGGCGCTGCCAGGCGCCGCGCCACCTGGGTGGGCGCGGCGGGCGCCGCCCGTGCGGGCCATCGGGTTGAGATGGCGGCGTGCGCGGTGAGCGCGGCGGCGGTGACGAGCACCACCAGGACACCCTGTTGGATTTTCTGATGCCGCGAGCGCACGCTATACCCTCCAGCCAGTTTTCAACCCACCGCCGCGGACTATGCGCGTGCAACTTTGCCGCGCGCGCCAGCGTTATCTCTACTTGATCTGAGCGTGGCCCGCCGGCGGGGTGGTGCGGACGGCGGCGGACCCCCTAACGCCGTCGCCACTAAAATGCTAAGGTATCTTAATAGGCTAGCGTGGCAGCATTAGCTGAAGGTGAGGGGGTGGAGCGTGGCGGCTCGCTGGTGGGGGGCGCTGGTGGCCCTGGCGGTGCTGGTGTGGACGGGCATCGGACTTTATGGCCCGGGCGCCCAGTGGCCTGGCTTGCCCGCGGGGCTGTCGCCCAGCACGCCGGCCGCCTCCTTCAGCAAGCCATCCGCCGTGATTCCCCTGGCGCTGCCGGCCGTGGTGCCCCTGCACGGCACGGTGGAGCATGTCATGGGCTACACGCTGAGGGTCCTCTCCCCGCCGCTGGCCAGCACCGGCCTGCCGCTTGCCGCCACGCCCTACGGGGTGATTTACGTCAACCCCAGCCAGGGCGCCCCGGTGACGCTGCCCAATGGCCAGCCGGCTATCACGTCGCCGCATCCGTTTCACTTGCTGGCGGCGCGAGTGCTACAGCCAGGCAGTGGCTTGCTTCCGGAGGCGCAGATGTTCAGCCAGCCGCTCGCCAATCGCTATCAGGGACCCGGCGGAGACGGATGGTGGGCACTATCCTTTGTGCGCGCCACCGGCCCCTGGCTGGTTTACCAGGAAACGGGCTTGCCGGCTGTGGGCACGGGCGAATCGCTGGTGGCCGCCGTGAGCCTGGCGACCGGCCGTCAGCTCCCGATCGCAACCCTGCCCAGCGGTGTCGCCTTTCATGTGCGCGTGGGCAGCGGGCGCGTCTTGATCGGCACGTCCCGCAGCGCGACGCTTTACCAGCTCCCCAGCAACACTGCGGCATCCCTTGCGGTCATTCACTGGCCCCCGGCCTGGTTCTCCGCTGCGGCCTCCAGCATCGCCCAGGGATACAATACGGGCTCGGTGGTGGTGCCCGGATTACCTAAGGCGCCGGCCGCCGCCGCATCCTTAGCGCAGTACCAGGCGGGCGCCTGGAGCTTGCCGTTTATGGCGCCGAAAGGCTGGCAGGCCGCCACCCCGGTCACGCGCCACGGGGTGACTACGGTGACCGTCAGCAATCCCCGCCACCGCCACGAGTGGGTGCGGCTCATCGCCAACCCCAGCCCCAGCACGCTGGACATCGCGAGCCTGCCGAGCGCGGTGCCTTCAGTCATGGCCAGCGTCCCCCAAAGACATGGCGTCTGGCTCACGGACGTGTCGGTGGGCTTTGGCCTCCCCGACCGCCACGCCGGCTATCAGCTGAATGCGGTCCTCTACCCGGCAGTGGCTGGAGGCACCGATGAGGTGGTGGTGTCCCTGCCAGCCAAGCGGCACGCGCTGGCCAGCCGCATTCTGAACAGTGTGGGCTTGCCTTCTTAGGGTGCGGTTTAGGGTTTCCGGCTAAGGGAGTCCCGGCTTGTACCCCCGGATCGCCAGGCGCGCGAAATCACACCTAACCCGACACGCCGCCTTGGCTGACCTTCCGCTTCGGAATATTTTTTCTCGCCGGCCGACTTCTGGGATATTGCCACACGTCCCTCATTATAGACCATGTGTTCTATTGCGTCCGCGGCTGGACCCCTAAGAGTGGGGTGTAGATGTCAAGAGGATTTTGGGCTCGGCGCGGCGAAGAAGGGCAGGGTCACCTACACCTCCCCGATCCTGCGGCTAGCAGGATCTGGTTCCCGGCCAAGGCGGACCCCGGGAGGTTAGGCGGACCGATGGGGGAGCGCCGACGGGTGCTCCGGGTTGTACGCCCGGTCATCGCGCAGCAGAGCGAAGATCAGGCGGGTCAACTTCCGCGCCGTCAGGACCAGGGCCCGCCGATGGGCGAACTGGGTGCTTTCGGCGAACTTCTTGGCGTAGTAGGCCGCGTAGAGAGGGTCATGTTGCCGCACACTGTTGGCGGCTTCCACCAGGTAGTACCGGAGAAAGGCGTTGCCGGTCCGGGCGAGCGGGCGATCCTCGCGGGTCAGCGGCCCGGACTGGGCCGCCGGCCAGGTGAGGCCGGCGAACTGAGCCCGCGGGTCATCCGAGGGGAAGGCGCTGATGTCGCCGATTTCCGCGAGGAGGCCGGCGGCGAACACGGGGCCGATGCCGGGCACCGTCAACAAGCGCGTCGTGGTGATGGCGGGCTCGCGGGCGATGCGTTGGTCGACGGCGTGGATTTGCTGGGTCCGGTAGCGGATGTCCTGCACCGTCCCACGCAGGATCTGGTGCACGGGATCCTTCAACACGGCGGGCAAGCGATACGAGTCGCGCGCGGCCCGCTGGACGGCTTGGGCCACGGCGGCGGGGTC
>JAJZWV010000058.1 GCA_021846505.1 Bacillota bacterium
GGGCGTACGACCCGACGCATCGGTCGGTGCGTCGCGGTCGTCCGAGTGCGTAGCCTCCACGGCGACCCCCAGGATATGACTGGCATATCCTGGCGTTCAGTTGAACACGGGAGGCCTACCCGGGGTTTCGTTTGCCTTGGCGACATCCTACCACACCCCCTTGACATCTACACCCCACTCTCTCGGATTTCACCGAGCGTGCAGGACAAGAGCCAGGCAGTGCCTGGCTCTTGTCGCAACCGCCTGCTCGCTTATTTGGCGATGTTGTCCTTCAGCGACTTGCCCGCCTTAAAAGCCGGCACGCGGCTGGCAGCCAATTGCAGGGTGTCGCCGGTGCGCGGGTTGCGACCGCTGCGGGCAGCCCGCTCCCGCACCTCAAAGGTTCCAAAGCCCACGAGCGATACTTTGTCGCCCTTCGTCAGCGCGCCCTCGATCGACTCGACCACGGCATTGACAGCCTTTTCAGCGTCCCGCTTGGTGAGTCCCGAGCGCTCGGCCACATCGGCCACCAGTTCCGCTTTGTTCAATCCGAACCCTCCTTGACGCCACTTGATGCCGCTTGATCCACGCTGGATTCACGGCGAAGGTGCCGCGGGCCGACATGCGGCCTGCATCCAAGCCAATGGGCGGATTCACACCATGCCAGGGAACCGCGTTGAGACCTTGTTGGGAAACCTCGGGTCTCCGCAACCCAACCCCCGGGCCGCTTGGTCGGGAGCCCCTCGCTCGCCACTATTCGCCAGTATACCCGGGATTCCTTTTCCCATAAGCCTTTTCGGCTTAATTTCCCTCGTCTCCCGGGCATCGGCTCACCCTGGGCCACCCTGCCGCCCGAGGCGGGCGACTCCCGGGCTGGAACCTTGTCCCCGCGGCATCCTAACATGGGAGGGCCGCTCCGCCAAAGTTTTACCGCCGTTCTTGCCATAATAGCCTCAACAGGCGCCCGCCCCCCAGCGGCACCACCACCGCCGCGTAGGCCAACATCCCCACCACGATCGCCAGCACCGTCGGCACGGTCGCCGCCGGTGGCCCCAGCACGGTGAGCGCCGGCCCCAGGTGAGCGGGAGACACGAGATAGGCCCTGACGACCCCCATGAGCAGCAGGGTTCCCGCGAGCGGCACCGCCCAGGCCCGCACACTCCGGTGCTGCGGGTGGCCTGCGAGCTGGCGCCAGGCCCACCCATTCAAAGCCAGGGCCAGGGTGGCGGCGAGCACCGTGCCGGCCGCGGCCCCCTCAATGCCGCAGCGGGGCACTAGGGCCCAGTCGGCGGCCACCTTGGCCCCCAAGGCTGCCAGCAGGTTCACCACCGGGATCCACCCGCGCCCGGCCGCCTGCAGGGCATTGCTCAGCAGCTGCTGGGCGGACAGGCTCACCGCGCCCAAGCACAAGATGGCCAGCGCCAGTGCCGCCCCAGCATTGCCATACAGCAGCGTGGTCAGTGGCCCCGCCAGCACCAGCAGCCCGCCGGCCACGGGCAGTCCCACCATCCAAATGGCGGCGAGGGCCGCGCCGACGCGGTCTCGAGCCCGGCCAGCATCGCCGGCCGCCAGTGCTGCCGCCACGGCCGGCACCACACTGAGCCCCAGGGCGGCGCCCAGGATGAGCGTCAAGTTCACCAGCGGCATCGCTTCCCCGGCGAGCCGGCCATAGGCGGCCGTGGCCGCCGTGGCACTGTAGCCCACGGACAGCAGGCGATACGGGACCAGCACGGCGTCTGTCAGCAGGAGAGCCGGAAACAGCAAGGCGGTCATCGCCATCGGGGCGGCCAGCACGACCAGGCGTCGCATGCCCCGCCAGGGCACGACCGCCCGAGGCCACAGCGGGCGCTGCCGGCGCCGAATGCGGGCTAGATACCACACCCCCACCGCCGCCCCGATCGGGGCCCCGGCGGTCGCGCCCGCAGCAGCGGCCGACAAGCCCTGCGGCGCGAGCGCCAGAGCCAGCGGAAACATCACCACCACCCGCACGCCTTGCTCTGCGATCTGCGACACCGCCGTGGGGCGCATCTGCTGGCGGCCCTGAAAGTAGCCGCGCCAGCCGGACTCCAACGCCACCAGGGCCAGGGCTGGCGACAGCGCCAGAATCGGGAGGGCGGCCCGCGGCTGGTGGAACACGGTGGCGGCCACCCACTGGGACGACAGTGCCATCGCGGCCGCCAAGCTGATTCCCACGAGGCCCAAGCCCGCCAGTGCCCAATCGGCCAGTGCGTCCGCCTCCCGCTCGCGGCCCACCGCACGCCACTCGGCGGTCATCTTGGACAGCGCCAGGGGAATCCCCGTCACCGACACCGTGAGCACGACGGCGTAGAGGGGGTAGGCCATTTGAAACAGGCCCACCCCCGCATCTCCCAGCACTCGGGGCAGGAAAATGCGGTACACCGCCCCCAAAAGCTTTGACACGAGCGACCCGACCGTAAGCCAAGCCGCCCCCCGCCAAAACGATCGCCCCACGCCCGTCCCCCCTGCTTGTCTCGCAGAAGCCTATGGCGCGCGGGAGAGTGATAAAACGCCAAACGCCTGGTTAGCCGGTTCTGTGGTGAAGCTCGCGGCAGCGCACGCGCACAAGGCAGTTCGTGTTGAGGTTGGGGAACCGGAAGGGAGACGCCCCAGGCCGTGCCGGCCGGTGACCGGAGTGAAAAGTGGCGGGCGAATGAGGGCAGGGTGCTTCGACCGAGATCGGCTTCTTCCGATGCCGCAAGCTCGGAAGGGAGACGGAGTCCGACCCCGTCGAGTGTTGATATGGGGTGCCGCGGCTGCCCGCAGGGGCCCGTGAGCCCGTAGAGAAACGTTCTAGATCGCTCCAGAGTTGCCGAAGGCCCACCAATCGGCCTCTCTTCACTGACCGAGGGCGGTTAAGTGCGCCGGGCACAGTCAGCCGTGCCCCAGGCGGCCGACAGCAGCCTCAGCACGGCCGGTGCTACAGGAGGTCCAAGCGCCTGACGGCGAAAGCCGCAGCCGCGGCGCTGACCAAGCGGTGGCACCCGCAGCTCTTGAGACCCGCAGGGGGAGACGGCAGCCTCGCCAGCTGTGGCGGCCAAGCCGCACGGTCCTTCCGGACCGGAGGAGCGGCCCGGCACAACTTAGCAACTCGCGGCATCATATGGGTCTGGCGGCTTCGGGGGTGGGGAATCACGGCCGCGCACGGATTTAGCAAGCGGCGGGCCCCTTTCGAGAGAGGCGCCCTCGGACACGTCCGGATAGTCGGCACGCCTGCCTCAAGCCTCGCCGCGGACGCCAGCGGCGGCTCCGCAATCTGCGGAGGCCGCCCACGCGTCATGGCGAGACAGGATCAAGGGGAGACCGCGACAGTCAGGGGAATGATGACGGCGAAGCCGCTGGCGCCGGCGGAACCATTCGCACCACCGACGCCTGGACCGCTGTAGCGCCAAACCCGTTGACTCCGCCTCGAGCGAAAATGCCCGGGAGGCCGCTACGGGCCTGGATGGTCACAAACCCACCCGTCGTCGTGACCGGCCACCCGCGCCACTTGAGACAAGGCCACCCCCGCCAGCTCCCGAACCGGCCTCGGCTAAACTCGACCCTGCCACGATTTCGGTATCTCCGCCTGTACCTCCGCTAGAGTCACGACCGCGCAATCCTCCGGCGCCCACGGTGACGGACTGGCCAACGGGTACCGGCATGATGCCGATGAGATCCGCACCGCCACCACCACCGCTGCTGCCGCCAATGCCGCTAGAATCCCGCCGCCCCCGGCGCCCCACAACTCGACTTGCCACGCGGTCACCCCAGTCGGCACCGTATAGGTGTACGTGGCGGGGCTCGTATACTCCACGGCTCCCGGCCCGGCCGGGCCCTGGACGCCCGGGGCCCCATTCTGGCCGTTCGTCCCGGCAAGGCCCTGCGGCCCGATTGGTCCTTGGGGTCCGGCCTCACCGGTGGCGCCCTGCACGCCCGCCGGCCCCCGCGGCCCCACCAACCCCACGGGACTGCCCCAGCCGGTGGAGGTCTTGGGTCCGTACAAGATTTCCGTGGCCGTGTCGAGATACATGTCCCCCACCACGCCGATGGCTGGCGCGGTGGGCCCGTTCAGGAACATCGTGGGCTGACTGCCCACCGCCAGCACCGCGCTGGGCAGGGATGCGTCATGGCGGAGCCCCCGGGCTCCGTGTACGCGATGAACAGATACGGGCCCACCGCATGCGGCGTGACCGTGTAGGTGGCGGCGGCGATCATCGTCAGCGGCTGGCCCGGCGCAATCGTCGCTCCCGAGGCCGCCAGCGTGAGCTGGCTGCTGACCAGCAGCGTGGACACCGCGGACGTGGCCTCGGGCGTGATTTGGCCCTACACCACGGCCGACGCCGCGTCGGTCTCCGCCTTCACCAGATAGGAGCCGGGCTGCACATCGGTCAGTGCGTACGTGTTGTGTCGAAGTACGGGGTGCCTTGCTGCCAGACGCCGCCCGGCGCTTCAATCCACCAGGAGTATTCGGGATGCGCCCCCTGCTGGGCGTGCGCCGTGAAAGTGACCGGCTGGCCAGTGGCAGCCTGCGTGCTGCCCGCTGCCACCGCAACGGTGGGCAGGCTCTGGGCGCGGGTCACGGCGCCAATGAGCCCCCGCATCCCGGCGAGGGCGGCGCCGGGGGTGACGCCCCGCAGCCAGCGCGGGCGGGGACGAACCGTCGGGGCGGTTGTCATGGATCCACGCTCCTTCAGTTAGATAAGTGAGGGAACGCATCACGAATCGTCCCCTTCGACAAGAGGCAAATCCTTTTCTTCCATTGGACCCTATCTCACACAGAGATCGCCGCGGGACATTCACTGCCGCCGATGGTCAGAACATGACCGCAAAATCCCCCACGAAGCGAGCCGGTCTCGAACCACAGCGTCGCGCCGCCCCGACTGGCCAAAGGCGAATCTCGCCTTCTCCGAACGCCCCACTCCCGCATGGGCTGACCGCCTCCGCGCAGCGCCCCCCAAACCAGCCGTGCCGCTTTCTCCCCCAGCCACCATCCTGCAGCTATTCACGGCGGGCCGGCCCAGCGTGGACAATCGGCCGGCGCGTTGGCTATGCTCAATCCGCATCAGCGAGGCGATGAGAGAGGAGCGAGGGCCATCGACGCACCCAGCGAGCCAGACGCCGACCTGCCCCACGGCGGCCGCGAGGCCTCCCGCTTTCGGATGGTGGCCACCGTGCACCTCGTGTTGCAGCGGGGGGACCAGATTTTGATGCTGCGCCGCTGGCAGACGGGGTGGGCGGACGGCTGCTACAGCCTACCGGCCGGCCACGTCGATGGCGGAGAGCCGGTGCGCGCGGCGGCCGCCCGGGAGGCTTACGAAGAGTGTGGGGTCACCATCCCCGCTGAGCCTGGCGGGCTGTCCCTGATGGGCGTGATGCACCGGCGCTCGGACCGGGAGCAGATGGACTTCTTCTTTCGCGCGCAAGCCTGGAGCGGGGAGCCGTACAATCGGGAGCCCGAAAAATGCGACCACCTGGGCTGGTTCCCGCGGCACTCCCTCCCGCCCAACACCGTGTCCTATGTGCGCCGCGCGCTGTGGGAGCCCTCGGCCGCGCCCTGGCTGTTGGAGTACGGCTGGGAGGGCTAGCGCACGGCGGCGGCGGCCGCCAGGGCCATCTCTGCGGCCGCCAGCGTGCGCTCGATGTCTTCGGCGGTGTGCACGGCCGATACAAACCAGCACTCCAGTGCGCTGGGCGCGAGATAGATGCCTTGGCCCAGCATCGCATGATAGAAAGTGTGAAAGCGCGGTGCACTGGCCCGGGCAGCGTCCGCCGCACTGTCAACCGGCCCGGCCGTGAAAAACAGGGTCAGCATGCCACCCTTGCGATTAATGACCACGGGCACCCCGGCGCGATCGGCGCGCTCGCGCAAGCCCGCCTCCAGCTGAGCCCCAAGCGCGTCCATGCGCGCATACGGCGGTGAGGCGGCCAGCACCTGGAGGGTGGCCAAGCCGGCGGCGGCGGCCAGGGGGTTGCCCGCGTGCGTGCCGGCTTGGTACACCGGCCCGGCGGGAGCCAGCCAATCCTGCAGGTCCGCACGGCCGCCATAAGCCCCGGCCGCCAACCCACCTCCAATAATTTTGCCCAGGCAGTACAGGTCCGGCACCACTCCGGGCTCCTGCTCGACGGCACCCGCGCGAAACCGAAAGGCGGTGATCACCTCATCAAAAATCAGGAGCGCGCCCCAGCGGTCTGCCAGCTGCCGGAGCGCGGCCAAGTACCCCGGGCGAGGCAGCAGCGTGCCGCTGTTGCCCACCACCGGCTCCACCAGCACGGCGGCCACTTCGCGGCCATGCCGCGCCAGATAGTCGGCGGCCGCCGCCTCACTGTTGTAGGGCAGCACCGCCACGTCTTGCTGGACACCGGGCGTCACCCCGGCGCTGGTCTCCACGCCCACCGTGGCGGCGCCGGAGCCCGCCTTGACCAACATCCCGTCGCTGTGCCCGTGGTACAGCCCCGCAAACTTCACGATGCGCGGCCGCCCCGTGGCGGCCCGCGCCAAGCGCAGGGCGGACATGACCGCCTCGGTCCCGGTGGACACCAGCCGCACCCAGTGCATCTGTGGGATGGCGGCCGTCAGGTGCTCGGCCCAGGACACTTCAAGCGGATGGGTGGCGCCCATCACGGTGCCCTCGGCGGCTTGGGCCGCGATGGCTGCCGCCACCGCGGGATGGGCATGCCCCAGGATCAGGGGGCCATAAGCCGCCTGGTAATCCAGGTAGCGCCGGCCGTCCGCGTCTTCAATCCAGGCGCCTTGGCCCCGCACCATCACCGGCGGCATGCCGCCGCCCACCCCGTGAAACGATCGGGACGGGGAGTTGACTCCCCCCGGCATCACGTGCTGCGCGCGCTGCCACCACTCTTGGCTGCTGAGCGCCAGCGGCACAGCTCCAGGGTTCGGGCGTTGGGGGAATGCTTCAGTCGCCACGTTGGCCTCTTCTCCGGCGGATGCTCGCCGCTTGGTGTTGGGATCGCCACGCGTCAGATGTTAGCGGATTTCGGCTCGCCTAGGCGGCCGGTGGCACGGCGGCCGTATAATCCCGCCTAGAGAGTGGGGAGGTGAGGCATGGATTGGCAGGCAATAGCCCAGCGGTGGCTCCACCGCTGCGCGTCCATGGCGGCCGCCCTGGTTTTGCTGGCACTCACCGCGACAGGGGTCCGAGTCGCCTGGACAGCCCTCCGCCCGGCCACGCCGCCCTCGAGCGTGTTCGCCACCGCCCGCCACGCCCTCTTGTGGCAGGCGCAGCTGGGCGTGGCCGGCCATTCGGACGCGCCGCCGGCTGGCCTCATCGCGCCACACAGCCAGGCCGCACACTTCAGCCGCTACCTGGCCAGCCTGGCCCACGGCGTTCCTGGCCTCCGGCTCGTGGCGAGCCGGCTGGTCGCCGTGCGGGCTGTGCGCGCGGTATGGGCGAACGGATCAGGCTATACGCAGTTCCGGGTGGTGGATCGGCGGTGGTTTGCCAGCACGACTCGGCCCACCCCGATCCCAGAAATCTCTCGGGGATTGATTACGGTGTATCTGCGGCAGACCCGCCGCGGGGTGGCCGTCACCGGCCTGGCCTACCTGCCGTCGCTGGCGGGGGCCGGGTCGGCCGCGCACCCGTCATACTATCCAGACACCGTGACGTCCGACGGCTACAACCCCCTGGGAGGCTAGGAGGCTCCAGCCCGCCGGCCGCCGCCAGAATGCTCGCGCGCCTCTACTGCTCCATCTGCTTCGCCAAGAACCCGGCGGCCGTTTCGGCCAGCTTCAGCTCCATCTCGGTCATGCGGGCGTCCGCTTCCCGGGTGCAGAGAATCACGGCGCCAATCGGATCGCCCTCGGCAATGATGGGGCAGATGACCTCGGCAACGAACTTGTCCTCGTCCTCGTCGCCCACGGCGCTGCCCTTGGGCTTGTGGTCGCCTCGGTTGTACATGAGCGTTTTGCGGTCTTCCATGGACTTCTCAATGAGCACCCCAATGGGCTTGTTGAGAAATTCTTTTTTGGCCGCCCCCGAGACGGCAATGATGACGTCTCGATCCGCGATCAGCGCAATGTGGCCCACCGCCTCGTACAGCGAATCCGCGTACTCTTTCGCGAAATCCCCCAACTCCCCAATGGGCGAGTACTTCTTCAGGATCACCTCGCCGTCGCGGTCCACGAAAATCTCCAGCGGATCGCCTTCGCGGATGCGGAGCGTCCGACGAATTTCCTTGGGGATAACCACCCGCCCCAGGTCGTCGATGCGCCGCACGATGCCTGTCGCCTTCAAACTTGCCCCTCCCCTTGCCCTCGCCGCCGCGCGCGAGTCCTGGGGTAGCATATGGACCGCCTGAAAGACCTATGCATTTCTTCCAAGCGCCGAGGCGCTCCCCTCGGCTCGGCCACGTGCTGCCCTGACTCCCCCCGTCGCCCCGGCGGGGCTCACCCGCAGGAAATGGCGAAGGAAGGCGGCGAGCGTCGGATTTTCCGGCCCTAGCGTAGCCGCCTCCGGCCTGGGCTATGCAGAGGCCGACGATGCGGAAAGCGTGTTGAGCACCGCCTCAGTCAAGTCGAGGACGTCCTCGCGCCCTCGAGGATCCAGCCGAAAGCCCAACTCCGGCACGCGGCTCGGCATTTGAACCAGGCGGCCGGGATAGCGGCGCCCCAAGTTGGCCAGCGCCTCGCTCGGCACTTCGCCGGCGTCGCTCAGGCGAAACACGACGCGGTCGCCGCGGCGGATAACCTGGGATAGTCCCAGGCGGCGGGCCGCCACCCGGATCCGCGCCAACTTCATCAGGGCGGCGGCCGACGCCGGCGGCGGGCCAAAGCGCTCCTCCATCTCCTCCGCCAGCTGACTCACTTCCTCGGCGCTGGCCGCCGACACCAGCCGCTTGTACAAGGCGATTTTCTGCCGATCATCTTCGATGTAGTCGGCGGGCAGGTACGCCTCCACGCCAAACTCCAGCGAGGTTTCCACCGGCTTGGCCACGGGCTGCCCCTTGAGCTCGGCCACGGCTTCCGCCAGCAGCTGGGTGTACAGCTCAAACCCCACCAGCGCCACAAACCCGTGCTGCTCCGCGCCCAGAAGGTTGCCGGCCCCCCGAATCTCCAGGTCCCGCAGTGCAATTTGATACCCCGCGCCCAGCTCCGTGAAGTCCCGGACGGCCTCTAAGCGCCGCTCCGCCTCGATGGTGAGCACGGCATCACGGCGCACGGTCAAATACGCGTACGCCAGCCGGAAGGACCGGCCCACCCGCCCGCGCAGCTGGTACAGCTGCGCCAGCCCCAGCCGGTCAGCGTCTTCCACCACCAGCGTGTTGACGTTCGAAATATCCAGCCCCGACTCGATGATGCTGGTGGCCAGGAGCACGTCGTACTCCCCGGCTAAGAAGCGGGCCATCACGTCTTCGAGCCGCGTCTCGTCCATCTGCCCGTGGGCCACCGCGATGCGGGCGTCCGGCACCATGCGCTTTAGGCGCGCCAGCGTCATGTCCATAGCGCGGATGCGGTTTTGCACGTAGTACACCTGCCCGTCGCGCTCCAGCTCCCGGCGGATGGCTTCGCGAATCAAGCCCTCGTCGTACTCGGCTACGACCGTTTCCACCGGAAAGCGCTGGTCGGGCGGCGTCTCCAGCACCGACCAGTCGCGAACGCCAATCATGGCCATGTTCAAGGTGCGGGGAATCGGCGTGGCCGACAGCGTCAGCACATCGACGGTTTCGTTCAGCGCCTTGATGCGCTCTTTGTGCGCCACCCCAAAGCGATGCTCCTCGTCCACCACCAGAAGCCCCAGCCCCTTGAACTGGACATCCTGGCTCAGCAGGCGATGGGTTCCCACCACGAGGTCGACTCGGCCATCCGCCATCGCCTCAAGGGTCTCCTTCTGCTCACGGGCCGACTGGAACCGCGACAGCACCGCCACGTTGATGGGGAATCCGGCCATCCGCGCCCGGGCGGTGCTGTAGTGCTGCTCCGCCAAAAGCGTCGTGGGAACCAGGATGGCCGCCTGCTTGCCGGCCATGATGGCCTTGAAGGCGGCGCGCAGCGCCACCTCGGTCTTGCCGTAGCCGACGTCGCCCAGCAGCAGTCGGTCCATGGGGCGCGGGCGCTCCATGTCCCGCTTGATTTCCTCGGTCGCCTTTAATTGGTCCGGGGTTTCCTCATAGGGAAAGGCGTCTTCGAAGTCTTGCTGCCACGGGGTGTCGGGCCCAAACGCAAACCCGGGCCGCGACTCGCGGGCGGCGTACAGGGCCAGCAGCTGCTCGGCCATGTCCCGCACGGACGCTTTCACCCGATCTTTCACGCGGCTCCAGTCACTGCCGCCTAGCCGAGAGAGGCGCGGCGGCGCATCGCTGCCGCCCGCATAGCGCTGCACCACGTCCAGCTGATCCACCGGCACATACAGCGTGTCTTCACCCGCATACGCAATGTGCAGATAGTCGCCGGTGATGCCGCCCGCCTCCAGCGTGGCCACCCCCATGAAGCGGCCGATGCCGTGCGTCACGTGCACCACGTAGTCGCCGGCGGACAGCTCGGCCAGCTTGAGCAGGGCATGCCCCGCCACCGATCGGCGCCCCAACGGCTCGGCATGTACTTCGCGGCCGGTCAGCTCGGCCTCAGACAGCACCGCCAGCAGCAGCTCCGGCAGGATGAAGCCTCGGGTCAGGCGGCCCACCGCGACCCCCACGGACGCGGCAGCTGGCAAGCCGCGGTGCACCGGCAGGCCGGCCTCCACCAGGCGAGACACCAGGTGATCCGCAGCATCGTCGGTCTTGACACTGACCAGCACGCGGTGGCGCGCCTTCACCAGCCGGCTCAGCTCCGTCACCAGCAGGTCCCACTGCCCGTGGGCCCGGGGGGCCGGCCGCCCGGCCAGGGACACCGACGCCTGAGCTCCCGCGTGATGGTGCGGCAAGAGAGACAGATCCACCACCGCGTGGGCGTGCAGCGCACCGGGCAGTGCGTCCGCCGGCAGCGAGGTCTCACACTCCAGCGGCAGCAAATCCCCCCGCTCCAGGCGCCGCTGGCGCTCGCCGGCTTCTTCGAGCGCTCGCCCCCGCGCCGCCTCCAGCACACGCTCGCGATCATCCAGGACCAGGACCGGGCGTGCGGGGAACCACGCCGTGACCGGCACCGGTGTGCCAAACGCCGCCGCCGCGCGGTCGATCCCTGGCCATCCCTGGCCATCCATCAGGCGGGCCAGCCGCTCTCCCCAGCGCGCTGCCAGGGCGGCGGCCTCCCCAGCGTGCCCGGTGCTGTTGAGGCCGGCGACGGCTTCGTCCAGCTCGCGCGTGATGCGCGCGGCAGCCCGGTCTCGCTCGGCCGCGGACCACAAAAGCTCACGGGCGGGGCCCACGGTCACCTCCGCCAGCGGAGCGCCATTGCGCTGCGTGGACGGATCCAGCTCGGCCAGCAGATCCACTTCGTCGTCAAACAGCTCCAGGCGCACCGCAGGCGCGCCGGGCGGAAACACATCGACAATCGGCCCCCGGATCGCGAACTGCCCCGCCTGCTCCACCAGCGGCAGGCGCTCGTACCCCAGCTGCACCAGCTGAGCCGCGACCCCGTCCCGTTCCACGCGGTCTCCGCGCCGAAGGGTCAGCGCCGCCGGACGCTTGGCGGGCAGCAGCTGGCGCACGGCTTCGACGGGCGCCACCAGCACGGCGCCTTGCGGCCTTTGGTTCACTAGCCGAAAGGCGGCCATGCGGAGCCGGTCCCACTCGTGGCCCTCGGCGCGCACGTCCCCGGCCACCTGCGGCCGCGGCGGCAGGAGCGCCAGCCGATCCGGGTCCATCCACTCCGCCACCTCTGCCGCCAGGGCCTGGGCCTCCCGCCAGCCCGGACTGACCACCAGCACCGGGTGTGGCTGGCGGGCCAGCGCGGCCACCACCAGGCCCGGCAAGCCGCCCGCCAGCCCGGCCACCTGGCCCGAGCGGCCGCGCCCCACGGCCTGAACCAGCTCACCCCACGGTGCGAGCGCGGCCAGCTGGTCCACCACGGCTTGAAACCCTTGTCCCACCGGCCCACCCTCTCCGTCTCGGTCTGCATCGCCATCGCCACGCTGCAGGCGCCTACCCCATGCCGGTGCGCCCATGCCAAAGGGCGGGTGCTCCCGAGGAGCCCCGCAACCGCGCCTCGCTCATGATGGCCCGATCCTCATTGCCCCTATTATACCGCCGCCGCGACGGCCTCGGCCCGCTCGCCTAAACGAACCCCCAGCGTGACTGACGGCGGTGGGCGGCCCATGGCCGGGCGCTGCCTAAAGAGGGCCACCTCCGCGAGCGCAAGAGACCGATAGCGCCGTGCGGGCCTCCCGGTGCCCGCTTGCGACCGCCTGCAAGGTGCGCCTGTTGGCGAAAGCCGACGTCACCGAGCCGGGCGCCATTAGCGGTAGGTGTCAAGCCCCTCGGGACAAGGCACCACAAGACAAGTACGCTCTCTTTTTGCGGGCGATCCTCGGGGGATTGATCGCCACGGGGTCGGGTCAGCCAGCGTCACCCCCTTGACCCGCCTGGCGCGCGATTGTCCAGCCCGGCGATGGGGTCACCCATCTGGGGGCCTTGCTGGCGGCGCCGCCGCCCAGCGCGTTCCTCGTGCGGCCGGGCTCCCCTGGCCCGCCGCATCCCCGCCACCCCCTCCGGCCATGAGCCGCACATCGACTTCGAGTTCGCGCTGGATCAACTGCGCATGTAATTGGGCGCCGACGCCACCGCGTTTTCCACCAGGACGCCCAAGAGACTTCCCACATTGGGCTGCTGGGCGCCCAGCACCTGGGTGACCGCCGCGGGCAGCGACATGGACAGCATGTCCAGTGCGTGCAGCTTCACCCGTGCGGCGGTGGTGGCATTCCAGCTGTGGCTGGCTTTCAGCGTGTTGACCTCGGTGGCATTCAGCGCCGCCACCACCTGCTGCGCCGCCGCATCCGCCCGCGTGAGCGCCCAGTCCAACGCGTCCCGCACCTGCCGGTTCTTCAAGCCGGCCACGGCATGCAAGGCGTACTGGGTGGCTTTGCCCACCAGCGCGGTCAGGGCCGCCGCGAGCACCGGGCTCATAATGCGGGCCGCATCCAACTCCACCACGGGCCAGTTCATGCGTCTGCACCACCTTTCACAGGAAGTTCGTCTGCAGGGCGGCCCCCATCTGAGGCCGGTGGCCCTGTCGGCCGAGGGCGGAGCGCTGTGTCTAAGAAGCAGCGATGGCCGCTGCCGCTCGACGATCCGCTGCTTTTACCCGCGCCACTGCCGCTCGGCGATCCGCTGCCGCCGGTCGAGTGCAGGTGGGCCACGGGCCATGACAAGGCATGGCTGGTGCTGGCGGAGCCGTCCCTAAAGAAAAACGTGAGATAGAGCCTGCCGCCCGACACGGGGCCCCAAGCCTTCCGGAAGTACCCGCCGTTCGTCTGAAACGCGGGGGCGGTGGCCGGGTGCCCCACCGATTGGGCCCACCCACGGTAGCCCGCCGCGGTGGGGGGCGTGAAGTGCCAGTCCAGCCGGGTGGCCCTTAAGGTCCACGTGACCACCGGCGCCGTGGGCTTGGAGGTTGCCGGCAGCAGCGCCGCGTCAAATCGATCCCCATCCACCGCCCCGGCAATGCCGGGGACGGTGAGCTGGTCCGTGTACTGGTGGCCCACGTGGGCTACGGGCACTGTGCCGCCGTAGTCGGCAATCCACAGCCGCACCCCGGTCCCCAGCACCGAGGCATTCGGGGCGAGATACGTCTGCCAAAAGCTCAAATAGGTGTACAGCAGCGCGGACCCCGCGGCGGATCCCGCGGCAGCATTGACGTCGGCGAGCCAGTGGGCGGCCCAGGCCGCCAGCTGGGCCCCATGGAGGGTGGCTCCGCCCGGCGCGCCGGTCACCTCCAGGTCCAGCACCGGGGGCACATCCGCCCCGGTGATGCCCCCTTGCCGATCCACCACGTTCAGAAAGTAAGCGGCCTGCTCCTGGGCCGACGCGGCCAGCGTGCTGGCACTGCTGCCGGACGGCAGGGCAAAGTGGTACGCCCCATGCACGAGCTGCACCCCACCGGATCCAGCCCAGTTGCGCGCAAACTCGGGGTCCTGGGCCGACGGGCCGTAGCTGCTGCGAATATATGCTAGCGACAGCGGGGCGCCGCCAATGGTCGCCGCCTTCACCGCAGCCCAGTTGGGGGTGGCCTGGTACTGGGACACGTCGATGCCATACACCTCGCTCAACGCCGCCCCTCCTCCCGGTCGTCGGTGGCTTCTGCGTTCAGCCTATGGCGCCTGAGCGGTTCGCGTTACCACCCCTTGCCATATCTCGTCCGCCACCCGTCCCACAAATGGCGCCCAGGGTGTATCCTAGGATTACAGGCGGCTAACGGCGGGAGGTGGCGGGGTGGCCACACAGGTGGAGGCAGCCGAGGGTTCGCGGTTGGTGGTGGTCACCAATCGCGAACCCTATCTGCACCGGGCAACCAAAGCTGGCCACACGGTGCTGCGCCGGACCCCGGGCGGCGTGGTCACCGCCCTCGATCCGGTGCTCCGCCTGCGCGGCGGCACCTGGATCGCGTGGGGCAGTGGAGAGCGGGACTGGGAGGAGGCCCCCACGGGCCTTTTGGGCATTCCGGCACGGGAGCCGGATTACTGGCTGCATCGCATTCGGCTCAGTGCCGACGAGGTGGAAGGGTACTACGTGGAGTATGCCAACCGCGGGCTGTGGCCGCTGTGCCACCTGGCCGTGGAGCGCGTGCGGTTTTACCGCCATGCCTGGACCGCCTACCGCCGGGTCAACCGCCGGTTCGTCGAGGCGATTTTGAATTCGGCGCGGCCAGAAGACACCGTGTGGAGCCATGATTATCACTTAGCCCTGGTGCCTGGGCTGCTGCGCGACCGGCGGCCCACCCAGCGCATCGCCCACTTTTGGCACATTCCCTGGCCCCCGGCCACGCTGCTGCGGCTGTGCCCCAACCGGATCGATCTGCTGACCGGGCTTTTAGGCGCCGACTTGCTGGGGTTTCAAACGGAAGACGACTGCCGCCGATTTACGGACTGTGTGCGGCAGTTTCTGGACCTCCCGGCCGACGACGCCACGGGCATTGTGCAGTATCAAGGGCGCGAGGTGAAAGTGGAGTGCTTCCCCATCAGCATTGATACCTCGCTGGTGGAGGCGGCCGCCCAAGAGCCGTCGGCCGCGCGCCTGTCGCGGGCCATCCGGCGGCGGCTGGAGCGGGGCCACCACATCTTGGGGGTCGCGGTGGACCGGCTGGATTACTCCAAAGGCATTTTGCCGCGGCTGGAGGCGCTGGACTTGTTTTTCCAGCGGCATCCTCACCGCCGCGGCCAGGTGCTGCTGCTGCAGGTGGTGGCGCCCAGCCGCGGCTCCGTGCCCGACTACGCCCGCCTGAAAGGCGAGGTGGAGCGCGCCGCCGATCAGGTCAACCGGCGGTGGGGCATCCCTGGCGGGTGGCAGCCGGTGGTCACGCTGCTGCAGCCGCTGGATTTGCGCCGGCTGGCCGCGCTGTACCGCGCCGCCGACTTTTTCGTGGTCAGCTCTCTGGTGGACGGCATGAACTTGGTGGCCAAAGAGTTTGTGGCGGCGCAGGTGGACGGGCGCGGCGTGCTGCTCCTGTCGGAGCTGGCGGGAGCCATGGCCGAGCTGGATCAGGCGTTTCCCATCAACCCGCTGGACCCGGAGGGGTTTGCCGATACCCTGGAGGTGGCGATCCGCGTCCCTCCCGAGGAGCGCCGGGCGCGCATTGCGGCGATGCGGGCCCACTTGCAGCTGCACACCGTCCAAGAGTGGGCGGAAAACGTGCTGGCCGCCGTCGAGTGACGGCCCCGGCCGATGAAGCGGCGCTCACGGCCGCGTGGCGCAGGAGCGCCCCCGGGCGCGCGCCCTGGGTTTGGGCCCTGGATTGGGACGGCACGCTGGTGGACTTGGCGCCCCACCCCGATGCCATTCTGGTGCCGCCCGACCTGCCGGCGCTGCTGAGCGCCCTGCACCAGCCGCCCGAGCGCCTGGTGGTGATTATCTCGGGCCGGGCACGGGAAAGCTTCGCCCGCCATTTGCCCGACTTCCCCGGCGCCATTTTGGGCAACCACGGCGCCGAGGCGCTGGGCCTCACTCCCCCAGACCCTTGGCGCGCCGCCATCGGCGAGTGGGCAGCACAGGTCCCCGGCGTGTGGCTGGAAGACAAGGGCGCCACCTGGTGCGTGCACTGGCGCGCGGTGGATGAGGACCAGCGCCCGGCGCTGCTGGCCGCGGTGCAGCAGTTTCTGGACACCGCCCACGATCCAGTGTATCGGGCGCGCTGGGGGCACATGGCACTGGATATCGTGCCCCAGGCGGCCAACAAGGGCACGGCGCTCGCCGCTTGGCTCCAGCAGCAGGTAGGGCCCGACTGGCGCCGCCGCGCGCTGGTGGCAGCCCTGGGCGACGACGCGACGGACGAAGACATGTTTTCGGTGGTCGCACCCACGGGGCTCGCGGTGCAAGTCGGGCACCGCGAACCCACCCAAGCCGCCTACCGGCTGCCCCATCCCGGCGCCGCGCGCCGATGGCTGGCGGCACGAGCTACGTGAGCGAGCGGCCAGGCGGCAGAAGCGGCGAAGGCCGTTCCGGGCGCGGCGGAAATACACCGAAGGGGGATCCACACGGTGGGAAGCGACGAGGATCTGCTGTCACGCCTCACCGCCAAGCGCCAAGCCGTGGTGAGCCATCCCCCGCTGCCGGCCGCGAGCCTAGACAGCTTGCTGGATGACTTCGCGCTGCGGCACGCGCACGCCACGGCGGCCATCGAGGGCAATACCCTCACCCTGGACCAAGTGCAGGCCGTCCTGGAGCAGGGCGTCACCATTCCCGGCAAGTCGCTCCGCGAGCACCTGGAAGTGGTGAACGCCCTGGCCGGGCCCCCCTGACCGAGCCGCTCGTCCTCGAAACCCAGCGGCGCTTGATGCAGGGCATTCTCCCCGAGGCCGAGGCGGACACCTACCGCCGCGTGCCCGTGTACATTAGCGGGTCGTGGCACGTCCCCCCCAACTGGGTGAAGATTCCCGACCTCATGGCCGACTGGATCCAGCAGTACGCCGGGGGATCCGGGGCCGAGCATCCTGTGCCATTCGCCGCTCGCGCCCACATTGACCTGGTCCGCCTGCACCCATTTCGCGACGGCAATGGCCGCACGGCCCGCATGCTGACGAACTTCCTCCTGATGCAGATGGGCTATCCGCCAGCCCACTACGCCGCGGAAGCTCGGGAGCGCTACCTGGCGGCTCTCCGCCAATTTGATCAGAGCCACGACCCTGCGCCGTTCACGGCGCTGACCGGCGAAGCGGTGGAGTGGATGATGGATCGCTGGCTCGCCCTCCTGGAGCAAGTCCAGGAGGGCGAGGACGAAAGCGGCGCGCCGCCGCGCCGGCCCACGCGCTAATCGGGCAGCTGGCCGCCACACCCGCAGGAAGCCCCAGAACAAGACGAGGCCCCGCGCCCCTTCCGGACTGCGCAGGGCGCTTGGCCGCCGCGGCTCCCCGCGCGGGCCCCGGCCAATCCTCCGCGCACCGCCGCCCCCAAGGTGCAGAGCGTCTCTTCCGGGATATCTTTGGATGCCTGTGGATGCCTGTGGATGCCTGTGGATATTTTTGAGGGCCATCGCCAGCAGCGGCCCCTCTTCACGCCGCGTTCGACACCGCCCTGGGGAGACTGATGGATTTGACCGCTCAGCGGCAGGCGCTGCGGCGGCGGCAATCCACAGGCCTCAGCCAGGATATCGCCCCTATGTGTTACGCTTCGCCCAAGAAGGGGGAGGTGGGCCATGCAGGTGGCGGCCGCAGCGTTTCCCGTCACGTGGGATGTAGATGCGAACCTGGCCCACATGGAGCGCGCGCTCGCGGCCTGCGAGCCCGACAGTCTGGTGGCGTTTCCGGAGGGCGCGCTGTCGGGCTACTCCGACGGGCTCGAAGGGCTGGCGGCGCTGGAGCCCTCCCGCCTGGAAGCCGCCCTGGCGCATCTGGAGAGCCTGGCGGCCCGCCGGGATGTTCGCGTGGCCCTGGGGACGCTGTGGCCGGGGCCAGGCGGCCAGTGGACCAACAGCGCCGTCATTCTCGCGCCCCGGGCGCCCCGCTGGTGGTATCACAAAGTCAATCTGGCCACTCACGAGCGCGGGCGCTTGGCGTGTGGGCAGGCGCTGGAGGTGCGGCGCGGCGCCCCCGCGGCCCTCGCCGTGCAGCTGTGCCGCGACCTGCGATTTCCTGACCAGTGGCGCTGGCTGGCTCATCAGGGCGCCCAGGTTATCCTCTATCTCACCCATGCGGTGGGACAGCCGGACGCCTTTTCCGTGTGGAAAAGCCACCTGGTGAGCCGGGCGGCGGAAAACCAGCGGTTCGTGGTGGCGGTCAACACCGCCCGGACGGATAGCATGTGTCCCACGGCCATTATCGACCCGCGCGGGCGGGTGCTGGCCGAGGCGGCCACGGCCGATGCGCAGCTCATATCCGCCACGCTGGACCTCGGCCAAGTATCGGACTGGTATCTGTCGCAGGCGCGCACCGACCTTTTGCCGCTGGTCGGCCCGCTGGCCGCCGCTAGCCGTCCGTCCCCTTAAGCCCGAGCCCTCGGAGCGCCCGGTTGACCATCTGATGCGGGTCACTGAACCACACGCCCTGGATCTCCACCGCGCCGCAGTTGTCCATGTCGCTCACCGCCATCTGTCCGGTGCGGGTCATCAGCGTCATGCGGATGGTGTAGGTGATCCTCGGGCACATAAAGGGCGCCACCGACACGGTGGATAGGCCGTTCAGCGCGGCGGTGATGCGCGCGACCGCCGCCGGATTGGCCACGCGCCGCACCAGCAGCGCATTGCGCCGGCCACCGGTCCGCTCCCGAATGGCAATCGCCTGCACGGGCCCCACGATCCGGGTGCGGAGGGGCCGCGGCGGCTGTTCTAACACCGACGCGATATATCGCAGCAGCGACGCGTGCGGCCCCAGCCGCCTCATGTTGACGACCAGCAGCGCGGGCGGCTGGCTCACGCCCCTCGGCCGCACATACTCGCGCTGATGCACGGTGTACGCAGTCGAGCTGTCCACATTGGAGCTCCCGGAAAACGCGCCCACTTCCGTATAGCCCAGTTCGCTGAGCCCGCTTCCCACCCACGCCTCGGCGGCAGGAAGGCCCATCGGCACGCGGTACACGGTGCTGAAGCCGACTTTCACGTACGGGTCCCCGCTGATGCCGGCCGTCCAGCTCATCCCCGGCATCGGGGGCACCGGCTGGGCCCCGGGCATCAGGGGCAGGGCCATGCCCAGCACGCCCGGCACCGGGGGCACCGCAAGGCCATCGCCCGCCGCGCTGGCCGGGGTGTGAAGCACAATGGTGGTCGCCGCGAGATCCGGAAGAAGTCCCACCGGATACGCCCCCGCCAGCCAGTCGACCCCCGCCAGCAGCAACAGCGCCACCGCCGCCACCGGCAGCCACCGCGCACTCATGATGGCTTGCCCTCCCTGAATCACCGAACGCGCTGTCGGGCGGCCCGGTTGCGCGCCGTGCGCAGCGGCCGGATTTCAGACGGGAGGAGCCGCCGCCAGCTCCAAGATGGACAGGATGGCGCCCAAGTGGCTGAAGCCTTGGGGGAAATTGCCCCGCGGCTCGTTGGTGTCCATGTCCACATGCTCGCCCAACAGACCCAAATTGGTGGTGTGGCTGAACAGGTCGCGCAGGATTTGCTCGGCCTCCTCCCGCCGCCCCAGCTGCAGGTACACCCGCGCCAGCCAGTAGCTAGCCAAGATAAACGGGTGGGCGGCCTCCCCCATCATGTCATTGCGATACCGGTACACCCACGGATGCTGGACCAGGTCCTGCTCCATCCGCTCCAGTGTCTTCTGAAACCGTGGGTCGTCGGCGGCCACAAACCCATACAGCGGCAGGGTCAGGAGCGCCGCATCCACGGTGTCGCCCTCAAATCGCTGGGTGTAGATGCCCAGCTTCGCGTTGAATCCGTGCGCCTCCACCTGGGCGCGCACCGCCTCCGCCGCCGCCTGATAGCGGCGGGCGCCTTCGGCGCGCCCCGCGGCGGCCAGCAGGCGCGATCCGTATTCCAGCGACACCCAGCACATGACTTTGGAGTGCGTGTAGTGGTCGTCCTGGCCGCGGAACTCCCACAGGCAGCAGTCTTTCTGCTCCCAGTTGCGCGCCACCCACTCCAGCAGAAACTCCAGCGCGTCCACGTAGCTGACCAGCCACTCCTGGTCCTGGCAGGTTTCGTGGTAGCGCCACATGGCCCACACCAGCGCCCCTTCGATGTCGAGCTGCAGCTGAGCGGTGGCGGCATTGCCGTCGCGCACCGGCCGCGAGCCCCGAAAGCCATTGAGCCAGTGGAGGTCGCGCTCATAGCGAATCAGGGTGCCGTCCACCCGAAAAAAGGGCGCCTTAAACGGCTTGCCCTGCAGGTCCACCGTGTTGATGAAGAAGTCGATGATGCGCCGCGCCGCCACATGCTCGCCAGCCACCAGCAGCGCCTCCGCCGCGTAGCAGCCGTCGCGCACCCACGCAAACCGATAGTCCCACTGGCGCTCGCCGCCCACCTGCTCCGGCAGCGAGGTGGAGGGTGCCGCCACAATGGCCCCATTCGTGCGGTACGACAAGCCATGCAGCACCAGCAGCGACCGCTTGAGCTGGTCCAGGAACGGGCCCTGGTAGCTGGTGGACGCCAGGCGCTGCCAGTACTGCACGTTGCGGGCAAGCCCCCGGCCGGCCTCCGCTTCGGGGTCGATGTCCAGCTCGGGGCTGTGGCTGTCGGGGTGGTGGATGAGCCGCACGTCGTACTGGCCGGGCGCCAGCGCCCACGAATCGGTGGAGGGCACGTAGCGCGCGCCCTTGCCGGCCAGCATGAGCTGCAGCGACTGCCCGTTCACCGGGTCTTCAAACATCGCCCCGCTATCTGTCAGCGTGAGGCCGGCGGCAATCAGGCCGTTTTCAAAGACCGGCCGAATTATCAGCTCCAGCGGCAGGTCGGACTCCACCACCCGGTGCAGCTCCTGGCTGCCGATGGCCAGGTAGTCAATCACGGTGGCTTCCCCGGTGCCCGCCGACGCGGTGTAGCACGTGCGCAGAATGTTGGTGTCTTCGATATAGTGTTGCTCCACGGTATGGGGCACCGTGGGCTTGATGACAAAGTAGCCGTTGCGGTCCGCGCCCAAAAGCTTGGCAAAGACGGCCGGGCTGTCAAAGCGGGGAAACGGAAGCCAATCCACCGACCCGTCGGGGGACACCAAGGCCGCCGTGTGGGAATTTGAAAGCAGTCCATAGTACTCCATGCCATTATGCTAGCGCGGCGGCGCCGGCGAAGCAAATGCGGGCTGCCGTGCGCCGCCGTCGGATGTATGTCGGATGTCAGATATCTTGTTGGATATATGTTGGATATATGATGGAGACCGCCGAAGCGGCCGCGATCCGCAGCCCGCGGACACCGAGTGCCGTCGAGGGGAGGAGGGGAGGAAGGCATGCCCGACGGATAGCCAGTGGCGCTCCAGGAGGCCCAGCGCACACTGAGTCAGATCGTTCGGCAAGCGCGGCACGGCGTGCCAGTCATCACGGAAGGGTCGGCCGGCTGCGGTGGTGATGTCGATAGCCGAATACCAGCGCCTCTCTGGTCCTCTCTGGCCCACGCAGCACCTCGGCTGAATTCCTCACAGCCTCCCCCCTCCACGGCGCGACGTTGGACCTCCGCCGCAGCCGTGACACGGGTCGCTCGGGGGAGACTGAACGCTCGGCTGAGGCATGCGGCCTCAAGCCAGCTAAGCCCAGCATGCCTGAAGTTGGCGAGCGGCGCCCGCTGCCTCAGCTGGCAGTGGCGGGCATGCGCGCCTTGGCCGCCCATAGAGCCGCCGCGCCGGACAGCAGTGTCCACAGCAGGACGTATCCCGCCCCCGCCGCTGCACTCAGCGTTCCCGGCAGCCCGTGGAGGGCCACGATCCACTGGGCGCAGGGCAGGTAGGGCGAAGCGCCGCCGCCGAAGCGGGCCACGCCCAGAAGGAGCAGGGGGACCGCGAAAGCGGCCCACGCTTCGCCGGTGATGAGGCGGAGCGCCATCGCAAACCATCCGATGCCGATGAGCCCCAGCGCCCAGAGGCCCGCGTCCCACCCGCTGGCACCCAGAAGCGGGCGCGCGCGATCGGCCAGGGCCACCGCGGCCAGCAGGGCCAGCAGAACGCCGAGATATGCCACCGCTCCGGCCGCCATCGCGGCCAGGCGCGCGGCCGCCCACTGCCGCGCGACACCCCGCGCGCCAGCGTCAGCTGAGTCCAGGGCGAAGAGACATCCAGGAGCACGGTGCACGACACCACAAACAGGATCCCGACGGCGAGCCAAGTCCAGCCGGGTCCCATGCGGAGCTGACCACCCAGTACCACGACCGCGGGCCCCCCCAGCGCTTGCCGAAACAGAGAGTGTGCCCCCGATCCCAACAAGGTCAAGCCCACGACGGCCGCTGCTGCCGCCAGACACCCCCAGGCGGGAAGGTAGTGCGCCCAGCTTTGGAGATCATTCGCCGCGGCGCTGGCCAGCAAGCGCGCGCCTCACAGGGTCTCCCCATGCTGCGCTTGCCAAAGCGGCGTCTGGGCCAGCGCCCAGCCCGCGGCGGCGGCCACAGCCATGAGGCAGATGGTGTAGGCCAGCGTCCAACCCAGCATCCGGGATCCTGTGGGCGTCCAGTGGTAGTAGAAGCTAAACTGCGTCCCAGGGAGCCACCAGACCGCCGGCTGCGCCACCGTGTTGCTGAGAGCCCGCGAAGAAAACGCCAACGCGACCACCGCGAGCCACGGCAGCCACGGCCCCCGCCACCACAGGGCGAGGACGTGGCGCAGCACCCCCACCGCCCAGAGTCCGAGTGTGAGATACACCAAGGCGTCGGCGCTCCAATGCCAGGGAATGGTCCATGGCGGCTGCGCAAGCACCGCCGGATACTCGCTGTGGCGACCGTAGGCCCCCCACTGCCACGACCAGTGGCCGCTCGCGGCCGCCACCATCCCGGACAGGATCGCGTAGCCGAGGGACAGCATCGCCGCGATGAGGCCAGCTGCCCATACATGTCCCCACCACCAGGTGCGAGCGGACCCGACACGGGTGACCACCAGAGCTTCCCAGGGCCGCAGAAGGTCGACGTTGGTCACCAGCAGGTACAGGGGCAGCACGAGAACGACCAGCGGGTTTTGCTGGGTGGCACCTAGTGTCCTGAGTTGATAATTCGAGATCTATATGGTATACTCGGGTATGTCTACTACACCTCCGACGAAGTCGCGACGAAGGGGGCGCCCGTTGGCGCCGCTGACCCTGAGCCCCGACGAACGCAC
>JAJZWV010000011.1 GCA_021846505.1 Bacillota bacterium
TGAACCGTATGCTCTGACCAACTGAGCTACGCCGCCGAAAAATTGGTTGCGGGGGCAGGATTTGAACCTGCGACCTCCGGGTTATGAGCCCGACGAGCTACCTGGCTGCTCTACCCCGCGATGTGCGTCGCCGCCCACTTATGATAGCGGCCGCGGAGATGAAAGTCAACGCCTTCTCGCCCGCGCGGGCAGCCGCATGCTCATGACTTTCTTATCTTGCGCCGCGCCGGTTGCCGCCAGGACCCAACGTGCTATTATGCCGGAGGGAGGTGTTCCATGGTGAACGCACGGCGACGCATTGGCGGCTTGGAATTCCAAGTGCGCCGCGATGACGGAGGATTTTCTTTTCATGTGAAGGGAGATCCTGACTACTTGGCGCAGCGGGCGGATGTGTTTCGCCGCGTCGACGAGGTGGTGTCGGAGGCGCGCCGGGCCGGCGTCAGCGTGCCAGAAATTCTGGCGTACCTGGCGAGCGGCAAAAAGACCCCCCCGGCCGCTATGGAATAGCTCGCGCTCCAGGATGCACGCGTGGGCTTGGCCCGTGAACAACACGCCGCGCCGCGACGCTTGTTGCTGCGTGGCGCCGCGAGGATGATGCAGTGGACAAGCCGGAGCGCATTACGACGGAGGCGGAATACGAAGCAACCCTGGCGCGCATCCGCGCGCTCCAGCAGGCTCTCTTTCAAGCCGGCTCGGGATCGTCGGGATGGTCGCCGAAGGCGCTGGCGCTCAGCGAGGAAATTGACCGGTATGTCGTGTTGGTTCAGCGCTATTGGGATGCATTTGAGCCCAGCGGCCTGGAGTCTGAGATCGAGATGCGGCCGGCAAAGGCCGCCTGGTAGCGCTGCAGCAGGTCATCCAGGCGCCGGCTGACAGCCAGCAAATCACAGGATTCCTCCAGGCTCTTGGCATAAGCCCGGGTCAGTTCGCGTCTCCAATACCGTATTTCATACTGCAGCAGCCGCTCGGCCTCTTGCGGGTCCACTGACGTTATCCCCCTTTGTTCGCTGCACGCCCCCACGTCACTATACATGAAGTGCCCATGTGCGCTCGAATTTGTATACGCGATTTCTGTATAGACAATTGGGCCGCGCTAGGGCGGATGCCAATTGGCGCCGTACGCTTGGTGTCCTCCCGCGGCGCGCGGTAGCATGACAGCAAGTGGCCCCATTATTTTTCTCGGCGGTGCCGAGGAGCGCCGGGGCAGGAGGAGAGGTTGCTATGCGGGTGAGGGCGCGCCGCTCCAGCTGGACGGCAGCGTCGGCGGCCCGGCTCCCCGGGCCGACGCTGCGGAGCGAGGCCACTGCCTCCCCGCCGCCCGCCTTATGGGCGCGCTACGCCGAGCACGAGCAGGCACTCGCCGACTTGCCCACTGCGGATCGGCTGGCAGCCTTAAAGGCGGTAGTGCGTGCGCTGGTGCAGGCGGCCATGAGCGGCCGGGCTCCCGAGAGCGAGCCGGTCCTGTCCCGAGGCAGCTTTCGCGTCATGGTGCGGGTGGCCGCCGTGGAGCGGGAAATGGGAGGCGTGACCCTGCAGGCGCTGGCCGGGAAAACCGGCGTGGAGGTGCTGCGGCGGCTGGATCACCTGCGTGGCCTGCTGCTGGACTTGTTTTGCTAGCCAGCCGCCAATGCGTGTGGATGTGTGCGAAGGAGGCGGCCGGATGGGCAGCGCCATAGGACCCGAAGGCTTGCCGGCCTTGGTGGCCACCCTGCGCAGCCTGACCGAAGACAAGATTGAGGCCACCTTGGCGCGCGACCCCATGCGGCTCGAGGAGTTGCTGCAGCAGGAGTCGGCCCCCCTGCTGGCGCTCCGCCGGCTGGTCTCGCTGGCCGACACCCTGCCCGCCGCTGCTCGCGAGGACTTACAGCGCGATGTGAGCCGCTGGCAGGAGCGCACCGAGTATCTGCGCCATCTCCTGGAGACCCAGCTGGGCTATGTCGATTTTGCCCGCTTTGTGCTGGGGGTGCGGGATGTCGCTCGCCGGGTTGACGAATCAGTGTAGGAGCGCCAGGGGGAAGCGGAGGGAGCGGAACGGCGATGGGATTTGTCATGTTGAATATTGCATCCCGCGCGCTGGCGGCCCAGCAGTTGGCCATGGACGTCACCGGCCAAAACTTGGCCAACGCCACCACGCCCGGGTACCAGCGCCAGCAGGTGGTGCTGACCGACCCGCCGCCAGTGCTGCTGCCGGGCACCGGCAGCCAGCCCAATTACGTAGGGCAGGGGGTGACGGTGTCCCAAATTACCCGCGTGTCCAACGCGTTTCTCTCCCGGTCGGTGCGGGCGCAAACCAGCCAGGCGGGATCGTGGTCGGCGATTGACACGGCGCTGGCGCAGCTGCAGCCGCTTTTTGCCGAGCCCTCGTCGACGGGCTTGGCCGAGGCCATGAACAGCTTTTTTGCCGCGTGGCAAACCGTCTCGCAAAATCCGACCAGCCTGCCCGCCCGCACGGCCCTCTTGGGCCAGGCGCAGCAGCTGGTCAGCAATTTTCAGGGGCTCGCTCAGCAGCTGGTTAACGAGCAAAGCAACTTGGACCAGTCGGTCTCCACCCAAGTGGGCCAAATTAATCACTTGGCCGCCCAGCTGGCCACGGTCAACCAATCCATCGCGGCCGCCACCGGCACGGGCAGCACGCCCAACGACCTGCTGAACCAGCGCGGCGAGCTGCTGAACCAGCTGGCCAAGCTGGCCAATATCAGCTACGCCGTCAACCCCAATGGCTCGGTGGACGTGTACTTGGGCAGCCAAGCCTTGGTGCTGAACCACACCACCTACACCCTCACCACCCGCTTCAACGCGGCCACCGGCGTGCATGATGTCGTGTTTCAAAACGGCGCGGTGCCGAAGCTGTCGTCTGGGTCGCTCTACGGCACCCTGCAGGTGCGCGGCATCAGCCAAGGCAGCACACTGGTGGGCGACATTCCCACCTATCTCCGGCGCCTCAACACGCTCGCGACCGGGTTGGCGACCGCAGTGAACCACCTGCAGGCTTCCGGGTATGGGTTAGGCGGCACCTCACCGACGGGACTGCCGTTCTTCACCAATGCGGGGCTGGGTGCCGGCGGCCTGGCGGTCAACCCCACGCTGCTGGCCAACCCCAACTTGGTCGCGGCGGCGTCGGCCCCGTCCGCGCCCGGCAATGGCAGCAACGCCTTGGCCATCGCGGACCTGGCCCAAACCCCGGTGGCGCTGGGCGGCACCTCGTCCACACTGGCCAGCTACTGGACTAGCTTGGTCAATCAAGTGGGGCTGGACGGGCAAAGCGCCTCGCAGCGCAGCACCACGGCGACCAACACCCTCTCGGACTTGAACTCCGCTCTCCAAAGTCAGGTGGGGGTGAACCCGGACCAAGCGTCGGCGAACCTCATTCAGGAAGAGCAAAGCTACCGCGCGGCGGCTCAAGTCATCACGACGGAGCAGTCCACCATGGACGCGCTCCTGGCGGCGGTTGGGTAGGATTGGCCAGGATTCGTCCGCCGCACGGAGTCGAAAGGAGTAAGGCGATGCGCATCACCCCGGAAATCGTGTCACAAAATCTCCTCACGGCGCTCAACAATACGGAGCAGCGTCTGTCCATGCTGGAGGCAGAGGCGGCCACGGGCAAAGCCTTTCAGGTGCCAAGTGACCACCCCGGCCGCGTGGCCCAAAGTTTGTCGCTCACCAACAGCTTGGCGCTCGTGTCCCAGTACCAGTCGGCCGGCCAGGCTGCGACCTCACAGCTCAATGCCGCCGACGCGGCGCTGTCCCAAGTGCAGCACATCCTCATCCAAATGCAGTCCACGGCCGTGGAGGGCGCCAACGCCACCCAAACCGCCGCCGATGAGGCGGCGCTGGCCAAGACGGTGGACGCGGCCATCACCGGATTGGAGGGCTTGGCCAACAGCCAGTTCAATGGCCAATACCTGTTTGCCGGCACCAACAATCAAACCCCGCCCTTGAACACGGCGACCGGCGCCTGGACCGGCAATCCCGCCGCCATCACGTTCCAGATTGGGTCCAACACCACGGTTGCCGTCAACGTGGATGGGGCGACGCTGTTCCCCCGCCTGCTGGCCGACTTAAAGTCGCTGACGGCGGCGTTGGCGAGTGGACCCAATCAGGTGCAAGCCATGATTCCCGCGCTGCAAAGCGATCTCACGCTCGTGTCCAACGCCCGCGCCAGCGTGGGAGCCCGGCTGGACTTGGTCAACCAGCAGTCGTCGCAGCTGACCTCGCTGTCTGCCACCCTCCAGAAAAACTTAAGTACGGCCGAAGGTGCCAACATGGCCAGCGTCGCGACGCTCTTAGCCCAAGAGGAGCAAGCGTACCAAGCCGCCCTGCAGAGCGGCGCACAGATTCTGCCGCTGTCGCTGCTGAACTTCTTAAAGCCATGACCGCACGGAAGGAGGTGGCCTCCTGCGCCTGATGACACGCCACTGGGGCACGGTGGAGGTGCCGGACGACCGCGTCGTGACGCTGACCGAGCCCCTGCTGGGCTTTCCCGAGCAGCGGCGCTTTGTGCTGCTGCCAGCGGGGCCCACCTCGCCGTTCATCTATCTGCAGTCGGCCGACGACCCCACCCTGGCTTTTGTGGCCATCGATCCGCTGGTGCTGGTGCCGGACTACGAGGTGCCGCCGGCCGAGGCGGCCGCCTACGGCTCCCCGGACGAATGGGCCGTGCTGGTTCTGTGCACCATCACCGCCAGCGAGCGCTCGGCCAACCTGCGCAGTCCCTTAGTCATTAATCGGCGGACGCGTGAGGGCGGCCAGGTGGTGCTGTCGCTGCCGTACCCGTTCCAGCATGCTCTGTCCCGGTCCTCATCCCAGTCCCTGGCGCCCGGGCAGGAGTCCGGCCGCGGCGAGAGGGGGTAGCGCGGTGCTGGTGCTGACGCGCAAGCGCGGGGAAGCCGTGGTCATTGGGGATGACGTGGTGGTGCGGGTGCTGGAGGTCACCGGCGACGCCGTGCGGCTCGGCATTGACGCCCCGCGGGCCATCGGCGTGCTGCGCGAGGAAATTTGGCTCGCCACGCAGGCGAACCGGGATGCGGCGGCGGCGCCGGCCCCGGACCAACTGCCGGACATGGGTCCCGCCCGGGGCTCCAGCAACGCCGCGGCCCTTACTCCTCCGACAGCGCCTCCGAAAAAATCTCCGTGATCTTGACGCCAAAATTTTCGCCGGCCACCACCACTTCGCCATGGGCCACCAAGCGGCCGTTCAGATACACGTCCACGGGGTCGGCGTACGCCTTGTCCAGCTCCACCACCGCACCGGGGCCCAGCTCCAGCACCTGCCGCACGGGAAGCCGGGTGCTGCCCAGCACCACCTGGACCTCCAGCGGCACATCCAAAATGAATCCCAGCGCCGCCGTCCCGCTTTTGGCCGCCGGCCGCTGAGGGCCCTCCAGTTCGGCAAATTCCACCGGCCGCACGGACGCGGTCGGCTCCGCCGCTTCCTCGTCCACCAGTGCCGCCAAATCTTCCGCCGTGAGCTTAGTCGCCCGCTTGCTCATCTCCCACCTCTTCCTGCTGCTCCTTGTCCGCCTCCCCGCGCCGCGCCGCACCGGCTGTGGAGCCCTGCCGGCCCAGGACCCGCACGGCGCGCTGCCCGCGCCTCTGGCCCGCGACGGCCTGAAACTTGACCAGGCCGCCCAACTCCACGTCCAAAGGATCGTCGTGCCGGCGGTCCAGGACAATCACATGGCCTACGCCAATTTGACTAAATTCCTCCAGCGACAGCCGGGCGTGGCCCAGCACCACCCGGAGCGCAACCGGGGTCTCTGCCACCTGCTCATGCATCGCCGACGACGGCTGGCTCGGCTTGTCCTCATCTTCGCGGTTCCACCCGTGCGTGGCGACGGCTTGAGCCAAGGGGCGAATCGTGGCGTACGGCCAAATCAGCTGAAACGTGCCCCGCTGCCCCTCCTCGAGGGCCATCTCAAACCGGCTGACCACCACCAGGTCGCCCTGCCCCACAATCTGGGTGAACACCGGGTTGAACTCAGTGCCCTCCAGGCGGATGGAGAACGCGCGCGCCGAAGCCCAGGACTGCGCGTATAGCCCCAGCAGGCGCTGGGCAAAGCGGCCAAATACCGCCTGCTCAATTTCCGTGAGAGGGCGTGACGCGCCCTGAGCCAGCCCCGGTCCCCCCAGCGCCTTGTCCACCACCACCAGCGCCAAGTCTGCGTCAAAGCGCATCAGCGCGGTGCCAGACTCCGGAGGATGGGAAAAGACGTTGAGAACCGAGGGCACCGGCGTCGTCTCCAAAAATTCTTCGTACGGCACCTGCTCCAGCCCCAAAAACGCCACTTCCGCCTGTACCGAGTGGAGATACGCCGTCAGCAGGTTGGACACAGCACGGCAGAAGCCATCCGACACCAATCCTATGGCTTCAACCTGCAATTTGTTGAGCTGGTAGGGCCGTCGGAAGTCATAGGGGCGCAGCACGTGAGACGATCCCTTGATTACCGGCACCCCATGTCCACTCCTCCTGCCACTCGCGGCATCCCGCTCTGCTTCTTCACTTAGTCCCGCCGGTCCACCAGCACCGGCGCGGCGGCCGGCCGCTGCCCGCGGTGCATACCCGACAGCCGGACAATTTCCGCCTCCAGGGCAACGAGCCGCGCACCCAAAAGCTCCCGAAGCGCTTGGTGCGCCCCCCAATATTCATCCGCCCACTCGGCTGGGCATGGACCGGGCGCGGGCTCTCGCCGCGCCATGAGCGCCCGCACCCGCAGCCAGTCCCCCGATGCGGCGGCGGCCACCTGCTCGCGGGTGATGGCCAGCAACTGGGCCCAGCAGGCTTCAGGGCTAGCCTGCAAAGTCTACGGCCCGCGGCGGCGCGCCGCCGGCCGCCGCTCCCACCACATCCGCCTGCCCCATGCGCCGAAACCCATCGGCCAGTTCCCGAAGAATCGGAGACACCTCAGCCAGCGGGGCCGGATCCTTGCGCCAATTGCTGTCCCGGAGCCGCCGCACCCCAAAGTCCAGCAGCCGCCGGACATTGGGAGTCGGAGGCCAGGCCGGGTTCAGCGCGCCCATCACGGCGTGGAGGGCATCCTGGCTCTCCGTGAGGGCGACGTGCGCCGCTTCCAGCTCTCCCGCCGCCAGGGCGGCCTCCGCCTGGCCCACTCGCCGCAGCACGCCCTCCAGCGCAAACACCACCAAGCCCTGCGGCGACAGGGTGCGGACCGACATTTCCCGCCATCGCGTCAGTTCGGCTTCCATCGGCAAAATCCTTTCTAGGCTCCGTCGCTTCGGGGAATTCAGCTCCGATCCGCCCGCGGCTACGGCAGCCCGCTGGTGTTGGAGACGGTGGCCGCCCCGCTGCCGGCCGACCCCGCCGCGGACGCGCTGCTGAGGCTGGCCAAGAGCGTGCTGTTGCCATCCAGCTGGGCAATCATCTCCTGGGTCGCCAGAAACTCCTGCTGCAGCTGCTGCTGGTACAGCGTCAGCTGCTGCTGAAGCAGCCCCACCTGCTGATTGGCCACCTGCATCTGCCCGGCATAACCCGACACAATGGCCGCAATGATGCCGGTCGTGCTCTGCGCGTACTGCTGGCCCAGCGTGTGAAACTGCACCGCGATGCCAGATCCGGGCTGGTCAAACACGGCCGCCACGCCGCTGGGGCTCTGGGCCAGCGCCTGGTTGAGTGTGGTGGTGTTGAGGTTCATGGTGCCGTTGGAGTTCAGCGTGATGCCGATGTTGGGCAAATCCTGATACGCCGCGCCCGTGAGCCCGGACACCATCGACGTGGCCACCTGAGCCATTTGGTTTTCCAAGGTGGTGAGGGCGGCCTGGCCCTGCAGGGGTCCGCCTTTCGCGGTGTCCCGGTTAATGGTTTGTTGGAGGGCATTGAATGCGGTCACAAACTTTTGAATATCCGACGCAATGGCGGCGGTGCTGGTGGACACGCTAACCACCCCGCTGCCCACGCCGGTGAGCTGAAAGGTCATGCCCGGCACGGTGGTGGCATCGGTGTTGGTCGTGCTGGAGAGGCTCGCCCCATCAATCGAGTAGATGGCTAGATGGGCCGCCTGAATGACGTCGCTGGCCGTGGTCGCCGTGCGCGACGCCACGATGCCCAGCGCGGTCAGGATGCCGCTGGGGTCTGAATAGGAAATGCTCCGGCCATTGTCGCCCTGAATAGTCAGCTGGTTGTTGACCACCCCCGCCGTGACGCCAATTCCCGGCGTGCTGTCGATGCTGCTGGCAATTTGGCTCAGTGACTCGCCCGACGTCACCGACACGGTCCACTGATGGCTGCCCAGCGCCACGGAAAATTGCCCCGACAGGCCCAGGCTTCCGGTGGACGACGACTCTTTAACGGTGCCTAAGTCAATTTCCGTCTGCATGAGCTGGCTGACGTTCACCAAATACGTGCCGGGATGGGCCGAGCTGTCGGCGGCGGCTACCACCACGCCGCTGTTGGTGCTGGTGGCCCCAGCCTGCTGAAACGTGGACCCGCTGGACAGGGTGGCGGCCGCCGATTCCAGCGCCGTCATTTGGCCGGCCAGCGCCTGCCACAGGCTTTGGTCATGGCTCCACCCCTGGATTTGCTGATTCAGCTGCGTGATGGGGGCGCTCTGGGCGGCGACCAGGGTTTGAATCAGGCCGTTGAAATTGACCCCGCCCGAGTACAAGTTGCCGATGGACACGGTAGACACGAAACCAGCCTCCCTTCAGCCGCCAGCGGCTTCCGGAGGGGGCGACCCCCTCCGGCAGCCTCCACACCTAGCCCAAGATCTTCAGGATTAAATTGGGCAGCGCCTGGGCCTGCGACAGCATCGCCGCCCCGCTCTGCGCCAGCACCTGATCTTTGGTGAACGACGTCATGGCCTGGGCCATGTTGACGTCCATGATGTCGCTCTGGGCCGAGTTCAGGTTGGTGGACTCGGTTTGCAGGTTGGACATGGTGTAGGACAGCTGGTTCTCGTAAGCCCCCACACTGGAGCGCGCCGTGCTTTGCATGTTGATGGCGTTGGTCACCACCGTGATGGCGTTTTGCGCGGCGGCCGCGGAGCTGGACACATCGATGTTGGTGCCGGCCGCGTCCTGCAGCCCCAGGTTCTGGGCGCTCATGTTGCCCAGCGTGACGTTGAGCTCGTTGGACCCGCCCTGGTTGGACCCCACCTGGAACGACAGCACATTGGAGATGCTCGCGGTCGATGCCACCGTGAACGTGGCGGTAGCCCCCGAGGTGGTTGCTTCGGCAGCCGAGGTGGACACATTAAACGACAGCGAGCTGCCGCTCACGTTCGCTCCCACGAACTGGAACACGAGGCTCGAGGTCGAGTTGGTCAAGTTGGTCAGGGTGGCGGTGGACACAGTGTTGCCGCCAAACTCCAACTTGGCCACGTCAGTGACTTGGCCGTTGGCCCCGGACGATGAGCTGAACGCCACCGTGTACGTGCCCACAGCCCCACTGGCCACCTGGCTGGTGTCGCTGCCCACCGTCACCGCAATGCTGGACGTGCCCGCACTGGCCGTGAGCTGCGAGTAGTTGCCGTTCAGCAGCTGCTTGTTGTTGAACACCGTGTTTTTGGCGTTGTCGTTGATCTGCTGAACCAGCTGGTTGATTTCCGACTGGATGTTTTGCCGATCCGTCGAGGTCATGGTGCCGTTGGAGGCTTCCACCGCCAGCGACCGGATCTGCTGCAGGATTTGCTGGTCCTGCCCAATTCCGCCTTCGGCCGTCTGCAGCATCGAGTTGGCCGACTGAGCATTCGAGTACGCCTGGTTCAGGCCACCCACCTGGGCATTCATGCCGGTGGCAATGGCCAGCCCCGCGGGGTCGGTCGCCGCCGAGGTGATGCGATACCCGGTGGACAGCTGCTGCAGCACGTTCTGGGTCGCAGTTTCGGTCCCATCCAGCGCGTTCATCGCTAAGAGCGCCGGAATATTGGTGTTGATGATCACGCGAAATCTCCTCCTTGAGATTGCGAGATTTGTTAGTGCGAGGGGCGCCCGTCCTTGGGCGCATGCGGCTCGCGGCCTTATTGTCCGACTCTTCTCGCCACGGCGCCAAGTTTTTAGCGCGAATTTCCTGAAGCCGGTTTCGTCACTGGGTAATCAGCTTGCTGAAGTACACCGCTCCGATGGTGCCGGGGCCAAAAACCGACTGCAGCACCGTCGTGATGCTGGCTTTCAGCGCGCTCACCCCCCCGGAATTCTGAAGCTGGCCATACGTCGTGGAGCGCAGCACGTCGGTCACCAGGTTGTCAATGCGCCCGTCCAAGAGCGCCGAGCCGGTACCGGCCGCGCCGCTCGCCGCCACCGTCCCCCCCGCCGCTGCGAGGGCACTGCTGGACACCTGAAATGACAGGGTGACCGACGCGTAGTGGCCGGCGTCGGCCAAGTTGGACTCAATCGGCCCTTCGGTCACCACCGCGGCCGTCGCCGCGCTGAACGGCTTGGGCTTGAGCTTCACTTCCGCCGCCGCCACCGCTCGCGCGTGGATAACGCTCGGGATGCCAAAGTACACCCCCGCCGCGCCCACGGCCACTCCCACCAGCAGCGTGAGAACGGTGCGGATTAACCCGCGCATACGCTGTCGCTGCCTCCCTACGTGGATTTGCATCGGCGGGTGTCCCCGAAGACACCCACCTGACCATGGCATCTGGCGTGGGCGCGGTCAAACGCTTGTCTGGATATTTGGCGCATCCCCCGGCCTGGATTCCTCCGCGAGCCATAAGTCTTCACAAGTTTGGCGCGCATTCGGGCCGGTGCTAGGATCGGGGCGAGGAAGCTTCGGCTCTTCAAGGGAGAGGATCAAGAATGGACGTCGCCAGCGCGCTGGCCGATGAGTTGCTGTCGGTGTGGCTGTCGCAGCTGCTGCCCGGCCTGGCGGCCGCGAGCGGGTGGGGCAGCATTTGGTCCAGCGCGGCAAGCCCGCCTCCCTCCAGCGCCGCGGCCTCCTCGTCAGCCTTTTCGCCATTGGCGTCGGGCTCCTCCGGCCCCACCCCGGCGCTGGCGGCCGACTTTGCTAAAGCGGCCGCCGCCACCGGGCTGTCCGCTCAGCTGCTGGAGGCCGTGGCCCGCCAGGAATCCGGCTTCAATCCCGGGGCCCAAAGCGCGGCGGGTGCCGTCGGGGTGATGCAGCTGATGCCGGGCACCGCGCGGGAGCTTGGCGTCAACCCCGCCAATGCCGCGCAAAACATCAGCGGAGGCGCCCGCTATCTGGCGGAGCTCGTGGCGCAGTTCCACAGCGTGCCGCTCGCCTTAGCTGCATACAACGCAGGCCCGGGCGCGGTGGAGCGCTACGGGGGCATTCCGCCCTACGCCCAAACCCAGCAGTACGTCAAAGCCATTCTGGCGTCGCTGCCGGGCGGCCTCACGGCCTGAGGCGCTCTTAAGCGTTCATCTGCGTGGTCGCCGAATCCAGCACCTGGGCGGTGGTCATCAGCTTGGCCGACAAGCTGTAGGCCGAGGACGCTTGAATCAGCGCCACCATTTCCCGCGATACGGACACGCCGCTCGCATTCAGCGCCCCCGCCACCAGCGTTCCCGCGCCCCGCGTCCCCGGGGCGGCCACCACCGCGGCGCCGCTGTTGGCACTGGGCAGATAGACCCCGCCGGACTGCTCCACCAATCCCGCGTCATTGGGAAACAGCGCCAGCGTGATGTGCCCCACGGTCGTGCTGGCACCGCCCACCACCGCCGTCACCGCGCCGTCGCCGGCAATGGCCACCTGGGTGGCTCCCGCCGGCAGGATGATGGGTGGCACCAGCCGGTAGCCCTGGGGATTGACCAGCTGCCCGCGAGCGTCCACGCGAAAGTCGCCCGCCCGAGTGTAGGCCAGCTGGCCCGAGGGCAGCTGCACCTGAAAAAATCCCGCCCCCGCGATGGCCAGCGCGGTGGGGCTCGACACCCCCGTGATGGCTGCGCTGAACGTGGGCGCCGCCACGCCTGACACCACCGGGCCCGGCACACTGGCGGAGGGCTTTAACCCCATGCCCATCAGTACCACGCCCGGCGGGCGCACCCGCGTGCCGCCCCCGCCGGTGGCGGCGGTGATGCGCCGGCCGTATCCCGCCGTGTTGAGATTCGCCAGGTTGTCCGCAGCCGCCCCCAGCAAAAAGTTTTGTGCGGCCAAGCCGTTCTGCGCGGCCACCAGCATTTGGTCCATCACTTTACCTCCTGTGTGCCAGGCGTTCGCCTCGGTCGGATCATGCCATCACACCCAGCTTGGCCGCCTGCGACAGCCGCGTGGCCTCTTCCGTCACCATCGTAGACAAGCCTTGATAAGCCGTTTCCGCCTGGATCATGGCCGACGCGCTCTGAGTGATGGACACCCCAGAGTGGTTCAGCGCCCCCTGCACCACCTGCGAGGTGGGGGACGGCGCCGCCGTGCCGACGTAGAGATTGCCGGGCTGGCTGGTGATCGTGCCCGATAGCGTGGCCAGGGCCAGCTGCGCCACCACCGCGCCGTTTTGCGTGATGGTGCCATTGGCCGCGACCGTGACCGGCCCGGCGGCCAGGTGAATGGGCGCGCCGCTGGTGGACAGCACCCTGTCACCCTGGCCCGTCACCAGCGTGCCCTGGCTGTCCAGAAACAGGCGCCCATCCTTTGTGTAGGCGGTGCCGGCCGGCGTGGCCACCGTCAGGAATCCGGGGCCCTGAATGGCCAGGTCCAGCGGGCGCCCCGTGGCGTAAATGCCCAAGCCCGCCCCCGGGTTCCGAATCCCCGGCTCGACGGCCACGCCCCAGCTGGTGGTGCCCAAGGCGCCGCCCGCCGCGCCCGAAAATCCCGTGCGGCTGGCGGCCACCGCCGGAAACGACGCAAACTGATCACTGACCGCCAAGTAGCCGGGAGAGTTAGCGGCGGCCAAGTTGGCCCCAATGGTGGAAAGCCACTGGCGCTGCGCATTGAGCCCGCTGGCGGCCGTGTAAATCGCGTTCATCGCCGTTCTCCTTCCCCTGGTGTCACTGAGCTCGGTGCCTCCGCTGCGCGCGGCCCCACCGAGGCGCCGGCGGGCACCGGGGCGGCGCCTGCCGCATCGTTCGCCACGCCGCGGTGATTTTCCTGGTTTTGCGCGGGCAATCCTGTATCCTCCCGCGAATCATCGGCGCGGGCGCGGGGCACGGCGGACATCACCCGGCGCACAAAGCCGGCAATACCGCCGCGGCGCGGCGCCGGGACACGGTCCAGCAAGTAGTCGGCCAGCCGATCCACGTCGGCCCGCGCCCCACTTTTGGGCGATCCCAGGTAGAAGGGCTCTTGGCGCACGACCGCGCGCGCCACCGCGGGATCCTCCAGCACCACACCCGCCACCGCCACCGACCGGTCCAGCGCCCGCGCCACCAAGTCGGCCAGGCGCTCGCCGGTGCGCTGGCCGCGGCCCGCGTCGCTGGCGCGGTTGACCACCAAGTGCAGCCGGACCGGGCTCATGGTGTCATCCACCGCCCGGATCAGGCCATAGGCGTCGGCCAGCGCGGTCGGCTCGGGCGTCGTCACCACCAGCGCCTCATCGGCGGCCGCAACAAACGCCAGCACGGCTGGCGCAATGCCGGCCCCGGTATCCACCACCAGCCACTCCACCCGCGACTCGAGGGACTGAAACTCGGCCATCAAGGTTTGGACTTGGTCCAGATCGGCGGCGGCGGCGGCCGCCATGCCCGAGGCGCCGGGAATAATCAAGACCCCCAGGGGCCCCGGCACCATCACGTCGGCCAAATGCCGGTCTCCCTGCATAACGTCGAAGACGGTGTAGTCCGGCTCCTGGCCCAAGATGATGTTGATGTTGGCCAGCCCCAGGTCGGCGTCCAGCACCGCGGTGGGCACTCCGCGGCTCTGGAGGGCCAGCGCGAGATTCAGCGCCAGGTTGGACTTGCCCACCCCGCCTTTGCCGGACGAGATGGCCAGCACGTGAGGGCCTTTCAGCCGCCCGGCCAGCACCTCGCTGGTGACGTCGTCGGCCTTCTGGTGCACCCAGCGCCGCAGCGAATCCGCCTGCTCAGCCATGCGTCTCACCTCCTGCCACCGGGTCGGGGTTCAGCACCCAGTTCACCAGCCGGGCGGGGTCGCCCGCCTCGATATCCTCCGGCACACTTTGCCCATCGGTCATGTACCCCAGCGGCCACCCGAGCGCGAGCGCCGCCTCAATCATGGCGCCCGGCCGCTCCGCTTCATCCAGTTTGGTGAAGCAAATCTTGGCGCCCTCCGGAGCGAAGCGCCGCGCGGCCAGCAGCATTTCCTCCGCCCGCATCGTGGCCGGCAGCACGGCCAGCACCTCGCTCGGCCCTCGCACGGCGGCGGCCCGGATGACCGAGTGAATCTCCGCCAGGTGCAGCTCGTGAAAGGGGCTGCGGCCCGCCGTGTCGATGAGGATCACGTCGTGGGTGCTGCGCGCCACCAGCCCCTCCACCTCCTGAGGGCGCAGCGCCACTTCCAGCGGCACCGAGAGAATGGCCGCAAAGGTGCGCAGCTGCTCGGCGGCGGCCACCCGGTAGGTGTCGGTGGTAACCAGCAGCACGCGCCGCTTCTGCACCAGGGCAAAATGCGCGGCCAGCTTGGCCAGCGTGGTGGTTTTGCCCGATCCGGTGGGCCCTACCGCCGTCAGCACGATGGGATCTTTCAGCGACACCGGCTGGGGGCGCCCCAGCCGCTCCAGCAAGCGCGCCTTTAGGGGATCGCGCCAATCGTCGCGGGGCAGCTTTTCTGCCAGCTGCACCGCCAGTCCCTCGGACACACCCGCAGTCATCAGGAGGGCTTCCGCCGCCCCGTGGCCTCGGGGCGGCACCTCGGCGTCCTCCACGTCCTCCAGCCGCTTCAAGCGCCGGTCCAAGCTTTGCAGGAGGCCCACCATCTCGCTCCAGGGCGCTTCGGGCTGGCGGGGCGCGGGCCGGACATCCGGCCGGACTAGGGGAATCGGAGCTAGCGGGCGCGGCCGCGGCTCCGCCGCCGCCCGCTCCTTCATGTCGGCCGCCACCAGCACCTGATAGCGCCGCTGCCAGAACCGCCACCACACATCGCGTGTGGGGCCCGATGACAGAATGATGGCGTCCTCACCCAGCTCGGTCTTGGCCTGGCGGAGCGCCCCCTCGGCGTTGTCTCCCACGAACCGCTTGACGATCACAGGTTCACCACCCCCACCGTCTTGACGGAAATTTCCGGGGCCAGCTCGGCATAGCTCAGCACCGACAAATCGCGCATCGCCCGCTCGGTCAGCCGCTTGAAGTACAGCCGCACCAGCGGCGACGCCAGCACCACCGGAGGCTGCCCCGGTGCGAGCCGCCGCATCTGCTCACTCAGCGAGGCCAAGAGCCGCTGAGCCACTGCGGGGTCGAGATTTAGATAGCTGCCGCCGTCGGTGTGCTCGACCGCGTCGCGAATGGCCGTCTCCGCCGCTGGGGCCAGCACCAGCCCCTGGAGGACGCCCTCCTGCACCAGCGGCCGGCAGATGGCGCGGCCCAGCGCCTGCCGAGCCGCCTCCGTGAGCTGGTCCAAATCTCGGGTGCTGCGGGCCCGGTCGGCCAGCGCCTCCAAAATCGTGGGCAGGTCGCGAATCGACACCCGCTCGCGGAGCAGGTTGCACAGCACCCGCTGCACCTCACCCAGCGACAAGAGGTCCGGCACCAACTCCTGCACCACCGACGGCTGGGTGGTGCGCACGTGATCCAGCAGCGTCTGCACATCCTGGCGGCTCAGCACTTCGGCGGCGTGGCGGCGGAGTGCTTCCGCCAAGTGCGTCACCACCACCGAGGGTGCGTCAATCACGGTGGCGCCGGCCAGCTCCGCCCGCTCGCGCTGGTCGGGGCGAATCCAGGTGGCCGGCACCCCAAACACGGGGTCCTCGGTTTCGATGCCGTCCACCGGCAGCGGTGCCGTGCCCATGGCGAGATAGTAGTGCGGTAGCACTTCGCCCCCCGCCACCTCCGCACCGCGCACCCGAATTCGATACCGATTCATCTCCAGCTCCAGGTTGTCGCGGATGCGCACCGGCGCCAAAATGAGCCCCAACTCCGCCGCCAGCTGGCGGCGAAGGGCGTGCACCCGCTCCTTGATGTCTACCCCTTCGCCGGAGCCCACCAGAGGCACCAGCCCCATTCCCACCTCCAACTCCACCGTGTCCACCCCGATATACGACAGCGCGCTCTCCGGCCGCCGCTGCGCTGCCGCGCGCTCCTCTTCATCGGCCCGCGCGGCTTCGAGCCGGGCCGATTTCTGGCGCTGCTCCAGCCGCCAGGCCCCGACCCACGAGGCCACCCCCAGGATGAGGGGCGGCACGGGCGGCAGCCCCAGCAGCGCCAGCGCCATCATGGCCACCGCGGTGATATACAGCACCCGCGGCAGGGCGGTCAGCTGCTGCCACATCTCGCCGCCCAGGCTGTCCTCCTGGCCCACCACCCGGGTCACCACCATGCCAGCGGCGGTGGACAGCAGCAGCGCGGGAATTTGCGTGGTCAGCGCTTCGCCCACGGTCAAAATCGTGTAGGTGGACAATGCGGTGGCGATGGGCAGCCCGCGCTGCACCAGGCCCACGATGAGGCCCCCAATGATGTTGACCACCACGATGAGGATGCCGGCGATGGCGTCCCCGCGCACAAACTTGGAGGCGCCATCCATAGCCCCGTAGAAGTCTGCCTCGCGCTCGATGTCCCGCCGGCGCTGCTTGGCCTCGTCCTCGCGGATGAGGCCGGCGTTCATCTCCGCGTCGATGGCCATCTGCTTGCCCGGCATGGCGTCCAGCGTAAAGCGGGCTGCCACCTCGGACACCCGCTCGGCGCCCCGGGTGATGACCACAAACTGAATCACCACCAGGATGATAAAGATGATGAGGCCCACCACCAGGTTGTTGCCCACCACAAACTGGCCAAACGTCTGAATGACTTGGCCCGCGGCCCCATCCAGCAGAATGAGCCGGGTGGCGGTCACCTCGAGGGCCAGCCGAAACAGGGTCGTCAGCAGCAGCAGGCTCGGAAACACGGACAGCTCCAGCACCTGGCGCACAAACATGGTGGACACCAGCACCGTGATGGCGAGCCCAATATTTAGAATTAGAAACACGTCTAAGAGCGCGGCGGGAATCGGAATGACCAGCATCAAGACTGCCACCACCGCGCCCGCGGGCACGAAGGCATCCTGCAGAAACATGCGCCGAGATCGGGGCGATGCACTGGTCATCGATTCACCTCCTTGCCTTCTTCTTCTTCGCGCCGCGGTGAAGCCTCCCGGATCTCCAGGCCGCTATCCGCTCGGCGGCGGGCTGTGGCGCATCACATAGGCCAGCACCTCCGCCACCGCGCGGTAAAGCACCGCCGGGACCGCCTCCCCCAGCGGCACTGGGTACAGCTCGCGGGCCAGCGGCGCATTTTGCACCAGCGGCACGCCGTGGCCCAGCGCGACGCGGCGAATCTCCAGCGCCACTTCGTCTTCGCCCTTGGCCACTACCTCCGGGGCCGCCATGGCGCGCTCGTCCCATTTGAGGGCCACCGCCAAGTGCGTCGGGTTGGTGACCACGACGGTGGCGGACCGCACTTGGGCCAGGCCGGACCGGAGCAGGCGGCGGTACGCCTGGCGCCGCCGCTGCCGAATCTGCGGATCGCCCTCGGTCTGGCGGGTTTCATCGCGCACTTCCTGGTGGGTCATCTTCAGCGTCTGCTGGTGGCGGGAAATCTGAAACCCAATGTCGATGACGCCGACCAGCAAGTAGCCGGCGGCGGCATGCCACAGCACCGCGAACAGCATGCCGCCGGCCGTGGACAGCGCCGCTGACAGCGGCATGGCAATCAGCCCCGCGTACTGAGATAGCTGGCTGGCTACGGTAAGACCCGCCAACAGCCCCACCGCGGCCAGCTTCAAGAAGCCTTTGCCGGCTTCCCACAGCGCATTGATGCTAAACACCCGCTGCAGCCCGCTCAGGGGGTTCAAGCGGTCCCACTGCGGGGCCAGTGACTGGGTGGTAAACAGAAAGCCTGTCGAGACAAAGCCCACCAACAGCCCGCCCACCATCAAGGCCACCACCAGCGGCGCCGCCGCCAAGCCCGCCCGCTCCATCGCCACAGTGGCGACCGCGGAGAGGTTCACCAGGCGGCCCGGCGCGCTAAAGGCGCTGTACACTACCTGCATCACGCTGCCCAGCTGCTGGTACGCCCACGGCAGGTAGAAGCGCAGCAGCACGACGGCCAGCATGACGGCCAGCGCGCCGTTGAAGTCGGGGCTCTTCCACACCTGGCCGCGCCGGCGCGCTTCCTGGCGGTGGCGGGCGGTGGCCGGCAGGCGCCGCTCGCCCGGGCTGGCCGCAAGCCAGCCGCCCCATGGGAGTGCTTCCTGCCCCAGCGTCATCCGCGCCCCTCCAGCAGTACCAGCAAACGGCTCAGGTCTGTATAGGCTCGAGTCAGCACATTGGGCACAATCGCGTAAAACAGCGGCACCGCTGCCAGCAGCACCAGCAGCACCAGCCCAAACTTGACCGGCAGCGACATGAAAAACGCGTTGATTTGCGGAAAGGCCCGAGACACAATCCCAATCGTGAGGTCCGACACCAGCCCCGCCACCATCATGGGGGCGGCAATCAAGAGCGCCACCTCTAAGGCACTGCGAAACAGCCCCACCACAAACAGCGGGGCTGCGGGCGCAATCGCTGTGGCGGACAGCGGCATGGCCTTAAAGCTGTCGGCCAGGGCCACCACCACCAGCTCGGGCCCGCGCAGGATGACGTACACCAAGAGCGCCAGCAGCGTGAACCACTCTGCCAGCACCGAGGACGCCCCCACCACGGCCGGATTGGCAAACGCGGCCAGCCCCACCCCCAGCTGATAGGTGATGGCTTGGCCCGCTACCGAAAACGCGCTCATGACCACCGTGACTACGCTGCCCAACAAGAGGCCAATCAGGAACTGCAGCAGCAAGCCGGCACCCAGCAGCAGGGGCAAGCCCCCGCCCACCAGCGGCTGCCCGGGCATGATGGCCACCGCCAGCACGGCCACCAGCGCCACCCGCACCAGCGACGGAATCGTAGCGGCACTGAACATGGGGGCGGTCACCACTACGCCCGCCACGCGCGCTGCGGTCAGGACAAACGTCTCGGACTCGGCCGACAGCGCCAGTGTGAGGGTCATCCTCGATGCCTCCCCCACCCGCGATCATGATCTTTTTTATTATCCGGGCAAATCTACCGCCCACCAACTCCATGAACCAAAATAGCCGCCGGCGGGCTAGTGAATCACGATGTATTGCCAGAAGCCGCCCAGGTCCTGCACCGCAAAGTCCGTGAGCACTCGAAGAAACCAGGGCCCGGCGAGAAACAGAATCACGGTCAGCACCAAGAGCTTCGGCGCAAATGACAAGGTTTGCTCCTGTATTTGCGTGGTGGCCTGAAAGATGCCCACCAGGAGCCCCACGATGAGGGTAGCCCCCAGCATCGGCAGCAGCACGGTCCAGGCGGTCACCAGGGCCTGCTGGGACAGACTGACGGCATGGTCCAACACGTCCGATGTGGGCACAGGCCACCTCTCTTTCCAAAAGAGCGCCGCCGCCGCGGCTCCGTCCGCTAGTGATGAAAGCTCAGCACCAGCGATTCCACTACCAAGGTCCACCCGTTGGCCAGCACAAACAGCAGCAGCTTCAGCGGCAGCGACACCAGCGTGGGCGGCACCATGATCATGCCCATGGACATCAGCACGGTGGCCACCACCAAGTCCACAATCACAAAGGGAATATAGATAAATACCCCAATCTCAAACGCCGTGCGCAGCTCCGAGATGATGAAGGCCGGAATCAGCACGGTGGTGGGCACGGCCGCGTGGGTTTTCGGCGGCGGCAGGTGCTGCAGGTGCATGAACAGCGCGATGTCGCTCGAGCGGGTCTGGAGAAACATGAACGCCCGGAGCGGCGTCATGGCGCGGCTGCCGGCGGCCACCAGCGACAGATGCCCATTCAGATACGGCACGATGGCGGCCTTGTCGATGGCGTTCCAGGTGGGCAGCATCACGTATAGGGCCAAAAACAGCGCCAAGCCAATCAGCACCGGATTGGGAGGCGTCTGCTGCAGGCCCAGCGCACTCCGCAGGAACGACAGCACGGTCACAATCCGCGTGAACGCGGTCATGGTAATCAGAATGGCCGGCAGAAACGACAGCAGCGTGATAAGCGCCAGCACCTCGAGACTTTGGCTGGGGCTGGCTGCCGTGCTGGGGTTGATCGTGATTTTCGGCAGCGCCGCGCCCGCGGCCCAGGTGGGCGCCGAGGTGGCCAGCACCGCACCCCCGGCCGCCACGGCTGCCAGCACGCCCGCCTTGAGCCGCCGCGTGCCCTGCGCCCCGTGCCGCGCTGTCACTCGCCGCGATCCCGCCGGAGCCGGCTTAGAAGCTCTTCCGCAAACCCAGGCGGCGGCGCCGGCGGCGCCATGGATTTGAGCGCCTCCGCGTCTACCTCAGTCAGCACCTGAATTCCGGCTTCCGAGATGCCCACCGCCAGCGTCCGGTCCACCACCTGAATCAGGGCGATGCCGCGCTTAGGGCCGAGCGGCAGGTAGTCCACCTGCTCCAGAAAGCGCGCGGGACTTTTCCGGAGGATGCCCACACGGCCCATGACGCGGATAGCCACATACGCCAGCGCCAGCACCAGCAGCAGGGCCCAGATAAAGTTAAACAAGATTGCCGTGGCAGACACGCACGCCCCTCCAGACCGCGGCCATTATAGGCACGGGGCGCCTGCAATCCGAAACCTATGCAGGCATTTCTCTGAAATGAGGCGGATCCCATGATTGTAGTGTCGGAATGGTGCCCGCCCCATCTCCTGGCTCTGCACTTGGGTCCCTTGCCCTACGCATACAATCCAGACTGGGCCGAAGACCCAGATGGCCTCGTGGCCGCGCTGGCCGATGCCCAGGCGCTGGTGGTGCGCAACCGCACCCCGGTGACGGAGGCGCTCGTGGACCAGGCCCCCGCGCTTCAGGTGGTTGGGCGCCTGGGGTCCGGCCGGGACAATCTCGCCGCAGACGCCCTCCGCCGCCGCGGCATCGCCCTCATCGACGCGCCTGGCGGCAACGCCACGGCGGTCGCCGAGTATGTGCTGGCAGCCATCTTCGCCGCCAGCCGCTCGCTCCCCCGCCGATTTGCCGCGACCCGCACCACGTGGGTGCGCGATGCCGAGGACCGCGAGGTGGCCGGGCAGGTGCTGGTGCTCTTAGGGCTCGGCCATGTGGGCCGGGCCGTGGCGGTCCGGGCGGCCGCCCTGGGCCTCGTGGTTCTGGCGCATGACCCCCGCCTCGCGGAGCACCACCCCGCGTGGGCGGCCACCGGCGCCGGGCGGGTGGCGCAGCTGGACGACGCCCTGGCCCAAGCGCAGTTTCTCTCCCTGCACCTCCCCGCCGAGCCCGGGCAAGCCCCCGTCTTAGATGCCCGCCGCTTAAGGCAGCTGCCGCGGGGCGCGCACCTGATCAACACGGCGCGGGGGGCGCTCATTGACGAAGCGGCGCTGCTGGCGGCGCTGGACGCGGGCCGGCTCTCGGGCGCCACGCTGGACGTGCGGGCGCTGGAGCCGCCGCCGCCCGGCGACCCGCTCCGCCAGCATCCGCGGGTGGACTCCACCCCCCACATCGCCGGCCTCACCCAGGAAAGTCAGGCGCGCATTGCGGCCCAGGTGCTGGGCGGCGTCCGCCGCCACCTATTGGGTTCTGGCCCGGGACCCTGAGGGTCGCCTCAGGATCCGGCCGCCCCCGGCAGCGCCAGGCCCTGCACCGGTCCCAGGGTGCCCAGGGGGCTTGGCAGGTGCGGCAGGAGGCCCATGCCCTCGGCCGCTCCGGTCTTCGGGTTCAACGCCTCCACCACGTATTGGCCCGTGAGGCTCGCTCCCGGCGGTATGCTGGCCCAGAGGGGATTGGAAAACTGCCCTCGGACCACCAGCACGATCACCGGGCGGCTGGCCGACCCGGCTGGCCGGCCCTCATGAGCCCAGCGCGTGTACTGCCCCACTGTGGTGCGCACATACCGGGCCCACCGCGGATGCGCATCGTGGGCGCTGGCCGCCAGCCGGGCGGCGCGCTGCGCCAGCGTGCCGCCCGGCCAAGCGGGTGCCGCCGCGGCGGGGGCCTGGCCCCCCGGCTGCGGAGCGCGCGCGGTCGTGGCCGCCCAAATCCCCACCAGCACCGCCAGGGCCGCCACGGCCGCGATGGGCCATCGGCGCCCCGCGTGCGGCGGGCGCGCTCGCTGGGGCCGCTCACTCCAGCGCACCCAGTCAAACTGCCCCGCTGGATCCAAGGCGGGCGGCCCGTATCGGTCGAGCCACTCGCGGAGATCGCGCTCGTCCTGGCTCAGCTGGCTACTCATCATCACCCTCCCATAGGGCGCGAAACCGCTGGCGCGCTCGGTACAGCCGGGTTTTCACCTGACGGGCCGGAATCCCAACCACACCGGCCACCTCCGCCATCGACAAGCCCCCATAATAAAAGAGCCACAGCACCTCTCGGTCGCGCGGCGGCAGGCGGTCCAGCAGGTCGCGCACCAGCAGGCGGCGGAGCGCCGGCTCCTCGCCCGCATCGGCCTCACCGCCGCTGAGCGGTTCCGGCTCCGCGCGCCGCTTGGCATCGATACACAGGTGGCGCGCCACGGCAAAGAGCCAGCCGGGATGGACCGGGCGCCCCGCCTGCTCTTGCCGGTAAAGCCGCAAGAACGTCTCCTGGGCCACATCCTGAGCCGACGCCCAGTTCGCGGTATAGGTGTAGGCAAACTGCGTGAGGCGGTCTCCCCACGCCGCCACCCAGGTGTCGAAGTCGCCGGGCGCGGGGCCGAGGGCGCGGGGCGCCCCGCCGACCGCTTCCTGCGCCGCGGTGCCCGCCTCGCGCCGGCGCTGCCTCATCCACCCACCTCCACCGCTGTACGTGCCTCACCCATTCAACGGATGAGGCGGCCAAATGTTGCGGGGTGCCCAGGCGGACACTCAGTCTCCCAGCAGCGCGTCCCCCATCTCCGCGGCGGGTAGGTGCTCGCGCGCCCGCACGGCGATTCCCCCTGTCTGCCACAGCACTTCCGCCCGCGCCACGGCCTCGGCGTCCTCCCGCTTGATAGAGGGCCCGCGTCACGGCGCTGGCCTCAGGCACTCGCAGCCACTTCCCGATCAGCACCAGCGATTGGGATTCCCTTGCCCCCGCAGACGTTTCGTCTGCCCAGGTTAAGAAGACACCGTGGCTTTGCTTGTGCGAAGGATCTCATCCACGACGCGCGCGAGCGGTGCGGTCGCATCAATGACAACGCCGTCTCTCGGCGTATCTTGCTTCGTGCGATGCAATCGAATAATGAATTCCCGCTCCTCCGGCCGTCCCCCCCCACTCGTCTTCCGGCGGCCCATCGAGGCGTCGCTTCAGCGTTTCAAGGTGGATTTCCAAAACGAGCACGCCATCAAACAGATCAATAAAAGCTTCAAAATTCGAAGAAGGCGACCGGATATTCACGCCTGGCTATCATGGATTATACTTTGTCCACATCCCATATATGATGATCATGCATCATATCCTCCATCGGCATGCCGGTTTGGGGATCGCCCTGATAAGCCAATTCGCGGTCGGGCAATTTTTAATGGCCATGGTCAAATGATATCAGGATGCGTCGCGACGTTCTCGCCCTGGTGTCCCTTTCTCCCGCCGATTTTCGCAGACTGACGCCAAGCCCACGATCGCTCAGGCGGCGTGGACACACCGCCCCCGCCACTCAGGTGTCGCTGACCGCCGCGAGAACGGTCCCTGCTGCCCGGTGCCCGGAATACCCTCGCCACCAGCGCGCACCGGGAAGTTTGCACACAGTGCGCCCCTGATGCTATCTTGAGATATACCCCACCCCAGGTGGGGGGGAGGTGCAGCATTGATTGCGGAATATCAGCAGGACGCCGCGCGGCGCTTGAAAGTGGCGGCAGGCCACCTGAAGTCGGTTCAGCGCATGGTGGATGAGGAACGCTACTGCGTGGACGTCATGAAGCAGCTGGCGGCCGTGCAGGCCAGCTTGACACAGGTGCAGCAGGTCATGCTGAAAAACCATCTTTCCACGTGCGTGAGCGACACGATTCGCGAGGGCCATGGCGGGCCGCTCATTGAGGAGCTGTTGGCGGCCCTCAAATATTCGCAGGGGGTGTGGCCGCCAGAGGGCGCAAGCCCACCCACATGCCGAGACCATCCGTCAGGAGGTGTGGCCCAATGATGCCGTCCCCGCAAGACGCGGGCCAAACTACGGTGGAGCTGGCCGTCGGCGGCATGACCTGTGCCTCCTGCGTCAGCCGCGTGGAGCGCTATTTAAAGAAGGTGCCCGGGGTGGACGCGGCGGTCGTGAACCTCGCGCTGGAGCGCGCCACGGTCTCGTTTCCGGCATCGGCTGGGGTTGAGCCCGAGGCGCTCGCGGCGGCCGTGGAGCGCGCCGGCTATCAGGCGCGCGTCTTGCCTCCGGCGCCGGCCGCCGAGCCAGATTCCCTGGACCTCACCGTGGGCGGCATGACCTGTGCCTCCTGCGTCAGCCGCGTGGAGCGCTACTTGAAAAAGGTGCCCGGCGTAGAATCCGCCGTGGTCAACCTCGCGCTGGAGCGCGCGACGGTCTCGTTCGACCCGGCCGAGGCCAAACCCGCTGCCCTCTTGGAGGCCGTGGAGCGTGCGGGCTACCAAGCCGAGGTATACACGGCGCCCGACCCGGCGGCCGAGTCCGAGGGCGATCCGCATCGGCAGGAGATGGCGGAGCGCGTCCGCTCCCTGGTGGTGGGCGCCGCCGGCAGTGCAGTGGTGCTGGCGCTCATGTGGATTCCCGCGCTGTCGGCCTGGCCCACGGTCCGTCTCCACGATCTGTGGATGGCGCTGGCCGCGCTGCCCGTGTTTTTGTACACCGGCCGCGCCTTTCACCGCGGTGCGTGGAACAGCTTGAAGCACGGCACCGCCAACATGGACACCTTGGTGTCGCTGGGCGCCACGGTGGCGTATGGCTACAGCGTGCTGGCGCTGGTCCTGTTTCCCGGCCAGCCGGTGTACTTTGACACGGCCGCCCTGATTTTGACGTTTATCTCCATCGGCAAATACCTGGAAACTCGCACCCGCGGCCAGGCGGCCGACGCCGTGCGGGCGCTGTCGCGGCTGGCCGTGCCCACGGCGCACGTCCTGCGGGCCGGCACCTGGCGCGACCTGCCCACCAGCCAAGTGGTAGTGGGCGACCGGCTGTCGGTGCGCCCCGGCGAGCGCGTGCCCACCGACGGCGTGGTGGTGAGCGGCACGACCGAACTGGACGAATCCCTGATGACCGGCGAGGCGCGGCCGGTGCCCAAAGCCGCTGGCGACGGGCTGGTGGGCGCCACCATCAACGGCAGCGGCCACATCGAAATGGAAGCCACCCGAGTGGGGCCCGACACCACGCTCGCGGGCATCGTGCGGCTGGTGGAGCGTGCCCAGACCGAGAAAGCCCCGATTCAGGCACTGGCGGACCGCGTGGCGGGGGTGTTCGTGCCCGCCATCATCGGGGTGGCGGCCCTCACATTTTTGCTGTGGGGCGTGACGGGGCACTCCTGGCTGGCGGCCATGCTGGCCGCCGTGGCGGTGCTGGTGGTGGCCTGCCCCTGCGCCTTGGGGCTGGCCACGCCGACCGCCATCATGGTGGGGACCGGGCGCGGCGCGCGCCGCGGCATCCTCCTGAAGGGCGCTGGCACCTTGGAGCGGGTTTCGGCCATCGCCCAAGTCGTGTTTGACAAAACCGGCACGCTGACGGAAGGCCGGGCCACCTTGGACCAAGTGGTCGGGCGCCCCGCCGACCTGAGCCTTGAGGAGTGGCTCGGATGCGTGGCGGCGCTGGAGCAAGGAAGCGAGCATCCGTTTGGCCGCGCCCTGGTGGAGGCGGCGGCCGCGGCGCACGTGCCGCTCGAGCCCACCCCCCAAGATTTTCGGGCTGGGGTGGGACTGGGCGTATCGGGAACGGTGGACGGACACTTGGTGCTGGTGGGCACGGCCGCCTGGCTGGCGCAGCACGGCGTCGAGGTGCCGGCGGACCTGCCGGTCGGCGAGGGCGCGGCGGTGTATGCCGCCCGCGGGGGCCAGTTTATCGGTGCCGCGCTCTTAACCGACCCGGTCAAGCCGAATGCCGCCGCGGCGCTCACGCGCTTGGCGCAGCACGGCTTGACCTTGCACCTCATGACTGGCGACCGCGCCCCGACGGCCCACGCCGTGGCGGCGGGCCTCCCCATCGCCCACATCCACGCGGCACTGACCCCCGCGGGCAAAGCGGAACTGGTAGCGGAGCTCGCCCAACAAAGCCCCGTGGCCATGGTCGGTGACGGCATCAATGATGGGCCGGCGCTAGCCCGCGCCGACGTGGGCATCGCGATGGGTACCGGCACGGAAGTGGCTCGCGCCGCGGCCGACATTACGCTGGTGGGCAGCGACTTGTCACTGGTCCCGGAGGCGCTGGCGCTGTCGCGCGCGACCATGCGCATCATCCGGCAGAATCTTGCCTGGGCGGCGGTCTACAACGTGGTGCTGGTGCCGCTCGCCGCGCTGGGCGTGCTGAATCCCATCTGGGCCGCCCTGGCGATGGCGCTCTCGTCGGTGTCGGTGGTGTCCAACTCCCTGCGGCTCGCGCGCACCCCCCTCACCTAGCCGCGCCCCGGTGGCTGCAGCCTTCACCCGTCCCTGGGCGTGCAGGGTCAGACGCTGGATCTCCGGCGCATAATGGTCGTCATCGCACCAGGAGGCGGACGGCTTGGCGGCGGTCTGGATCGGCCACCTTCGCCTCCGCACCCGAGTTATTTTGGTCGGACCTGCGCGGACAGCCGTTGCCGACTACCCTTGGCTAGCCCCACACCGTGGCGGCACCTACGTTTGGCACCGCGTGCTCACGCGGCCCGACACGGCCCGGTCTGCCCGACACGCGGCAGGCGCGGGCCGTCGCGCCGCGCGTCGGACTCACGCGATCCACAAGTCCAAACCGGGAGCGTGGCATGAGCCTGCAGCACCCGGACGGGTGCGGCGGCCGCCTCCATGAATCGCGGAGGAGTTTCTGTGAGCGGCCGTCTTACCTTTCGGAGCGGTTTCTGTGCCTGGCACACTATGGTTGTTGGGGGTCACGCGACCGGGCAGCCACTGACGTGGCGGTCGCCCCGAGGCGGCGGGCTCAGGCGGCAACGTCTGCGTGTGCCGCCAGTTCCTCATCTGGCCATCGCCGTAGCTTAGGCTAGGAGAGGCTAGATCAGATTGGCGCCCTAGGGGGCTATGTAGGACGAAACGGGCGGCGTTCGGCGGAAAGGATGTCCGACATGAGCGAATTGGATGACCTGGAGCGATTCCTACGGGACACGCCACGCACCGCTGACGAGCAGCAGCAGGACTGGGATCAGCGGCGCCAAGACTCCTGTCTCCCGATATAGCTCGTCTGAGGCGGGCGGCGTGACGCCATCGCACGTGCGCAGGAATGCCCAGCCGAAACCCGGCGTCTTGCACAAGCGGATCGGCGGACGGCACGGCATCGCAAGTTCTGTGGACTGCCACGTCAGCCAGGATGGGCCACCCCACTGACCAGCCTTCCCTCGCGACTCGAAGGCACGGCTCCCGGTTCACGCCCACGCGCCAGCGCCAGAGGCGCCCGGCCAATGGCCGAGCGCCTCTGAACCGATAGACCCCCGCCGCAGGGACGGCGCGGGGATCGTGGCCGCTACGGCTGCACCATGCCGGTCGCGGTCTGCATGAGCACCTGCGCCACCGAGATGACCTTGGCGTTGGCGGTGTATCCCTGCTGGGCCTCAATCATATCCACCAGCTGCTGGGACAGGTTGACGTTGGACTGCTCCAAGGAGCCCGCCTGGATGGTGCCGCGCCCACCGGTCCCGGACGGCCCGATCTGCGCGGCGCCGGAGTTGTTGGTCGCCCCCCACAGGTTTTGGCCCTGGTTCAGAAGGCCCGAGGGGTTGGTAAAGGCGGCTACGGCCACTTGCCCGAGCACCTTGGTGTCGCCATTCGAGAACGCGCCGGTGATGCTGCCGTCCGGGTTGATGGTGAACCCGGTCAGCGTGCCGGCGGAGAAGCCGTTCTGCGACAGCGCCTGAACGCTGTCCTGGGAGGCGTACTGGGTGAGCGACGACAGCGTCAGCGTGATGGCCGGCGACGTCCCGCCGCCCGCCGGCGGCGGCGTGTAGGTGGTGACCGTGTCGGCTGTCATCTGCCCCGAGCTGTTGAAGGTCAGCGTGCCCAGCACCGTGGCCGAGGTGGAGCCCGACGGCTCAGCCGACACCGACCACTGATTGCCTCCCTGGTCCGTCAGCAGGAAGTCCACCGACACGGGGGTGCCGTTGGAGTTGTAGGTGGTCACCGGCACCGTCAGCACGGTGCCGCTCGCGTCCGCCACGTTGAGATTGCCGGCAAAGTCGATGGAGGAGGTGGCACGGGGCGCCATCGCCTCCCCCGGCAGGATTTGCAGGTTGGTCAAGGTGGTGGGGCTGGTGGTGATTTGACCGGAGCTGTTGGGCACCCAGCCTTGGACAAAGTCACCCTGCGCATTCACCAGGTTGCCGTTCGCATCCAGGTAGAAGTTTCCTGCACGCGTGTACGACACCCCCGTCGGCCCCTGCACGATGAAAAACCCGCTGCCCTGCAGCGCCAGGTCCGTGTTGATGCCCGTGCTGTGGAGGCTGCCCTGCCCCATATTCACATCCACGGTGCCTAAGTTGACCGCCCCGCCGGAGCCCACCTGCTCCGGGTTGATGCCGCCCAGCGTGGGCGTCGGCGTGGACGCGCCGCGGAGCGTATCCAGCAGCGCCTGGGAAAACGTCACCCGGCTCGACTTATAGGCCACCGTGTTGATGTTGGCGATGTTTTGGGAAATAACGTTCAGCCACTGCTGATCCGCCGACAGCCCTGAGATGGCTGCGGATAATCCGGCCACGTGTGGTTCCCCCTTTTCCAGTTTCCGTGCTCGCCTCTTGCTGCCTTGCGTTCGGTCTCGCCACTGGCTGGTGCGCTGCCCTTTCCTCCGTCGATCCGAAAGGGAGGGGTTCCGCTAGGACCGCCCCAACAGCACCACCGCATCCACATTGGTAAACAGCCGCCGCTCCGCCTCGCCGCGGGGCATGGCGGTCACCACCGTATTGGTGGCCGGGGCCACCAGCATCACCGAGTCCGGGAGCACGACCACCAGCGACCGCACGCCCCGCTGGCGCGCATCGCTGACCGCGCCGGCAACCCGAGTGGCCTCCTCTGGCTTGAGGGCCACCCCGCGCTCCGCGACCCGGCGATCGGCATGCTTGGACCAGGTGAGCGCATCGGAGAGCGCCGCGCGAAACGCCCCGGAAGGCACCGCGGGCTTCGCCGGCCCCAGTGGCCCCGGGCTCACGGACCCGACGCCGTCAGGCCTCACTGACGCTCACCAGCTGGGACAGCGGCACCTCGCCCAGCCCCGCTACGGCCAGTGTCAGCTTTCCCTGCACCAAGCTGAGCCCTGTCACGGCCCCCGACACCACCGCGGACCCACTGGCCACGCCGACCGTCTTGCCCAGCAGCGGCGCGGCAGCTAAGAGCGGATTGCCCCCGCCCAAGCTGCTGGCCACCGTGCTGAGGCTTTGCTGCATGCTGGTGATGCCGCCCAAGGTCGCAAACTGCGCCAGCTGGGCGACAAACTGCGTGCCCTGCACAGGCTGCGTCGGATCCTGATACTTCAGCTCGGCCGCCAACAGCGTCAGGAAGTCCTGCTCCGTCACCGCCTGGCCGGGCAGCGTCGCGCTGCCGCTGGCCGTGCTTGCGGCCTGAGCCGCCCCATTGGCGCTGAACGGAACCGACCCCGGGCCCCCAATCGCCCCGGATGCTCCGGTCATGATGCACCTCCTCTCGTGCCTCTGCTCTCTCGCTGCTCACGCTCTCAGGTCAAGCCCAGGGGCGTTCCCGTCCAACGCGGGTGTGCTGCCGGCCCCCGGCGGCACACCGCTGTACGGCGCCGCGGGCGGCTCGCGAAACGGGTCGGTTGAAGCCCCGAATCCAAATCCCGCGCCACTGGTCACTTCAACCCCGGTGGCACCGAGGGGCGCCTCGAGCTGGGACGCCAGCCCCGCTTTGCCGGCGGCCAGGCTTTTCAGCCAAGCCACGCTCCGCACTGACAGCACCACTCGGGCCCCTGCGTCCGTTGCCGCCATCCGCACCAGCACTGCGGACAGCCGCGTGCCGGGAGGGCTGATGCGAAACTGCACCGCCTGGCCCCGACCGGCCGGCGCTCGCCACACCAGCCCCGACACTCGCCAGCCCGCCGGTGGCAGACTTTCAGGCGGCGGCGCGGCCCGGGGCCCGGGTGTCGGGCCATTGGACGGCATCAGTCGGCCGGCAGCGGCGCGGCCCCCCACCGCGGGCGGTGGCGCCCCTTCCACCGGCGGCAGCACTGCCTGGCTGTGCGGCGCCGCACGGCTTGGCGCGGCGGTGCCGTTGACCAGCACCAGGTTAGCGCGTGAAGTTGGCCGGGGGCCGCCGGAATGGGCCGCCACCGGCTCGCTGGCGGCGGCCTCCGCCGCGAGAGCCTTCGGGCCCCGCCCCATCGTCGGGATTCGGGGCGCGCGGGCAGCCGCCTGGCTCAGTGCCGCCGAAAGCCTGGCGGGCTGGGGCGAGGCCGCCGCAGGCTCTGGGGACTGCCGTGCCACCACCACCGGCCCGGTATGAATCCGGGCGGGGGCGGCCCCTCCGGCCGGTGGCAACTCCACCAAGCGCGGAGGCGCTTCACCCGCCGAGCCAGATACCCGTGGGCGGGCTGCCGATGCTGCTCGGGGCACCGCCGCCGATGAAGCCATGGCGGCTGCCGGGCTCCGCTTCAGCCGCCGTCCCCGCACTTGGCGGGCTAGCTGCTGAAACGTCTCTCGGCTCGCAGCTGGCGGCGGGCCGGATGGCTGCCCGCGCCCCAGGGACCCCCGCAGGATCGAGGTGCTGCCGCTGGGATGTGCGGCACGGCCCACAGAGCTGTGACTCGCATCTGCCGGAGCGCGGGGCGCCGCGGCCTTCGCGTGGGCTGCCGGACCGGCCGGCGCGGCGTGCGCTGCCGTGGCCAGACTCGTCATCTTCGTCATCTCTGTCATGCTTTATCACCTCCCTTCAGCCCTTCGTGTCGTTCGGCTGCTCTAGCTCACCCTGGCTTTCCGGCTTTCTGTCCTGGATGGGTCCGGGCCTCACCCCCTTTGCCGAGCGGCTTCATTTTGGAGCGCTCGGCGGACCGCTTCCCCAATGTGGCGCCGAGCTTGGGGCGTGGGAATTTGAAACTGCACTGAGGTTTCCCAAGCCAGATGCCCGCGGATCTGTGCCGGCGCCCGTGCCACCCGCACCACCCGGCCGATCAGCGGCACCGGCATCCGGCTGAGGGTCAGACGCATGCGCAGATCCAGCCCGGTCCACGGCCGAAATACGCACGGAAACCGCAGGCCAATCGTCGACAAGTCTAGGGTGGTGGTGGCATACACCTCGGCGTCGCTGCGCATGAGGGCATACTCCAGCGGCACCAGCAAATTGGCGCGTAGCGCGTGCCGCTGCTCCAAGCGGCGCGCTTCGCCCAGCAGGGTCACCACCATGATGGGGATCGGGTCCAAAACGTCCCGCACGCGCGCCGGCTGCGTCCAAAACCTCACTTCGTCGCCGTACCGAAGCTCAAAGGTCTGGCCCGCCTCCGGCGCAAACGACGCGCTGCCCTCGCGCAGAGCGTCCAGGTAAAGATCTTTGCCCAGGCGGCGGATGACGCGCGTCCGAAACGTGCGCGCCCCAATGCAAATCAGCACCGGCGCATTGGCTTCCAGCCGGTCCAGCGCCATCCCCATCACCCGCCTTCACACCGGCCCGCGCCAAAGTGGCGCAGGCGCCAGTCATCCTCAAGGCGCTGCGCTGCCCGCCGATCGGCCAGGCGGCTTTTTTGGCGCTGAGCCCGCGCTTCCAGCCGCGCCGCCATCTCGAGGCGGCGGCGGGCGCCTTGCAGGGCACGGGCAGCCTCCGCCAGACCGAGAGCTAACTCGTGCACCTGCTCCGCCAGCGCGGTGCGCTTTTGGGCATTGGCCGCCTCAAAGCGAGCGGCCTCCCACAAGTTTTCGCGGGGCTGCACCACGCCGACGACCGGCGCGGCGGGGTCCGGCACGGCCAGAAGATCCGCGCGAGCGGCGGCCCATGCCGCGTCGCACTGCTGCCAGTCCGCCTCGGCTGCATCCACCTCGGCCTGATACAGCCGCTGGACCCTCATGCTCCCACCTCCGCGCACAAATGGGCCAAGTCGGCCACCGACTGCTGCGGCGCCGCCACCTCCTCGGGCGCCTGCACCGCCCAAGCCAAAAGCCGCGGCGCCATCGCCAGCGCTTCGTCAATCGCGGGATCGCTGCCGGGCTGGTAGGCTCCCAACTCCACCAAATCCTGGGCTCGTGCCGCGCGCGCCGTCCATTCCCGCGCTTTTGCCGCATGTGCCCGGTGCGCGGCTGACACCACCTGATCCATGGTGCGGGACAAACTTTTAGGCAGATCCACCGCCGGATAGTATCCGGCCTCGGCACGCTCCCGACTCAGCACGATGTGCCCGTCCAAGACGCTCCGCACGGCATCGGCCACTGGGTCGGCTTCCAAGTCATCACCGTCCACCAACACGGTGTAGCATCCCGTGATGGCACCGCGGTCGAAGCGGCCGGCTCGCTCCAGAAGCCGCGGCAGCAGCGCAAACACCGATGGGGTGTAGCCGCGCGCGGTGGGGGGCTCTCCGGCCGCAATGCCGACTTCCCGCGCGGCCATGGCGACCCGCGTGAGCGAGTCCACCACGAGCAGCACCCCCTGCCCATCGGCCGCCAGCACCTCGGCAAGGGCGGTGGCGGTCTCCGCCGCCCGCATGCGCAGCAGCGCGGGCTCGTCTGACGTCGCTGCCACCAAGGCTGTCCGCCGCCGATCGGCGGCAGACAGCGACTCCCACCACTCGGCCACCTCGCGGCCGCGCTCCCCGACCAGCGCGACCACCACCGCGTCCGCGGCGACGCCAGACACCAGCATCCTCAGCAGCGTGCTTTTGCCCACACCCGACCCCGAGAAGATGCCCATGCGCTGGCCATGCCCCATGGTCAGGCAGGCATCCAGCAGCCGCACCCCCGTCCACAGCGGCTCCGCAATCGTCCGGCGCTGGAGTGGCGAGCGAGGCGCGCCAGCAAGCAGCCGGCCCGTGCGAGGCAGCGCGGGCCGGCCGTCGCGCGGCCGCCCAATGCCGTCCAGCAGCCGCCCTAAAGCCGCCGCGGCCAGCGGCACCGTCTGGCCGCGGCCCATCACGCGCACGCGGGCGCCGGGCTCTAAGCCCGCCAGCGGCCCCAGCGCCATGAGCCACGTTTGACGCTCATGGAAGCCCACCACCTCGGCCCACACGGGGCCCGCGGCGGCTTCTATCTCGCACAGCGCCCCGATGGGCGCGTGAGGGCCGTCGGCGCGGACCGTGAGTCCGGCCACCTGAATCACCCGGCCGGTGGCCGCGTACGGGCGGCTTTTGGCAATCGCACCCGCCCACGGGCTCTGGGCGGCAGGGTGCTCAGTGCTCATGGCCCTCCTGCACCTCCTCCAAGATGTGCCGCAGGCTGGCCAGCACGCTGCCATCGGCTCCTCCGCCCTCGCCCTCCGCCATCAGGTCAGCCGGGCCCAGTGCCGTGTCGCGCACCACCGACAGCGCCGCGCCCGCGCTGTCCAGGCGCGACACCTCGAGAGCCAGCTGCCCGTACACTTCGGGGGCGCAGTACAAGGTGACCCGCTCGCCCGCCACGGCCCCGGCCAGCGCCCGGGCGCGCGCCCACAGCCGCTCCGCGTCGCTCAGCGCCTCCCCCACCACCTGCTCGGCCAAGGCGGCGGCCGTCGCCAGCACCACCTGGTCCTCCAGTAGGCGCGCCGTGTCCAACAGCGCTGCCAGCCGCGCCCGCGGTGCCGCCATCTCCTCCATCAGGCGCCCCAGCGCCCGCTGCCAATCGGCCCGTGCGGCGAGAACCCCTTCGTCATAGCCCTGCTGGCGGGCGGCCCGGGCCAGCTCGGCCGCTTCGCCATCCGCCTGCTCCAAGATGGCGCGGGCCTCCTCCCGGGCCCGCGCCAGGATTTGATCCACCTCCGCCGCCAGCCACGAGGGCCGGGCCGCCGAGTCCCCCGCGGCGCGCCCCTCGCGGTCCTGCGGAGCTCCGCCCACGCGGACGGGGCGCCCTTCCACCGCCAGCGGCGGCTTCAGCACTCTAGACGACAAACTCGTCACGCTCCCCCCGCGATACGACGATGTCACCTTGGTCCTCGAGCTGCCGAATGACATTCACAATTTCGCGCTGCGCCTGCTCCACGTCGCGAATGCGCACCGGCCCCAGCACCGCGATGTCGTCTTTCAACAGCTCGGCGGCCTTTTGAGACAAGTTCGCAAACACTTTCTGGCTCACGTCCCCGGAGGTACCTTTCAGGGCCAGCGCCAGCGTGCGGCTGTCAACATGGCGCAGCACTTTCTGCACCGCCCGATCGTCCAGCTGCGCCAGGTTCTCAAACACAAACATGCGGTTGCGGATTTCGTCAGCCAGCTCGGGGTCGAGCGCCTCTAGCTCGTCAAGAATCTTGCGCTCGGTCGTGCGGTCGGAGTTGTTCAAAATCGGCACGATGGCATTGATGCCGCCCAGCGTGCTGACTTCGTCCGCGGCGAGCGTGGAAAAGCGCCGCTCCAGTATTTGCTCCACCTCGCGCACCACGTCCGGGGCAATCTTGCCCAGCGTCGCAATCCGGCGCGCCACTTGGCCCTGGACGGCCGGGTCCAGCCCCGCCATGACCGCCGACGCCTGGGCCGGATCCATGTGGGCCAACGCTACGGCAATGGTTTGCGGATGCTCGTTGATGAGAAAGCTCAGCACCTGGCTGGCATCGGCGCGCCGGAGAATCTCAAAGGGGCGCCGGTGCAGAAAATTGGTCAGACGATGGATGATTTCCGAGGCGCGGCCCGGGTCAAAGGCGGTCTCCAGCATCGTGCGGGCGTAGTCGATTCCGCCCTCCTGCAGAAACGTCTCGGTTTCCACCATCTTGACAAACTCACCCACCACCTCATCGCGGAGGTCGCGCTCCACCCGGCGCAGGTTGGCCACTTCCAGCGTGAGGGCATCCACTTCGTCGCGGCGCAGGTGCCGCAGCACCTCCGCCGCTTCGTCGGCCCCCATCGACAGCAGCAGGATGGCTGCCTTCTTGGTGCCCGTCACCTCCGCCATTTACCCGTCCTCCTCCGCCATCCAGGTGCGGATCAGGCGGGCCACCCCGTCGGGGTCGTCCTTAATCATGCCGGTGAGCTGCCGCAGGGCGGCGTCCCCCGGCGTGCTGGCCGGCTTGGCGCTCATCTGCCGCAGCAGTCCTGCCACCGACTGGGTGACATCTTCGCCAAGGGCCGGCGTGGCATCCGCACCCGCGAGCTGCGGCCGCGGGGCTGCCTGCCAGCGCTTCACGGCCTGCCAGAGGGCCCGCAGAATCAAGAGGCCCACCACCACCAGCAGCAGCTCTTCCGCCCAGTGCTCGTACCGTGCGGTGCGCTCCGCCGCCGCGATGGCTTTGGCGCTGGCGGCCGCAGCACTGGTGTTGAAGGGAATTCCCACCAGCGAGAGGGTGTCGCCGCGCGCCAAGTTCATGCCCGCGGCCTGCTCCACCAGCTTGGAGAGGCTGGCCTGGAGTGCCGGCGTGAGGTGCTTTGACACCGCCACCGCCACCGTCAGCCGCTGAATGCTGCCCGGCGGCACGGTCGTTTGGGTGGTCGTTTCCGGCACAGTGTACCGGTTGATCACCGTGGAGCTTTTGCCGGAGCCCGGCGTGGTGGTGGTGGCCACATAGCCGGGCGTGTTGGCGGTCGCTCCGGCGCCTGGAGTGGTGGTGCCCCCCGTCGACGACGACGTCTGGGTTTCTGTCTGCGACAGCACCGGCTTGCCCGTGGTGAGCTGCTTCACCTGCTGCTGGGAAAAGTCCAGGGTGCTGGACACCCGGACAACCGCCTGGCCCGGGCCCAGCACCTGGGCCAGCATGGTTTGCACGGCTTGCTGGACGGTGGAGTCCACGGCCTGCTCGGCTTGCAGCTGGGTGGTGGCCTGGCCCGCCACCGGATTGGCGGCGGTCAACACGCCCGCGGACAGCAGCGTGCCATTTTGGTCCACCACGCTCACGTGCTTCATGGAGAGGCCCGACACCGCGTGGGCCACCAGCTGCATGATGCCGCGCACTTGGCCCGTGGACAGGCTGTGATACGGCTTCAGCGTCACATAGACCGAGGCCGTCGTCGGGTTTTGGCTTTCGCCAAACAAGCTGGGCGACGGCTCGTTTAAAAAGACTTTCGCTCCCGACAGCGCGCCGATGCTGCCAATGGTGCTGCCCAGTTCGTCCTGCAGCGCCACCTGCTCCGTCAGCAGCAGTTCCTGGTCCGTCTCGCCCAGCGAAAACTGTGTCAGGTTGCCAAAGCCGACGGTACCCGAGCTGGGGATGTTTTGGTCCGCCAGCGCCACGCGTGTCTGGTCCACCTGGCTGCTGGGCACCAGCACCGTCCGGCCCCCCTGCGTCAGCTGGTACGGCACCTTCATCTGGGCGAGCTGGTTGGTGATTTGGCCCGCCTGGGCGGCCGACAGGTTAGTGTACAGCGGCTGCCAGTTGGGCGAAAAGGCCAAGTGGGCCAGCACGACCACCAGCACCACGGCCACGGCAGCGCCTGCGCCCATGCGCAGGCGCTGCGTCGGATTCGTGCTGCTCCACCATGCGCGGAGCTTGTCCCACCATGCTTGCAGTGGCAGGCCGGCCTGATTCCCCATGATCACCCATCCCCATCACTAAGATCCCGTGGATGCTCCGGATCCCCGTCTGCGCCGCTGGCTCTCGCTAGCTGAGCGGCATGTTCATGATGGTCTGGTACGCCTGGACCACCCCATTGCGAATCCCCACGCCCACATTCAGGGTCATCTCGGCTTCGGACAGCGCCACCATCATCTGGGTCACGGATCCCTGCCCGGTCATCGCTTGGGCAATGGCCTGGGTGGCGCTGCTTTGGCTGCTGCTGAGCTGGGCCACCGCATTTTGCAGCAGCGTGCCAAACCCGCCGCCAGCCGCCGACGGCTTGGCGGAGCCCCCCAGCTGCACGGGGTTGACGCTGACCGGGGCCACCCCGGTGATCGCGCTCACGGCTACGCCGACAGCGTCAGAGCCTTGACATCCAGGCTCTGCGCGGCTTGAAAGGCGGTGGCGTCCGCCTGGTACGACCGACTGGCGGCAATCATGTCCACCATTTCGGTGGCTAGGTGCACGTTGGGATAGGCGACGTATCCCTTGGCATTGGCCGCCGGGTTCTGCGGGTCGTACACCAGCGGAAAGGGCGATGGATCCCCCACGATGGCAGCGACGGCCACTCCCTGCCCCACCCCGCGGTCCAAGCCCGACGAGTACGGCGCCAAGCTTTGCAGCACGACCATCTCGCGCCGGTAGGGCCCGCCCCCCGGGGTGATGGTGGTGTCCATGTTGGCTAGATTGCTGGCCACGACCCCCAGCTGCACCGACGAGGCGGTGAGCCCTGTGGCGGCGATGTTGAGCGCGTTGAACATTACGGCACCTGCCCTCCTGCGGCGGTATTGATTTCTGTCATCTCGACCGTGAATGCCTGAGCGGCCGTGCTGTACAGCAGCTGGCTCTGCATCAACTGGGACATTTGCCCAGTCATCGACACGCCGTTGCCGCTGGCGGTCACCGCCCCCGGCACCACCGACACGGTGCCGCTCACGGCGGAGAGCGGCGTGCCAGCCTGCCACGCGTGCGCCAGGGCCCCCCGAAACGACAGCCGCTCGGCTTGGTACCCTGGTGTCTGCAGATTGGCCAGGTTGTTGGTGACCAGCGCTTCCGCGCGCTGCGACAGCGTGAGCGACGTCGCCAGCAAGCTGAACACGGAGTCGGACATGCTACCCCTCCTTATTGCGCCGGCCGCACCTGAGTGGCCGGCCGCTCATGGCGCCCCCGTGGCCGGCAGCACCACCTTCGCCACCACCGAGCGCAACACCACGATGGTGACGCGCCGGTTTTGGGCCCGGCCGGCCGCGGTGGTGTTGGTGGCGACGGCGTGGTAGCGGCCCAAGCCCGCCAGCGCGAAGTGGCTCGGATGAGCCCCCGGCACCGTGGCCAGCACCTGCACCACATTGGCCGCCCGCATGGCCGACAGCTGCCAGTTGGACGGATACTGCGCCGTGCGTATCGGCTTGCTGTCGGTGTATCCCGATACCAGCACTTCGTTGGGCACCCGCTCGAGTGCGAGTCCTACGCGGTGCAGCAGCGCTAGGGCCTTCGGCGAGAGGGCGGCCGATGCGTTGGGAAACAGGAGCGCGTCGGAGAAGCTCATGACCACCCCTACCGAGTTTTCCGTGACGCTCACCTGCGACGCCAGCCCTGCTTGGCTGACTGCGTGCTGCACCGCCTGCTCCACCTGGTTCAGCTGGAGTGCTTCGGCGGCGCTGACGCCCAGGCTGCCCGTCCCCGACGCTGGGGTGCTGGCGCCACTTTGGCCCGCGATGAAGCTCGGGCCAGGCGAAGAGCCCACAATCGAGCCCTGGCTGCTGAACTCCTGCGCCAGCGCCTTGGCGATGAGGCTGAACCGGTACTGCTGCGAGCGCGAGATGGCATACAGCACGATGAAAAACGCCAGCAGCAGCGTGATGAGGTCCGCGTACGTGATGAGCCACCGCATCATGCCGCCCTCGACGCCGGCTTCCTCCTCACCGCGCCTCGCCGCTGGCAGCCGCCCAAAGCTCACGACACCGCCTCCTTCATCCCCGGCACCTCGGCCGGAGGCGTAGGCGTGGGCGTGGGGGGCGGCTCCGGACTGCCCGCCGGCCGGATGAAGCTCATGAGCTTATCGGTCAGCATGGAGGGCGCCATGCCCTGCTGGATGGACAGAAACCCTTCCAGAGCAATTTCTCGCTCCAACAGGTCCGCCTTGGCTTTGTTTTTCAGGTTGCTGGCCATCGGCAGCCACAGCAAATTGGCGGAAAACACCCCGTACAGGGTGGCGATGAACGCCAGCCCAATAGCTTGTGCCAGCGCGGTGGCATTGCCCGAGAGATTGCCCAGCACGTGCACGAGGCCCATGACCGTCCCGATGATGCCCATGGTGGGAGCGTAGCCGCCCGCCTGCTCAAAAATGCTGGCCCCGGTTTTCTGCTGCGTCAGCAGCGCGTACATGTCGGCCTCCAGAATTTGCCGCATGAGCGCCGGCTCCGTATTATCGACAATCATCTGCAGGCCCTTTTTGAGAAACGGGTCATCGGTCCGGTCGATTTCCGGCTCCAGCGCCAGCGGCTGCTGCCGCCGAGCAATATCGGCATAGCGCGCCAAATCTCGAATCAGCATCACGGGATCAAAAGAGCGGCGGGTGAGCGCCATGCGAAGGAGGCGCGGCACCTGGCGAATTTCCTCCATCGAGTACGAAATCACCGTGGCCCCGATGGTGCCGCCAAATACAATCAGCGCCGCAGTCCCCTGGAGCAGCGCACCGGCTTTGCCCCCTTCTAGGACAAAGCCCCCCACCAGTGCGATGATGCCAAAGAGAATGCCGCCCAAGGCGGGCATGTCGATGCGCAAGAACGCTCACCCCCTCCGTCGGAATCCAGATGTTCGCGCAGGCTACATCCAAATTCCTCGGCGGGCCAGCGCCACCGCCTGCTCCCGCTTCGCCCGGCCCGAGCCGTAGAAGCGGTCCAGGTCCTCTGGGCTCACGAAGCCGCGGCGCAGCATTTCACGGGACAGGGCGCCGGGGGACAGCTCGACGCCATTTAGATTCCCCACCCCCACATAATTGCCGGGCGACAGCACAATCTGTGGAATCCAAGTGCATTCCTGCGGAAGATAGACGGCTCGCACGTCAAACATGCGCCGGTTGCCGACGATTTCCCATACGCCCGACAGCGCGGGCGGCCCCAGCACCACGTGGTACATGCTTTGCTTGTTGCGCTCTCGGCCGCCGTGCTCGATGACGTGCTTGCAAAACAGGGGCCCGTCGGAGCCCGGGTCAATCTGGTACAGGACGTGGTCGACGATGAACTGGATCAGCTCGTCCCGGCCAGGCCGCCGCACTCCGTTGGGAAAATACAGCTCCCGGTCGGGTCTCCGCCCCCGCCTCCCTACCTTGGGGCCGACAAAAATCGGGTTCGGCAACTCCACGGTACAATCATTGAAAAATGCCAGTGACTTGGTGGCCATGCGCGAGCACCCCCCAACTTGATATCGGGGGAATTCTTGGACTCGGAGTTAATTCCTGCTTCGCTCCGACACGAATTTACATCAGACCCGAGAAAATTCGAGGGCGGCTCGGCAAATCTGGGGCAGATCGGCAACATCCGCCAGCACTTGGTGTCGAATCGGCGGGGGAAGCACCAAGCTTAAGTGCTGAGCCAGCACAGCTGGGGCGGTGCCTCGCGTGAGCGCTTCCAGCTGCATCCAGGTGGCCGATCGCCCCGGCTGGTCTTTTAGGGCCGAGAGAATCCAAGCCAGCGCCTCCGCCGGCTGGCCCTCGCGCTGCGCAACGTCGGCCAGGGCGGTTTTAGGCAAATAGCTGCCGACACCCACTTCTGTCTGCAGAAATCCCTGGGGGGGCCCGAGCGCCAGGCACTGCTGGAAGCAGGCCCGCGCCCCCGCGAGGGAGCCGCGGCTCAGCAGCACCAAGCCCAACAGCCAGTGCAAATCCGTGAACGCTGGGGATTGGGCAATCGCGCCCCGCGCCAGATCCTCCGCCGCCCGAAAGTCCGCCGCAGCGGCGGCCGCACGAATCGCGGCCGCCGCCACCACCGGCGCCAGCGGAGCGCCCGGAGCCAAGCGCGCCGCACTGGCCGCATACGCCGCGCGGGCCTCCGCGACCTGGCCCAGCGCCAGCCGGGTCTGGCCCAGCTGGAAAAGCCAGTACGGGCTGTCCGGCTCGTCCGCGGCCGCGCGCTCCAGCAGCGCTAGATTGCGCCGCTGCTTTTGCTTGGCCTCCATGACGGCGGGCAGGTATCCCGTGTGCAGCAGCCGGACGTCCAGCGAGGCCACCCGCCCCCCTCCAGCCACAATGCTGTCGGCCACCTGCTCGTGCACCCGCCCCCGATACTGAATGTGGGGGCCGGTGCGAAACAGCCGAGTGACGCGGGCATCCGTGAACGCGCCCCCGGTGCCCACCAGCGACACCACGCGAAGGTTGTAGCCCTCGGCCACTGGTGCTTCGAGCGCCTGCCGCAGCGCCGGCAGGTCCTCCGCCACCAGCTCCTCGTCGGCGTCCAGCATCAGGACCCATGGCTGCCGCACCTGCTTCAGCGCGTGGTTGCGCGCCGCGGCAAAGTCATCCGTCCAGGGGGTGCAGTACAGTTCGGCTCCGAGCGACGCGGCCACCCGTGGCGTGGCGTCGGTGGAGCCGGTGTCCACCACCACCAGCTGCGCCGCCACCGCCGCCACCGACTGGATGGCGCGCGCCACGGTCGCGGCTTCATCCCGCACAATCATCGCGGCCGCCAGCGGCAGCGGCGCCGGCCTGAGAGCCCCCATGGCGTGCCCCCTCTCCCCTGAGGCAGAGCCTACGCGTGGGCTGGCCCCCTGCCAAGCAGAGAGCTGCTAATCGCCTATACTGGCACCATGAGCACACCACACACACACCATGCCCTGGCCGCCGAGGCGGCCGCGCTGGATTTGGCCTGGCCCCGGCTGGTGGACCCCCACGCCCTGCAGGTGCCCGAAGGCACGCTGTACTTGGACGGCAACTCGCTGGGCCCCTCTTCGGCCGCCGCTGCCGGGGCCGTGCGCGCCGCGCTGGACCGATGGGCCGCCGTGGGCGTGCTGGGCTGGTCGGATGGCGATGCCCCCTGGTTCCACGCGGCGGAGCGCACTGCGGCCCGCTTGGCGCCGCTCGTGGGGGCGGAGGCGGGGGAGCTGGTGGTGGCCGGCACCACCACCCAGCTGCTCCACCAGCTGCTGGCGACGTTTTACCGCCCCACCGCCGAACGCTTCCGCATCGTGATTGAGCAAGGCGCGTTTCCCACCGATCGCCACGCGGTGAACAGCCTGCTGGCCGCGCGCGGGCAAAGCCCCGCCCGCGCTGTGGCCGAGGTGGCGCCCAGCGCGCAGGGCTTTTTGGATATAGATGAGGTGGCCGCCGCCTTTCGCCCCGACGTGCAGCTGGCCGTGCTGCCGGGGGTGGTGTACACCACCGGCCAGCGGCTGCCCATAGCGCGTCTGGACGCGGCGGCGCGGCGGGCAGGCGTCCGCATCGTGTGGGACTTGTCCCACAGTGTGGGCCTGGTGCCGCATCGGCTGCATGACGAAGTGGAGCTGGCTGTGTTTTGCACGTACAAGTACCTAAACGGCGGGCCCGGCTCTCCCGCGGCCGCCTTCGTGCACCGCGCACTGCTGCCCATCGCTCCCGCCCATCAGGGATGGTGGGGCCAAGACAAAGCGGCGCAGTTTGGCATGCGGGAGCTGTGGGCCGGCGCCAGTGATGCAGGAGCCTTGCAGCTGGGCACGCCCAGCGTGCTGGCCCTGGCCGCGCTGGAAGGCGCGCTCACGCTGTATCAGGGCGTCGCGATGGAGGACGTGGAAGCCCGGGCCGGCATGCTGACTGACTTTCTGTGCCGTGCCTCAGACGCCCTCCTCGCTCCCTGGGGCGTTCGGGTGGCCACGCCGCGCGAGCCCCGGGGCCGCGGTGGCCACGTGGCGCTGGCGCATCCCGATGCGCCCGCCCTGTCACTGGCGCTGCGCCAGCGGCGGGTGATTGTCGACTACCGCCCGCCCAATTTGCTGCGCCTGGCGCCGGCGCCGCTTTACACCGACGCCGCCGACGTGCTGGCAGCGGTGGCATGCCTCGCGCGCATTTTGTCGTCCGGCGGCCACGCCGCCTTTGCTGACCCGGCGGCCCGCGCGGCGGTCACCTAGCCGGGCGCCGGCGCCGGGAGGCGCCGCCCCGCGACCCAAAGTACCGCGGGCGCCGCCAGCAGTACCAGCGCACTCAGCAGCAGCGCGGGCTCCAGAGTGTGCGTGGCGTCCGTGAGCCAGCCGGCCGCAATGGGCCCCACCATTTGCCCCGTGCCAAACGCGACGGTGAGCTGCGCCACCGTCCGGGCGCCGTCATGCGGGGACGCGTCCCGTCCCAGCAGCATGACCAGCCCCATGACTCCCAGAAACGTGCCGCCAAACAGCACCGAAGCCACGGCCGCCGCCGCCAGCCCGCTTACCCATACCGGGAGCAGGACACCGGCGGCCTCAGTCAGATACACCGCATAGACGGCGCGCCGGGCACCCCACCGCCGGGCCGCCAGCGTCCACAGCCCCACGGACGGCGCGGCCGCCAGGCCCACCAGCACCCAACTGGCATCGGCCGCGCCGGGCGACGTCGTCCGGGTGAAAAACGCCGTGATAAAGGTCGCCATGACCACGTACCCCAGCCCCTCCAGCGCATACGCCACGACAATGCCCCACAGCGCAAACGGCGGCCGCCGTGCCGTGGCCGGACGGGCGGCCGCCGGCACGCGGTCCAGGGCGGGCAAGCGCGGTGCCAGCCACCAAACCAGGGCCGCCCCCACCACCGCCATGCCGAGCCACCCTGCGCGCCAGCCGCCCAGCGCCAGCAGCGCCGGGGTGAGCGCCCCCGTGAGCGCAATGCCCACGCCCACTCCGGCAAACAGCCATGCGCTGCCCCCCGGCCGCCCGGTTTTGTTCATCCAGTCCAAGATAAGCGCGGTGGCCCACACGAACGCCCACCCGCTGGCTGCGCCGGCAACGCCGCGGAGCGCCATCCACGCGGGCACGGCATCAAAAAGCCCCATCGCCCCCGTCGCCGCCACCCCCAGCCACAAGGCGAAAGCCAGCCAGCGAATCCGGTCTCGCCCCCGGTGCGCGGGCACCATCCCGGCCGTGAGAGCGCCGATGAGGTACCCGAGGTAGTTGGCGGACGCGATGGCGCCCGCCACGGTGCTGGAGAGATGGGCCGAACCTATAGACGGCATGGCCGGCAGCATAGGAGTGTAGAGAAAGCGGCCGATGCCCATGGCCACGACCAACGCGGCCAAGCCAGCCCCCAGCGGCCCCGTGAGTGCCCCGCCAGCCCGGGCGCTCACTCAGCGGTAGCGGCGGCCCATCATGCGGCGCGCCGCATGACGAGCCGTCAGCCGCCACAGCGCCGCGCGCACGGGGGAGATCATTAAGAGGGCGCCGGCCAATCCGGTGGCAGGTCCTGGCATAATCAGCAGCAGGGCCGCCACCATCACCCCCAGCAGATCGGGAGCATCCACCAGGTCCACCGTGCCCTGGCGCCAGCGCGCGCTCCGCCCCAGCCACCAGCGGCGAATCCCCACCACCGCAATCCCGATGCCCACCAGCCACGACACCCAGCTGATGGTGAAGGCCGACCCGAAGCCCCACCAGTGCGCCAGCAGGAAAAACAGCGCCAGCTCCATCGCAGGTATCAGGGACAAAATGCCCAACACTTTGCTCACGCCGAAAAGGTGCCCCCCGCCTCCGTCAGCCTCATTTAGCCCGTCAGCCTCGTCATTCGTGATGTAGAGTTCCGGTCGCGCATTGGCTTATCTCTGTTCGCCGTCCGCCCCAGCCGCAAGCTAGCGCGATCAGTGTGTGAGCCATGGCGGGCTGGCGCGACGGCTGTCACTCCAGGCCGCGCCCTGTTGCCTGGCGTCCATCCAGATAGCTAAGTTTAGCAGATTTTGTGCCTTGACTCGCGTCAATCCGCCCAAATCTGCTACGGCGGAACCCCATGGGGGCGGGCGGTCAGGACCCACACCGCCGCCAGTGCTAAGATGGCGGCCTGAAAAACCAGCGGCGCCTCGGGGCGGAACCGATACAGCAGCGCACCGGGAAACGGTGCCACCGCGCCCGCCATTTCGGCCGCTAGGTTTAGCACGCCGTAAGCCGTGCCCGCCTCCGGCCCCCGCACAACACGCCCCACGGCGACGCCGGTCAGAAGGTGGCTCCCGCCGCCAGCGCCGCGCACGCCCGCAGCTCCCACCTGCACCCACAGGATGCGTGGCCAGCCAAACAGCCCGACGATCCCGAGGGTGCCCACGCTGATGCCCAGCCCCAGCGCAAACGGCAGCCCCACCCGCTCCGCCAGCCGCCCCCACAGAGGCCCGCTGGCGGCGCCCACCAGCATGGCCAGGCCGGACAGGAGGCCAATGGTTTGGACCGAGAGTCCGCCGGCCGCGCGCCAAAATGGCACCACGTACGGCCCGGCCAGCCCGCCCGCCAGCGCCAGCACGGCCGTCAGCGCCACCCAGCGATACAGGCGGGGGCGCCTTCGCCACACAAAGGCCCGCGGGGGGCCGGCAGCAGGGCCGGGGTCAATGGGCCACACCATCACGGTCGACAGCAAAAAAATAGCCGCCGCCAGGTAAAACAGGACGTGAAATCCCGCGCGCGCGACGACAAAGCCCCCGGCGGCGGGCCCCAGCACCGCGCCGGCGGCAAAGGCGCCCATCACGGCGTTGTACGCCAGCGCCAGCCGGTCTTGGGCTTCCCTCTGAATGTACGCCTGGGCCGCGGGCGTGGAAAAGGACGTGCCAAAGTACAGCAGCACGCCCACCGCCAGCCACTGCCAGTGTGGGGCCCAGGCAAACAGCAGCGGCGCCGGCACCGCAAGGGCCCAGCCCCAGCGAATCAGCCAGCGCCGGTCAAATCGATCGGCACAGTACCCTCCCGGCAAGGCGCTGGCCGCCGTCACCACGCCGGCCAAGGCGGCCAGCCACCCAATGGCCAGGGCCGATCCCCCCAACTGCTCCACGTACAGCGGCCACAGCGTGCCGTACAGCCCAAATCCCAAGCCCCAGAGGCCCATCGCGGCCGCCAGCCGGATGACGTTGGGACTTAACCCCCACCACCTCACCGCCACGGGGATGCTCCACGCGTCGCCATGGGCATCCATACGCGAGCGGTGGCCGGCGCCATGCCGGGGAATCGGGCCCCACCGCTAAGCTAGGACGGGCTGGACCCTCCGCCGGCGGCAGGCGGCTCGCCCGCGGCCGCCTGCAGCAGTTTGAGAGGCAGGCGCGCCAGGCCTTCCACGGCCCACAGCAGCTCGTCCGCACCCATCCGCAGCGGCGATGCCTCACCCTTTGGGGTCTTGGACCGCACGTATCGCCGCGCCAGGCGAAACGGTGCGGCCACGATGGAGTCCAGATACCAAAGCTCCCGGCGCACCGCGTCGTTGAGGGATCTGACGTGCACGGCGTCCAGCGGCGGCCGGGGGTGCGGCCGCGGGGCTGGCCGCCCGCTGGACGCCTTCTCCCCGCCCGGCACGGCTTGCCCCGGCCCTCGCTCGCGCTGTGGCGCCGGCGGCTGGCCGTCTTGGCTCGCTGGGTCGTTGTGGTTGGCCATGATTCCTCCTGCTTTCGATGTTTGATGCGCGTAGTGTCGGCTGCGGTCAGCCCTTTATGCGCGGATCGGCGAGGGCACTGTTGGCCAGCAGCCGCATAAGCTTAAAGAGCCGGCGGGCGGCAGCGCGCAGCGCCCCGGCAGAAGGAGGCCAACTCGTGCGGCGTCGGCTGTTGAAGTCTAAAATCCACCGGGCCACCGTGATCGTGGGGGACCTGAACTACGAGGGCAGCCTCACGCTGGGCCGCGCGTTGATGGCCGCGGCCCATTTGGTGCCCTACGAGTACGTGCACATCACCAACATCAACAACGGGACCCACTGGGTCACGTACGCACTGGAAGACCCTGACCACCCCGAGATGGTGTGCATGAACGGGACCGCCGCGCGCCATTTTCTGCCCGGCGACCCCGTTATCGTGCTGGCCTACGCCGAGGTGGACGATCAGGAGGCGGCCCGCCATCATCCCCACACGGTTCACGTAGATGCCCAAAACCGCGTGGTGCGAATCGAGTGAGGCGTGTGCCTCAGCCTGGCGCGCGGCCGGGCCAGCGCGCGATCACCGACCAGTCCCGGTCCTCGGCGAGTTTGGAAAACTCCGGCCCCACCGGCGCCTGATACTTGGCCGCCGGCTGGGAGTAGGGCGCGGCCGCGCTTTCCAATTCGTGGAACACCAGCTGCGCCACCCGCACACCCGGGTACAGATACACCGGGGTGTCGGCCAAGTTCGCCAGCTCCAGCGTCAGCGATCCCCGGTATCCGGGCTGCACCATAATCGCCGTGGCCACCATGAGGCCCAGTCGGCCCCACGACGAGCGGCCAATCACGTAGGCCATCAAGTCGCGCGGCACCGACAGGTACTCCAGCGTCGCCCCCAGCACCAGCTGGTTGGGATGCAAAATCATGCGGCCGCCCACATCGACCCGCACCCGCTCCTGGAAGTCGCTCACGGTGGAGCCGGCCAGCGGATCAATGGGCCCTCGCGCCGAACGCTTCAGCAAGATAAAGTCGGTTCCCAGCCGCACGTCCAGGCTGCCGCTCTGCACCTGGCCCAGAGACAGCAGCGGTGTCACCACCAGCCGCCGCTCGGGGTCCGCCGCGCGCATGCGAGCCCACAAATCGTCCTCACCCAGCACCAAGTTGGCCGCCTCCTTTGGGGGTGCCGGCCGTGCCCGCCGGCACCTCCTCCCGCGCGCCGGGCTCGAGCGCTCGCCAGCGCAGGGTCAGCGTGGTGGCCTCGATGGCCTTCACCGCCAAGGCATCAAACTCGCGGCGGCCCTCAGCCTGGAGCCCCCGCAGGGCTTTGAGAATGGCGCCGCGCCCCATGGGGGGCCCGTCCGGCGGCCAGTGCGGCGGGAGGCCGGCCATGAGGCAGCGCCGCGACTCCTCCTGCTCGGCCGGCGTGCCTTCCGCCAGCCGGGCTGCCACCAGCGCTTCCCCCCCGGTGCCGCGGGCCGCCTCCAGCGCCATGTCCGCCAGGCACACCGGGTTTTCCCCATCTGGGGCCGCATAGCCAATCAGGGCCCCATGAGCCACCGGCACCACCTCGGGGCGGCCCGTGGGCACGAAAGCCCAGTCAGTGTCGGGCGGGCAGAGCCAGTGGACCACCGCGGCCGCGGCGGTGCTGCCGGCCTGGCCCGCACCTATCATCCAATGGGCGGTATCCGGGCCCGGCTCCACCCGCGCTAACAGCGCCCCCGCAGGCGCCTCCACCAGCGCCCGCTGCCGCTCCCACCAGCGGCGCCATTCCTCCCGTGTCGCCAAAAGGACCCTCCCGTTGTGCTACGTTGTAGGCGACCTCCGCCGCTTCTGACGCCTATTGTACGGTTTGTGCGCCGGAGCCGCGCGAGTCGCCGGCGGGGGCCGGGAGGTGGCGGAACCGCCCGGGAAGCGAAAGGGGAATGGGCATCATGTGCGCCAACCGATTGTCCGCGCCAGCTTCAGCGGCCCCGGCAGCCGTCTTTGCAGGGTTCCCGGCCGCGGTGTTTGAGGTGTTTCGCCAGGAGGATTTCGACGCCTGCATGGCCGCCCTGCGCCGCGAGGCGACGCCGCGGCTCTCCGCGCTGGGCCAGCAACTGGTGCCAGCGCTGTCGGCCCGCCTGCAGGCGGCGGCCTACGCCCACGTAGCCCGCCACCTGCGCCGCCGGGTCCATCCGCCCGAGGATACCTGGGTGGCGTGGAGCACGACGCCGCGCGGCTACAAGGCCCAGGTGCACTTCGAGGTGGGGGTGTCCCGCCGCGGAGGCTTTGTGCGGCTGGCCGCCCTCGCGGAGGCGGGGCCAGCCAAGGCTGCCTTTATTGGCCAGCTCAGCCCCGCGCGACTGCAGGCACTGCCTCCAGGGCCGTCACCGGTGCTGTTCACGCCCGACCACCATGGTGCGGTGAAGGTACCCGCAGCCCAGTTGGACGCGGACTGGGTGTCGCTCGAGCGGCAGGCTCGCCGTGTCCAGAGCGGAGTCGCCCTCGTCATCGAAACCCCGGCCGAGGCCGTGGTGCGCCGCGGAGCCCAGTGGGCGGACGACGTGCTCGCCGCCATCGACCGGCTGCTGCCACTAGCCTCCCTGGGATAAGCTTGCCGGCGGCGCCTCACCTGCGCACCCAGGCTGGCAGGGCCTCTGCCGCCAGGGGAAACACCGTCGCGAAGCTATCCAGCAGCGCCGTCAGCGCCGGATGCCCATGCCCGTCCACCGGCAGGATCAGAGAGGTGACCCGGGTCATCGGCGCGAGCTGTTCGACGGGGATCACGGCGAGCGTTCCCGCCCGGAGGTCCTCCTCGACCACCGAGTGGGGCATGAACGCCGCCCCCAGCCCCAGCCGCACCATGGAGCGCACGCCCTCGTGGCTGTTGAACTCCATTTTGACTCTGAGCAGCACCCCCTGGCGCTCCAGCATTCCATCCACGAACGACCGAAACCGAGACGGCGTCTGATAAGAGATAAACCCCAAGTCGGCGAGGCGCGCCAGCGGCAGGGGCTTCGGCCAGTGGGCCGCGATCGCGGGCGCCGCCACCAGCACCACGCGGTCCTCGGCGAGCGGCAACGACACGAGTCGCGGATGCACGATCGGTACGGTGACCACCGCCAAGTCCACTTCGTGAGCCAGCACCCGGTCCACACTGTCCTGCACTTCGCCGCTTTCCACGTGGACCTGCACCGCCGGGTAGTGCCGGCCAAAGTAGGCCAGCACACGCGGCAGCACGGTGGTGCTCACCATGCTCACCGCCCCCAGCCGCACGGTGCCGTGGCCAGGCCGCTCCAGGGTGGCCACGGCGTCCGCCGCCTGGTCCACCAGCGCCGTGATGCGGCGGGCATAGCCGTAAAGAAGCTCGCCGGCGGGCGTGAGGTGCAGCCGGCGGCCGCGGCGCCACAGCAGCTTGCACTCCAGCTCCTGCTCCAGCACCGCCAGCTGCTTGGTCACCGCCGGCTGGGTCAGCGCCAGCTGCATGGCGGCCCGCGTCAAGCTGCCGGACTCCACCACCCGCACGAACGTTTTCAGCTGATGCAGCTGCATGCCAGCCCCCCCTTTTCTGGTTCCCTAATCTGGCTCTCGGCGCCGCGCCCTACAGGGTGCCGCCGCTTCCGCTAGAATAACTTCGCGGAATACCCGTGATAACGGACCGTCATTTTTGATCGCTCCCAGATGCGGCTACTATGATGGAGTGAGTACCAAGGGCGCGGCGCCCGGCTCTGCCTGAGCGGCACGCCGAAGCCCTAAGCTTGTGGGGGGGGCGCTCGGGGATGGCGACAGCGCGAGGCGTGGCATGGAAAATTGGCGGCGACCAGGGCGAAGGCATCGACTCCACCGGGGACGCCCTGGCGACGGTGGCCAACCGCATGGGCTACTACGTGTACGGGTACAAAAGTTTTTCGTCCCGCATCAAGGGCGGGCACACCAACTACAAGGTGCGCGTGGCCACCGAACCGGTGGAAGCCACCACGGACACCACCGATGTGCTGGTGGCCTTAAACCAGGAAACCATCGACAAAAACGTGCAGGAACTGCCGCCGGGCGGGCTGGTGCTGGCCGATGCCGCGTTCCAGCCGAAGCTGCCGCCCGGCCGGGCGGACGTGCACCTGATTGGCCTGCCGCTGACCCAAATTGCCAAGGAGCTGGGGTCAGTCCTGATGCGGAACATGGTGGCGGTGGGCGCCTCGGCCGCGCTGATGAACCTGCCGCTGGCGCCGTTTCAGGACTATGTCGCGCGCCGGTTTGGCTCCAAGGGCGACGCCGTCGTCGGGCCGAACCAAGCGGCGGTCCAGCGGGGCTACGACCAAATCCGCGCCGAGGCCGGGCACTTAACCCAAATTCGGCTAGGTGAGCCGCACCCGGGCGACCGGGTGGTCATCACGGGCAACGACGCGCTGGCGCTGGGAGCACTGGCGGGAGGCTGTCGCATCATGGCGGCCTACCCCATTACGCCGGCCTCCGACGTGATGGAGGCGCTCATCAAGTGGATGCCGCTGGTGGGCGGTGTGGTAGTGCAGTCCGAGGACGAAATCGCCGCCATCAACCTGGCCATCGGGGCGGGCTTCACCGGTGCCCGCGCGATGACCGCCACCTCCGGCCCCGGCTTTTCCCTGATGCAGGAGGCGCTGGGGCTCGCGTCCATGACGGAGACGCCCGTGGTGGTCGCCGACATTCAGCGCAGCGGGCCCTCCACCGGCATGCCCACTAAACACGAGCAGTCGGACCTCATGCAGATGCTGAATGGCAGTCACGGAGAGTCGCCGCGCATCGTGCTGACCCCCAGCTCTATTCCCGAGGCGTTTGCCGACGGCATGGACGCCTTCAACTTGGCGGAGCAGTACCAGTGCCCGGTGCTGATTGCGTCCGACTTGTCTCTCGGCCTGTGGACCCAAAGTGTCGACCGATCGGTGCTGGACCGCACCCGCGTGCCCATCCAGCGCGGGCCGATGGTAAGCGAGCGCGACTTGGCCGACGTGCCGGCGGGCCAGTTCAAGCGCTACGCGCTGACCGAGTCGGGCGTCTCCCCACGGTCGGTGCCCGGCATGAAGCATGGCCAGTTTCTGGCGACGGGCGTGGAGCACTCCGAGTTGGGCAAAGTGAGCGAAGATCCGGTCAACCGTGCGCACATGATGCAGAAGCGATTTCGCAAGCTGGAGGGGTTCGCGAGGGAGTCGGTCAAGCGAGAAGGGCCCGTGGATTCCGACCTGGCACTGGTCGCGGTGGGCTCGACGGTTGGCATCCTGCGGGAGGCGCAGGGTCTCTTGACCGCCCGCGGCCATCGCGTGGCGCTGGTGTGGCTGCGCGTGCTGGCGCCGTTCCCCACCCGGCCGCTCATCGAAGCGCTGGCGGGCTCGCGCCGCGTGATGGTAGTGGAGCAAAATGCCACCGGCCAGGTGCTCAACTTGATGCGCACGCACGGCATCGGCCATGAGGCCCGCTTTCACAGCTTTCTCAAATACGACGGCGTCCCGTTCACCCCTGGCGAAGTAGTGCAGCAGGCGCTGTCCTTCTTAGACTTGGCGGAGGTGGTGTAGATGGCGACGGGGGCGACGGGGGCGACGCTGGCGGATTTCAAAACCAGTGAAAAGTCCTGGTGGTGTCCCGGTTGCGGCGACTTCGGCGTGCTGGCTGCGCTGCAGAAGTCGCTTGTGGCCTTAGATTTGGAGCCCGAGAAGCTGGCCATTGTGGCCGGCATCGGGTGCTCCGGCAAGATTGGCAACTACGTCAACGGGTACAACTTGCACGTGGTGCACGGGCGGGTGCTGCCATCCGCGATGGGCGTGAAGCTCGCGAACCGCGACTTGACCGTCATCTGCACCGGCGGCGACGGAGATGCGTATGCCATTGGCATGGGCCACTTCATGCACGCGCTCCGGCGGAACGTCAACCTGACCTACCTGGTGATGGACAATCACATTTACGGCCTGACGAAGGGCCAGTACTCGCCCACATCCCAGAGCGGCTTCAAAACCAAGACGACCCCGGCCGGCAACATCGAGGCGCCGGTGCATCCCCTCACCACCGCCATCGCGGGCGGCGCCACGTTTGTGGCGCAGGGCTTTTCCAGCTGGCAGCCGCAGCTGGCCGAGCTGATTCAGGCGGGGGTGCGCCACCCGGGCTTTGCGCTCATCAACGTGATCTCCCCATGCGTGACATACAACAAGGTCAACACCTATGACTGGTACAAGCAGAACCTCACCAACTTGGCCAGCGACGAGGCGTACGACCCCACGGATCGGGTGGCCGCGCTCACCAAGCTGCATGAGACCGACGAGATGGTAACCGGCCTCATCTACCGGGACCCCACCTCGGTGCCGTACGAGGACCGGGTGGCGCACCTGTCGAAGACGCCGCTGGCGCGGCAGGATGCCCCCGTGGACCAAGCAGTGTGGGACAAGATTCTGGCACAGCTGGGCTAGCCGCCGGCACCAAGCGGCCGCTTCCCTCTGGGGAGGCGGCCGCTTTGCCCGTTAGGACTCCGGGGGCGCTCGCCCGTCCGTGTCCTCCCGAAGCCGCGTGAGAACCTCGGCGGGGAGCCCCTCCAGCATGGCGAGAGCGTGGGCTTCGTGGTAAGGCACCCGGCCACTTTCCGAAAAGGCCACCCACAGCGGCTCGCGATGGGTCATGTCGCTCAATGCCTGGGCCGTGAGGCCCCCGAAGCGCTCCACCACTACGGCGATGACAGATCGCTCGGTGGGCGACAGCAATTCGCCGGACTCGGGATCGCCGACGCGGTACTCGTAACCTTCATAACGTCCATACGACACCTCCCCTTCGTCGATTTCGCCCGCCTCATCCAAGCGCCGCAGGTGCCCCTTGAAGTCTTGAGGAACGGGTCCCCGCGGCAGCGCCACGTACTCGACCCCCGTGATTGCGCGCCCAAACATTCGAAAGTGAAGAAAGTCGGCCAGCCACCACAGCTTCAAGAGCTTCGTGCGGCCTACCACAAAGTCGCGGTGAGCCGCTTCGCTCAAGAGGCAGCGGATCGCATGCGCCAGGGACTCCACCTCACCAGCCCCGCCACTGCCTGTCGGCGCGTGGCCTCCCGCGGACTGGGTCATCTCGCCACTCTGGATGGCTTCTTCGAACAGCGCCCACTGGCGCGGCGACACCTGATTTCGGTTGCGGGCGGCCATTTCCCGCGCGTTCTTGGGATCCGCAAAGCAGCGAAGCAACATATCATGGGCATCGTCCTGCAGGGCGCCGGACTCGTAGCGCTGGATGGTAGCGAGGCCCAGCCCCAAGAGCTTCGCCATCGATCGCTGCGACAGGTGATACCGTTCGCGCAGCTCGCGGATTTCAACGGGCCGCAGAAGCCCGTGGCGCTGGCGATATGCATTGTAGGCACTTCCTAGCGTCCTGCCGTCGCGTTCTTGGTCGGCCAGATCCTGCCCACACACCGGGCACACGAGCACTTCAGCCGTCACGCACTGGGCTTCGCCGCGCACCGAGAGCGTCTCGCGCCGGGTTTCTAACCGCGGCAGACGCTCCTCATCGCACTCGGGACAAAACACGCGGTCACTCACTTACTTGTGTCACCTCTGTCACCTCCTTGAGCTGGGCTAAAAGGACGGGGCATCTCGTACTCGGCCACATGAAGGGACAGGCATTTAACACGCCCGGCCTTGACGGCCAGCTTTACAGGGTAGCTCCGTCGTCCCGAGGGCCGAACACCCACCACTCCCAGTCGGAGCCTCGGTCGTCGAGGAGCGGCCCTTCCGAGTGGTCTGCCGCTGACAGGTTTTTCAGAAGCCGCGGCAGCTCGGAAGGCAGCCTCCCCCGTTCGGCGAGAAATGCGTTGTTCTTGTCTCGGCCGACAATCGCGAGCGCCGAGTCACGCGCCAACGCCATGCGAAGGTCCAGCAAAAAATTCTTCACGCTCCTGATATCACATGATGTCACTTTTGACCGCACCGACTCAGGAGGATGATATTTTTGCGGTCCCACCAGCCGCCGGACCCGCCAAGTAACTTGGCCAGCCCGCCTCGCTTTCCAGGGAACCGATCGCTCCGGCTCTGCGTCTCCCGGGGGAAGGGGCCTGGCATCGGCGGCATCCGATACCTCCGATACCTGCGATGAGTGGAGGGAGCACATGGACGTCTCGGCAGAAGGGATTCGGCAGCGCTATGGGCGCCGGGTGGTACTCGACGGAGTGGCGGCCCACTTTGGGCCGGGTGTCACTGGGATTCTGGGGCCCAACGGCGCCGGGAAGTCAACCCTGATCAAGATCCTGGCGACGGTCATGCCGCCCAGCGAAGGCACGGTGCGCTGCGGCCCGTGGCAGATGCCGGGCCAGGAAACCCCGGTGCGGCGCCGGCTCGGGTATGTGCCCCAGCTGTACACGCTCTACGAGCGCATGGCCGGCCGAGAATTTTTGGATTACGCCGCCGCGATGAAGGGCCTCGCGCGCCCCGCCGCCGCCGGGGAGGTGGCGGCCGCGCTGGAGGCCGTGGGCTTGGCCGCGGTCGCCCACGACCGCATCCGCTCCTACTCCGGCGGCATGCGGCAGCGCCTGGTGGTGGGCCAGGCCCTGCTGGGCCAGCCCGATCTCCTCATCCTGGACGAACCCACCGCGGGACTGGATCCCGAGGAGCGCGGCCGGCTCAAAACGTCGCTGGCCACCCTGGGCGCGCGCGCCACCGTCCTGCTGTCCACCCACATCGTGTCCGACCTGGAGGACTTGGCGGACCAGGTGCTGGTGCTGGCCGGCGGCCGCGCCTTGAGTCAAGGGAGCCGCCGCGATTTGGAAGAGCGCGCCCGCGGCCGCGTGCACGAAGAGGTACTCGCCCTGCCCGAGTGGCGAGACCGCGAAGCCGAGTGGGCCCGGCGGCCCGCCGCGGAGCGGCCCTTGGTTGCCTCGGTGCGCCAGCAGCACGGCGAGGTGCGGGTGCGCACGGTGCTCGCCGCGCCCCACGCCCAGGCGGAGGCCACGCCATCACTGGAAGATGGCTACCTCGCGCCCTCGCCGACGGGCGGGCACGCGCGTGAGGCCGGGGTGGGGCGTGGCCCGCGCCGAGTGGCGCCGGGCGGCTGGCTGGTGGATGGCCGCCCTGGCGCTGGCGGCCGCCGTGGCCACCATCCTGCTGTCACACCTCTCGGCACCGGCAGCGGCGGTGCCGCTCACCGCCCTGTTGAATCCGCCCCACGGCGCCCCCACGGTGGGCCAGGTCGACTTTGCTCAGGCGCTGGGGCTATTGCTGCCCCAGCTGGTGCTGCCGTGGATGGCGCTCTGCTTAGAGGACCTGCGCCCGCGCGGCCGGGCCATCTGGGCAGCGTACCCCGTGCCCGCCTGGGCGCGCGTGGTGAGCTGGCTGGCCCCGGCGATCCTATCGGTCGTGCTCTTGAGCGCCGTGCTGCCGCTGGCCTGGCCCGCCAGCCCCCCGGTCTCTCCGTGGGCAGCGGCCACCTTGGAGATGCCGGTCGCCCTGGTTCTGTCGGGAAGCGTCTTTTTCACGGCGGAGCTCACGCATTCGCTGGAGCTGGGCACAGCCGGCGCCGTGCTGCTGAGCGTGGCCAGCTTCATGGCGATGGAGTTCGTGAGGGCGCCCCACCCCGCGTGGTGGATGCTGTTTGCCGCCACCCACTACTCGGCCGGCGCCGCGCTCACCGAGAGCCGCTGGGCGCTTGGGGGCATTGGCGCCCTCGCGTGGGCGCTCGGCACGGGGCTTTATCGGTGGCGTGAAAGGCGAGGGCAAGACACATGAGCGTGCTGCAGGCCGAGTGGTCCCGCTGGTGGCGATGGCTGTGGCGCGGCTGGGAAGGGCCCGCCCTAGCGGCCGCCGGCGTGGCGGTCCCGGTGGCCGCCTACTGGCTGGTCACGGCGGCCAGCGGGGTGATCCCGCTCCCCAGTTTTGCGGTGCTGGCGTCGGTGGTCCCGCTCAGCCCCGTCGTGTGGGCGCTGGCAGGCGTGCGCTGGGCCTCCCTTGACCGGCGGGACAGCCCCGGAAGCTTCCGAGCCAGCTGGCCCGCCAGCCGGCTGGCGCTGACGGGGGCCGGCACCGCCGCGCTCCTGGCCACGGGCCTTGGCGCGGGCCTCTTGGCGGCGCTGGGCCTAGCGGCGGTGCTGGGCATCCGCTACCCCGCCGGATGGGCCCTCTCTCTCGGCGCCGTGCCGCTGGCCGCCCTCATCCTAGGCTTGCCCGACGCCTTCATGCTGGCCTGGGGCGCCGTGGTGGGCACCGTGGCCGCCGGCCGCTGGGCGACCCTGCTGGCCATCGTGCTCCCGGTGGCGGGACTCGCCGCGGGCACCGCCCTGCCGGCTGGCAGCTCCTCCCCCTTTGCCGGACTCGCCCCGCTGATGGCCACGACCCCCTGGGGATGGTTTGTCAACAAGTTCAACGCAGCCTTTGGCTTTGGGCCCTATGTGGCCGCCTTCGGATGGACGGCCACCGGCACGGCCCTGCCGGTCGCTGCCGGCGCCGCCGCCGCGGTGGGCCGCGCCCGGCGCTGGACCCTCCGGGAGCGGCCGGCTGCCTGGGCTGTCAGCCTGCTGTGGGCCGGATTCGTCGCGGCCGCCGCGCTCGCGGCTCTCGCCAAGGCTCCACAAGCCGTGCCGCTGCCGGGGCCAGCCGCGCTGGCCCAAGCTCGTGGGGGCGCCCTGGCGTCGGAGCAGCTCACGCTAACGTTTGAGCCGGGGGGACGAATCTCCGCCGCGGCCCGCATCACGGCGGCGGGCTCGGGCACGGTGTGGCTGTGGCTCAACCCTCAGCTGACCGTGCGGTCGGTTGCGCGCGGCGCCCAGGTTCTGGCCGTCCGCCGCCGCACCGACGGCTTGCTGGCGCTACACGGCCGAGGCCCCTTCACCATTCGGTACGCCGGGACCGTGACCTTCGGGCCCAACCTCATCCCGGAGATGCACCGAGCCCTGGCGGCCATGCTGGGCACTCCCCTGACGATTCCGAACGTGCTGACCGCATTCAGCGCACCCGGATCCGACTTGCTGCCGGCCGGCACCTGGTACCCCATCCCCGCGGCGGACTTCGCTCATCCGCGCGAGCCCGCCGTCATGCGGCTCGCGGTGCACGTGGCGCGTACCGGCTCCCCGCCCCCGGTGCTGCTGTCGAACTTAGGGCAGCTCTACCCCGGCCACACTCGCGAGCGCACCTCCACGGGCGTGGTGCTGGTGGGCGGGCAGTTCGTCGCCACCGCCCTCCCCGGTGCTCAAGTGTGGTCAGGCCCGACTGCGGCCCTGTCCTGGCGCCAGCTGCCGCCCAACACGCTGGGCTGGTCCACGGGGTTCCAGGTGTGGAGGCGTGTGATGCGCACGCCCGCTCGGCCCGTGCTGGTGGCGGAGGCCTGGGGCCCGGGCGCGTCTCTCATGAGAGGGTTGGGCAATCCTAACCCGGTTGAATGGGACCGCCTGGTCGGTCCCCACCAGCGCGATGCGCTGGTGGGCGTCTTCACCGCGCTCGAAGCGCCCTACTCTGAAACGGCCAGCATGGCCCCACCCGCCGTCGCCCGGAACCTGTGGGCTCAGCTGTCGCCGCGCTGGGCCGCCATCCAAGGCGGCATGCAGCTTGCCATCCCCCCCTGGCAGCGGCCTGCACTATCGGCCATGAGCAGCTTGAACAACATCGCCCCGTCGGTCGGCATCGTCTGGCACGTCAGCGCAAGCTCCACGCTGTTTCGGCACTGGCCCACGTCCGCGGAACAGGCATACTTCCAAGGACTGCGGCGGCTCCTGCACCATGGGTGGCCCACCGCCCCCAATTTGACAGCGCTGGCCCAAGCAGCGCTCCATGAAGGCCGGGCGCCGTCGTGACCGCGTGGGCGGCGGCGCGCTCCGCCGAGCGCGGGCGGAAGACAGGGGGCGAGGCTACGGCGGGGCCAGAAACCGGCGGCGCCTGCGATGAGCAGCTGCTGCAGGACGCGCTCGCGGGCGACGGCAGCGCGGTCGAGCAGCTGGTGAGCCGCTACGAGCGCCCGCTGTACCGAATGCTGCTGGGCATGACCGGGCGCTCGGCGGTGGCGGAAGACTTGGTGCAGGACACATTCCTGCGCCTGATTCGGCAGCGCGCGCCGCTGGACCATGTGGGGGGCTGGCTGTACCGGTGCGCCGCCAACCTCGCCATCGACCATGCGCGGCGGCGCCGCCGCGAGCAGCTGGTCGCCGAGCCGCCCGAGGCGCCGTCGGCCGGTCCCGATTGGACCGACCGGATCCTGGATCGCGAGCGCCTGGCGGCCGCGCTCAATCAGCTCCCCGCGGATCAGCGCCAAGTCGTGGCGCTGCACTACTTCGCGGACCAATCCCTGGCCGACGTCGCGCGCGCGCTGGCGCTGCCGCTCGGCACCGTCAAAACTCGCCTGCATCGCGCCTATCGCCGCCTGGCGGCCGTGCTGGCCCCTGAAGCGGCACCTAGGAGGGAGGATGACCCCCATGCACCCCTCTGACCGAGGCGAACGGACGGACGCCGACCGCCGCCGCGACTGGGCGTTGCTGGATTTGACCCCCGACGAGCAAGACTGGCTGGCCAAGTACCGACGCCGCGCCGATCCGGATCCGATGCCGAGCCACGCCGCCTTCGTCGCGCGCCTCGGCCGCACCGCGCGGCGGCAGGCCCGCTGGCGGCAGGCCCGCCATGCGCTGGCGGCCGCCTGGATTTTCTTCAAGTTGGCCCCCGCCCGCATGGTCGCCGCGTCGCTGGCCCTGATGCTGGTGAGCGCCGTGGCAGCCCGGGGTGCGCCGGCGGACGCGGCCGCCCTATGGGCCACCTTCGCCCCGCTGGGCGTGGCGGCGCTGGCGTGGGCGGGGCGCATGCCACGCACCGGGGCACTCGGCGAGCTGGCGGGCCAGGCCCCCATGCGGTGGGACCAGCCTCGCGTAGGGATTTGGATTATGGTGGCCGCCGCCGACGGCTTGGCCACGCTGTTGGTGCGGTCGGCCTGGCCGAGCCTGCCCCTGGGTGCCTGGTGGGGCATGTTTCTGGCCGCCGCGGCTGTCATGCTGTGGCTGGACCACCTGCTGCCAAGCGCCTGGCGGCGATGGGCACTGGCCCTCGTCGTCCTGGCCAATGGCGCCGCCCAGGTCGTGCACCACCTGTCGGTGCCGCCAGGGGCCGGCGCGCTCACACCGCCCGCGGGCGCTCTGCCGTTCGCCGGGTTGGCCCTCGCAGCGCTGCTGGCCGCAACCTATTGGAGCCGGGAGGCGGCCCGTGGGTAGCGCGCTGGCGCCAGTACCCCTTTTGGTGCTGGCCCCTGAGGGTGGCGGCCCGGGGGCTCTAATAGAAATTTACCCGGGCGTCACCGCCCCCGCCGGCCCTTCGGCGGAGGCGGGGCGCCTGCTGCTCCGGCTCGCGGCCAGCGATGCGCGCGCATTCCAAGCGCTGGCGTGGATGCCCGCAGGAAGGCCCCGCCGAGATGCGGTGAGCTTTCGGCGCTGGCGAACCTATGTAGGTCCGCCGCGCCCGCTGACGGACAGCGACGCGTCGCTGACGGTTCGCGAGTGGCTCCATCTGGCTAGCGTGCTGTGGGGGGTGCCCACGGCCGCGTGGGCGGCCGCCGAGCTGCAGCGGTGGGGGCTTGACGCCGTAGCGCGGCGCCGATTGGGGTCGCTGTCGCCCGGCCTGCAGCAGCAGGTGCGGCTGGCGGCCAGCTTGGTGCCGCACCCCCACTGCTGGATCCTGGATGACCCCGCCGGTCACCTCGACCATGACGCGCGCCTGCAGCTGGAGAGCATCGTGGCGGGCCGCGCGGCTGGCTGGTGCCCCTCCGCCGTGGTAGTGGCTCCCGGAGCGCCGCTCATCCTGCCCGACGGCCACGCCACGCTCAAGTGGGCCGACGGTGCCTGGCAGCGCGAGTAGCGGCTAGCGGACGCTGAACACCATGGCGCCGAACAGCGCCACCACGTAAATCAAGGAGAAGCCAAAGGTGCGCTTGGCCCACGCCACTGCGGCGTCGGGCTCACGCAGGAGCCGCACGTTCACCAGCACAAACAGAATGCCCAGCACCAGGGCGGCGGCCAAGTACACATCTCCTACTGCCCGCGTGAAGTACAGCAGCACCGTGGCGCCCAGCAGCAACAGGGTGTACGCCAGCATGTGGCGCTTGGTGGGCGCGCCGCCGTGCACAACCGGCATCATGGGGATGCCCGCCCGGCGGTAGTCCTCCTGGCGGTAAAGTGCCAGAGCCCAAAAGTGCGGCGGCGTCCACAGCACGATAACCAAAAACATCAGCACAGGCGCCCAGCTCAAGTGCCCGGTGGCGGCGGCCCAGCCCACTACCGGGGGAAAGGCGCCGGCCGCGCCGCCGATGACGATGTTCTGGGGCGTCCGGCGCTTGAGCCAAAAGGTATAGACAAACAGGTAAAACAGGTAGCCCGCCAGGGAGGCCGCCGCCGCGAGCCAGTTGTCGCCGAATCCTAAAATCGCGACCGCCGCCGCGCCCATGGCAATCCCCAGCACCAGCGCGTGGCGCGCGGGGATGCGCCCCGCCGCCACCGGCCGGTTCTTGGTGCGGCTCATCAGGGGGTCGATGTCGCGGTCGTACCACATGTTCACAGCGTGGGCGCCGCCCGCCGACAGAGAAAGCCCCAGCACCATCCACACCGTCAGCCCGATCGGCGGCACGCCGCGGTAGCCCACCACCATGGCGCAGTAGCCCGTGATGACGAGCCACAGCACGATGCCGGGCTTGGCGAGTGACATGTAATCGGCTAAGAGGCGGAGCCCGCCTGCCGTCCGGCCCATCACGTCACCTCCGTCGCCGCTCGACATCCATCAAGTCGTGCCAGCTTGTGTTTCGCGCTGATTATAGCAAGTTGGCGGCGGCACGGGTGGCCCGGCAAGCCACCGCCTCCCTCGCCGCCGCCAATGGCTCCATTGGAGCGCCCACTTTGGGTCTAACGGCCGTGCGCCTCACGCCTAAAGGCCGTATCGCCATTCGACGCACTTTGAGAGGAACCGCGCGGCCGCCTTGTTAAGCCAAGACCCCGTCATAGTCGAGGCGTTTGAGAGGCGGTAAGGGCCTAGCGCGTGGGCTGGACAACGGCCGCCCGGTGGAGTGCCCTGGCACCATGCACACCGAACGCGCCGCGCTGGACGCCGTCGCGGTCCCTGATTGGGCCGACCGCTTGACGATCCGCTTGATCCGTCCCGCGGAGCGCGCGCCGTGGCGGGCGCTCCTGGCCCGCCACCACTACCTCGGCTTTCGCGGGCTGGTGGGTGAAGCGCTGGACGCCGTCGCCGGTCTCGATGGCCACTGGGTCGCGCGGCTGGGGTGAGCGGCGGCCGCCTGGAGGTGTCGCGCCCGCGGCCGCGGGATCGGGTGGACGCGGCCACAGCAGGGGGCGCGGCTGCGCTATGCCGCGAGCCATGCGCGGTTCCTGATTCTCCCCGGGGTGCAGATCCCCCACCGGGCCTCGAAAACGCTGGCGCTGACGACGCGGCGGCTGGCAGGCGGTGGGCGCGACGCGTGGCTTTGCCCGCGCGCAGCACCACTGCGTCCGCCATGGGCACCCCAAGACCGTGTGGGTCCGCCCGCTCACCCCAGCGGCCCCGCGGTGCTGGCCTCCCCGTTCCTGCCCCCGACGCTCCCAGGCGGGGCCCTGACGATGGCCGATGGGGATGCGCCGAAGGGGACGGGCCCCGACGGCTTGCGCCGTCGGGTGCAGGCGCTGACGGATCCCCGCCACCGGCGGGGGGTGCGCCATGAGCTGACCCCGGTCGTGTTGCGGGCGCTCGCCGCCGTCGTGGCGGGCCAGCGCTCGTGGGTGGCGATCGGGGATGGGATTCAGGGCGGGGACCCGCCCGACTGCCCCCGCACAGAGGCCGCCGATCGGGTACCGAGCGAGCCCACGCTGCGCCGCGTGCTCCAGCCGCGGGACGGCGACGCCCTGGACGCGGTGCTGACCCAGTGGCTGACGGCGGAAGAACACCGGGTGGGCGACGCGCGGGCCCTTGACAGCAAAAGCCTCCGCGGCTCGGCCCCCGGCGCCACCGGCCGCCCGGTCCCCTGGCGGGCCGCCTTGATTCACCGCACCGGGCCGGTCGCGGGGCAGGTCCTGGTGGAGACCCAGACCCACGAGATCCCGAAACGCCAGGACCTGCTCGACCCGCTCGACGTGGCGGGCCGGGTGGTCACCGTCGATGCCTGGCCCACGCAGACGGAACCCGCCCGCGACCTCGTGGAAGACAAGCACGCGCACGACGTGATGACCGCGAAAGGGAACCCACCCGCCGTCCGCGATGCCTACAGGGCCTGGAGCCGGCGGATTGTTCCCCCTCCGGTGCGCACGGGGGATCGCGGCCCCGGCCGCATGGAAACGCGCGTCATCCGCACCGCGACCGCGCTGCATCCCCACCTCAACTGGCCGGGGCCCGCCCAGATGTTTCGCGTCGACCGCCCCGTCACGGCGCTCGACGGCACCCACTCCCGCGACGAAACCGCCTACGGGTTGACCGATCTGACCCCCGCCGCGGCCGATGCGGCGCCCCTGGGCGCTTGCGTCCGTCCCCACTGGGGCATCGAGACCCGGCTCCACTACATCCGGGACATGACCGACGCCGAAGACCGCTCCCCGGTGCGCACCTACCATGGCCCGCGCATCATGGCCACCCTGCGCAACACCGCCATCGACCTCCTGCGGACGTGCGGGGTAACGAACATTCCGCGGGCGGCGAACCACTTGGGGCCCATCCCGACCCGGTCGCCCACCTCCTGCTGGGCGAAACGACCGCCCCGCGGCCGCCCATACTCGGGGCGGCGGCGTCGCCCTGCGCGCCGCCGCCGCGCTGCGGACCATGTGGCCGCCATGAACCCTTCCTCGGTGGCACGCCACCCCGAAGCGACCCCCGAGGCGGATGATGTGGGCCCAAAAATGGCCGGGTCTCGCTCCGACTTTGCCGTTGCCGTGGGTTGAGCCCCAAGGTCGGTGACGTTGATGAATTTGGTGGTAACCCCCCTGGGGATACCCGCCCGCTCAGTTGGGCTACCTCCAACTGCACTCCGCACGGTTCGGAGGTGTCATGATGACTAGGCGCAAGGTGGTGTCGATCCTTTCGAGCTTACTGACGGCCGCGATTGTCAGAGCTTCAACAGGAGGGTTGGCACTGGCGAGCCAAACTTTCTGCCATTCCGTGTTCTTTGGTAACGGGGCCTTTTCAGGTGCCGAGGGTCAAGGGCACGACGAGAAGCTTGTCATGCCAGCGGCCGCCGTTGACAACCAGGGAGGCAACTTGACAAATGAGAAAGTACCCCGGGAGCCGCACCCCGGCGTGACGCGGGTTGGCCGGGCACACTTTGCATAACGCGCGGCTTGTCATAACCTATCTTATGCGCACCTGCGCATAAGATAGGCAAGCAGGAGTGCTTCTGGGGCTCGCTGCAAGCGTCGTTTCTCCCCGAGCTCCCCGTCCAGCGCGCGGACTCCCTGGGGCAGCTCAATACCTGGTTCGCCGCCTGGCTCGAAGAACACTACCGCCGGCGCGTGCACGGCACCACCGGGGAGACGCCGGTCGCCCGCGGGGGGACCGGCGGCGTGCACCGCCCCCAGACCCTGGAGCAGATCCGGGCCGCACGTCGGGTGGTGGTCGACCGCCGGGTGGACAAGACCGGCCAAATCCGCTGGGAGGGGGCGCGATGGATCGTCCCCGAGGGGCTGCTCCAGACCCCCGTCCAACTCCACGACGACCCGCACCATCCCGACGTCCTCACGGCCTGGCAGCAAGACACCTGCTGGGGACCGGCCATGCGGAGCGACCAGGCGGGCCGCCGCCGCCGCGCTTCTGGCCCTTCTGCCGCGGCGAACCCTTCTTCAAGGGGCACTTCAGCGATTACGGCCCTTCAGGCGGCTGACGCGTGCCCAACAGCGGTCGGATGCGGCTCCGACTTTGCCGTCGCCGTGCTTTTTAAGCGAACCTTCAGGACGCAGCAGGCAGGCTGCGCTAGAATGCTTTTTTGACGACAACCCGCCCGCGCGCCGTGGCAGCGCGCGGCAGACGGAGGTGGCGGTGGCGGAGGCAGCGGGGCCCCTGATTGTGCAGAGCGACCGCAGCATCTTGCTGGAGGTGGCTCACCCGGAGGCGGAGGCCGCCCGCGAAGGGCTGGCCAGCTTTGCCGAGCTGGTGAAAAGCCCTGAGCATCTGCATACGTATCGCGTGACCGCGCTGTCGCTGTGGAACGCCTCGGCTTCGGGCCTCACCGCCGAGGCGGTGCGCGCACTGCTGGGCCGCTACTCGCGCTACCCGGTGCCGCAAGTGGTGACCGTCTTCATCACGGAGCAGATGGGGCGGTTTGGCCGCTTGGTGCTGGTAGAAGAGCGCGGCGACTTATACATCGAGGCCGACCAGCCCACCCTCATGACCGACCTGCTGAACCGATCCGCCCTGGCCAGCTATCTGGGCGCCCGCGTGTCTGCCGTGCGGGCCGCGGTCGATCCGCTGTACCGCGGCGTGCTGAAGCAGGCGCTGGCCAAGGCCGGCTGGCCCTTGGACGACCGCGCCGGCTTTCAGCCCGGCTCCGCGCTGCCAATGGCGCTCCGCCCCCTTGATACGCTGGGGCAGCCGTTTGGCCTCCGGCCCTACCAGGAGGCGGCGGTGCAGGCGTTTTGGGGTGGCGGCCGCGCCTCGGCCGGCAGCGGGGTGATTGTGCTGCCCTGTGGGGCCGGCAAGACCATGGTGGGATTGGGGGTCATGAGCCAGGCTGAGACCCACACGTTGATCTTGACCACGTCGGTCGCGGCTCTGCACCAGTGGCGGCGGGAGCTTTTGACCCGCACGACCCTGACCGCCGACCAAATTGGCGAGTACTCAAGCGCCGCCAAGCAGGTGGCGCCCGTCACGCTCACGACCTACCAGATGCTGAGCCACCGCCAAAAGGGAACGTACCCCCACTTCCCGGTCATGGACCGGGGCAGCTTTGGGCTTATCATTTACGACGAGGTGCACCTCCTGCCCGCGCCCATCTTTCGGCTGACCGCGTCCCTGCAGACCCGGCGCCGGCTGGGCCTCACCGCCACGCTAGTGCGGGAAGACAACCACGCCGAGGATGTGTTCAGCCTGATTGGGCCGAAGCGCTTTGACATGCCGTGGCGTGAGCTGGAAGGCCAGGGGTGGATTGCGCCGGCGCTGTGCCACGAGATTCGGGTGGACATGCCGGCCACCGCTCGCGATGTGTACGCGGCCGCCGAGGACCGTGAGCAAGTGCGGGTGGCGGCCGAAAACCCCGCCAAGCTCGCTGTGGTGAATCAGCTGGTGGAACAGCACCGGGACGACCTGGTGCTGGTGATTGGCCAGTACCTCACCCAGCTGGAGCAGCTGGCCGAGCACCTGGCGGCGCCCCTCATCACCGGCAAGACGCCGCCGGCGCGCCGCGAGGAGCTTTACGAGGCGTTTCGCCGGGGCCAGCTGCGCCGGCTGGTGGTGTCCAAAGTGGCCAACTTCGCCATTGACTTGCCCGACGCCAACGTCGCCGTGCAGGTGTCCGGCACCTTTGGATCGCGCCAGGAAGAAGCTCAGCGGCTGGGCCGCATCCTGCGGCCCAAGTCCAACGGCGGCCAGGCCTACTTTTACACGGTGGTCAGCCAGGACACGGTGGAGCTCCAGTTTGCCCAGAAGCGCCAGCTGTTTCTGACCGAGCAGGGGTATCGGTACCGCATCGGGCATGCGTCGGATCAGGGGCTGCCCAAGACCGACACGCCGGTGATTCCCCTGGCGGCCCGCGCGGGGCACGCCGACGCGCCCGGCCCCGGCTGATTCCGACTCACCCAGTGACACGGCAGGGAGGACCGAGCGTGGCCAACATCACCGAGACGGGGTACACCCCCAAGGAGGGGTGGCGCCAGTGGGCGCGCCACCTGTCGGCCGCCGACCGCTCCCGGCTGGCGGACGCGCTTGGTGAGGGCACCATCGAGCCGCAGGCGCTGGTGCAAGTCCTGACCGAGTCGGAGCAGCTGGCGAGCCGCCTGTCCGCCTTAGCGCCCGCCGCTGCCGACATTCTCTGGCAGGTGTGGGCGGCGGGCGGGCACTTGCCGGTCGAAGGGCTGAGCCGCACGGCCGCCACCGGGCCCGCCCTGGAGCAGCTGGCGGACGGAGGCCTCCTCATCCAGGCCACCTACAACTACTATTCGCAGTACTATGCCTACCCCGCCGAGGCGCACTGCAGCATCCGCGACCGGATCGCGGCGCCCCGGCTGGCCAAGCGCGCGGTGGGCAGCCGGGCGCCCGCCGTGAGTCCACTCGGGGCCAATCCGGTGTGGCTCACGGACGTGTTCCGCATCCTGTCCCAGGTGCGGTGGCACGGGGCCCGCCTCACTCAGCAGGGCCTCCTGTACAAGCGCTGGGAGCAATCCGCGATGCAGCTCCTGACCGGGGAACACCCGCGGCCGGCACCGGAGCGGCTGGCGTCGGCCATCAACTTGGCAAATTTTCTTGGCCTCCTGGCGGCAGATCCGGCGCACATGACCCTGCACGCTACCGCTGCGGCCCCCACGTTTTTTGCGGAGCCCCCGGAGCGGCGCTGGCGTCGGTGGGCCACTTTTATCCAAGAGGCCCTGGCGGCGATGGCCTTGGGGCCGCTCGTGCTGGACAGCCTGGACACGTTGCCGCCTGGGCGGGCGCTGACGGCGGAGATGCTGGCGGACATCGCCGCGGCTCATCGGCAGCAGCCGGCCGTGCGGAACCACTACGTGGAGCTGGTCCGGGCCGTGTTTCATGCCGGCGCCTCGTGGGGATGGCTGTCAGTGCAGCAGGGGCGCGCTCAGCTTTCGGGCATCGCCCGCGCGGTGCGGGCTGGGCAGTTTGAGCCCGAGGCCGCACCGCGGGCCATCATGGAGCCCACCGGCGATATCATGGTCCCGAAGGAGACGCCGCTCGGCCTGCTGTGGGAGGCCGAAGCGGTGCTGACCCTGCATCGGGCAGACGTGGTCTGGATCTACCGCTGCGACACGGCCGCGCGCGAGCGGGCCCACGACTTTGATCTGTCCGCCGATGACATCTTAGACCGGATTGCCGCGCTGCTGACCACCGAGCTGCCCGAAAACGTCGCGGACGACATTCGGGACGGATATCACAGAAACCTCGCCATCCGCGTGTTAAACGCCGCGGTGGTGACGGTGAGGGATCCGTCGGCGATGCCCGCCCTCAAGAAGGCGTTGGGGCCGCTGGTGGTCGAGCAGCTGGGGGACCGCGTGCTGCTGGCGGCCCCGGGCACCGGCCCCAAGTTGCTGAGCCGCATCCAGAAGGCGGGGCTCACCAGCCGCAAGGCCGTGGAGGAAGCGGGCAGCGAGCTTGTCCCCGGCGACTTGGTGCCCACCCCGCCGCGTCCGCCTGCACCCCCGCGCATGACGCATCAGGTGGCGCTGCCCTCCGGCAGCGCCACCCAGCTGGTGGAGCTCGTGGTGCGCGGGGCTTGGGGCACGGGCCAGCCCGTGCGGCTGCACTACCGCGATGGGCGAGCGCCCAGCGGGCCCGGCGCCACCATCCAGCTGGTGGTCCACCAGCTGGACCGGCACACCGTGCGCGGGCTGCGCACCGACGTCACGCCGCCCCAGTGGATTACCGTGCCGCTGGAGGCCATTGACCAAGCCGAGCTGTCCTGACGCATGAGAGCACCGGGTCCCCACCCACTTAACCCTGAGAGGAGCCGCACTGCGATGAGGAGGCGCTATCGATTTCGGCCCCGCCTGATGCTTTCGGTGGCGATCTTGGTGCTGGTGGTGATCGTGGCAGCCCGGCTGGCCGGCCGCCACCACACCTCCGTGGCGCCGGGGTCCACACCCCGCACCACGGCGCCCGCCGCTCATACCCACGGGTCCCAGGCGCCGGCGGCTGTGCCGGCGGGCTCCTGGCACCGCGCGGCGTGGACGCTCCGTGCCCCTGCCCGCGGGCAGGCCGCCACCGTCGGCCACGGCGATCTGATTTTGGCGGGTGGGCTGGATGCGTCGTCATCCTCCATCGTGCAGGGGTATGGCCCCCACCGCGTCTCCGCGTCGCTCCCGATCGCGGTGCACGACGCCGGCGCCGCAGTCGCAGGGGGTGACCTCATCGTGTTTGGGGGCGGGACGGTGGCGCCGACGTCCACGGTCCAGGCGGTGCCGCTGTCGGGTGGCAGCGTCCTGAGCCCCGCCCCGCTGTCGCAGCCGCTGGCGGACCTTACGGCCGTCACGCTGGGAGGCCACGTGTACTTAGTGGCCGGATATACTGGCACAGTTTACAGCGACAAGGTGCTGTCCTGGACGGCCGGGCAGCCGCTGTCGGTCGCGGCCGTGCTTCCGGTCGGCCTGCGCTATGCCGCCGTCACGGTGGACGGCCCCGACATCATTGTGGCCGGTGGGCGGACCCCGACCGGTGAATCGGCGGCGGTCTACGCGGTGAACCCGGCGACCGGCCACGTCGCCACCTGGCCGCCGCTGCCGACCCCGCTGGCTTACGCGGGAGCCGCCGTGCTGTCTGGCCGCCTGTGGGTCGTGGGCGGGCAAACCAGCTCGGGCCGCAGTGCGGCTTCCTATGTGTACGACGCCGCCACCCGCACCTGGCACACCGGCCCCAGCCTGCCGCTGGCCACCACCGACGGCACACTGTCGGCGTTTGCCGGCAAGCTGTGGTACGCCGGCGGGCAAACCGCGCAGGGCATCACGGCCACGGTGTGGGAGTTTCCCTAAGCGAAGACACGCGTCGGCCATGCCCCCAGGGCAGCTGGTGCTCCAAGCGGGCCGCTCGCCGAGATCATGGATGACGGCCACGCGCGTCGTGCCGGGCGCCTCAGCCAGCAGCCGAGCCGTCTGCCCGCGCCGCCATCATGCAGAGGCAGCGGCTTTAGCGGCGCGACGCTCCGGCCGGCTGCCTCCGGCGGCAGCAGTGTCATCCCATACCGCACGCGGCCCGGCCGGGTGCTGGACGCATCGTGGCCGTGCCTGGCCACCCATCGGTTGCTGCGCTACCCTTCGTAATGATAGCGACACAGGGCGATGCGAATCTCGCCGCTCGTCACCTTGTACACCAGGCGATGCTCCTCGGTGATGCGCCGTGACCAGTAGCCGCGCAGGCCGTGTCCGAAGCCCTCGGGCTTTCCCATCCCCTGATTCGCACTCCTCTCGACCGCGTGAATAAGCGCGCTGATGCGCCGGAGCACCTTGCGATCCTGCTCCTGCCACCAGAGATAGTCCTCCCAGGCGCGCTCATTCCACACGCCGGTCGCTCGGTGAGCCGGTGCGGCCCGCCCCTCCCCTGCGCCAGCCGCTCAATCGCGCTCAAAAGCCGCCGTGCGTTCGCGGGATGGCGCAGGAGGTAGGCAGATTCCTTCAAAGACTCGCAATCGCCCAGCGCCACGAGCCCTACCGGCTCGCAGCGCGTGCGATCACTTCCTCGCGGTCGTCGGCCACCGCATCGAGCGTCTCCGCATAGTGGGCGCGAGATCTCGGCCTCGCCCACGCGGGCCCGTCATCGCGGCCACCAGGCAGGCGTGCGGGCAGCTAGGACACGAGCCGCCCATCGCGCAGACGCAGCTGGTGCTCAAAGCGCCCCGCGATGCCGGGATCATGGGTGATGACCACCAGCGTCTTGGCGGGAGCCTCCGACGCCAGCTCCTGAATCAGGTCCATCGCGCGTGCCCCCGTGGCCTGGTCCAGGTTGCCGGTGGGCTCGTCGCACAGCAAGAGCGGGGGGTCGTTGACCAGCGCGCGCGCCAGCGCCACCCGCTGCTTCTCGCCGCCCGACAGCACCCCCGCCGGCTGCTTGGCCTGTGCCGCCATCCCCACGGCGTCCAGCAGCCACTGCGCCCGGGGTTCATGGGTCCGCCGCTGCGGCCGCCGGCCCACGAACGGCAGCAGCACGTTTTCCCAGACCGTGAGCGACTCAATCAGCTGAAACTCCTGAAACACAAACCCCACCGTGGTATAGCGATACAGCGCACGCTCCGCCGGCGTCAGCGCCGCCAAGTCGCGTGCGCCCACCGTCAGCGATCCCGCCGTTGGGCGATCCAGCGCCCCCAGCAGATACAAGAGCGTGGACTTGCCGGACCCAGACGGCCCGGTGACCGCCCACTGGCTCCCGGGCGCCATGTCGAAGGACACCTCTCGGAGCGCGCTCACCCCCCGCTCCCCCTGGCCAAAGACGCGCGATACCTTCTCCGCCCGAATGACGGGGCTCGCCCCCGCCCGCGGTCCCCCCACTGCCGTCGCCATCCGCCTTGCCTCCTCCCAACATCTCGCGGCGCGCTCCTGGCGGTCCCCGGTTCCCACTCATCGCTCGATTCGCCGCGGCGGTGCGCTGGCCTTCCCGCTCCCCCTCGGAATCATAACCGAGTGCCTGGCCGCCGGTGCGCCGTCCATGTCGCCGGACTAGCCGGCATCACCCTTCAGCACAGGCACCGGATCTTGGCGCCGGACCGCCCACGCGGCCGGCAGCCCGGCCAGTTCGCTCACCAGCGTCACGCCTAAGATGGCCGCGCCCGCAATCGGCCTCGCCACCGGCACCCCCAGCAGCGGCGAGGCGGTCCGCGGGAGCGACAGCGACCCACTCATCGCCAGCGCGTCCTGCAGGAACGTGAGCTGGCCCACCGGGACGGCCGTGAGGGCATGCCCGTCAAGCGCCGCGGGCGCCTGCCCGCGGACCGCGCGCAGCACGGCGGCCCAAATGGCTGCCTGGGAGACGCTGAGCCGCCCCACGACCGGGCCCCTGAGCGATCCGAGGGGGTGGCCAGGCCGCACCTGCAGCAGGGTAGTGGCGAGCCGGTCGATGCGGGGCTTCAGCCCGGGAGGCTCCGGGAGGCGCTGCACCGTGGCCGTCAGGCGGCCCGCCTCCGGGCTGACCGTGGTCAGCAGCACGGGAATGTCATGGACCGTCACGGTGCGGGCCGGCAGCTGGATCTGGTGCGTTTGGGGCGCCTCGTCCGCTGCGGTGAAGTAGTGGCCCTCCACCACAGCCTGGGAGAGACCCATGAGCTCGGCTTCGGCACGGGGGCTGACGGCCATCAAGTAGACTTGGGCGGCAATGTGCACCGACGGCGGCTGGCTCTCCGTCACGGTCCCAAAGTGGGGCACCGCGACTCTTTTCCCGATGAGTGTATAGCCCGTCCGCGCTAGCCCGCTGGGCAGCCCCTGGTTGATGCGCTGCTTCGTGAGCTGGTACAGCTGGCCCGCTTCGAATTGATTGACCAGCCTTACGGCGCCCACGCTGACGGGGAGATAGCCCATCGGGGCCAGCGGCGCCGCCACCTGCACGCCCGCGACCTTTTCAATCCGGTGGTACTGCGCCAGCGTGATTCCCTCTGTGTCACGCTGGTAGCAGGCAGGTTGTCCTGCTACTATTACCGTAGGAGTTGATTTTGATGGCCACCCCGGCTCGTGTCACGGAGACCGAAGTGCGCGCCCAGCGGCGCCGGTTTTCCGCCGCCTACAAACTCCGCATCCTGGAGGAAGCCGATGCCTGCACGGAACCCGGCGCGATTGGTGCCTTGCTCCGGCGGGAAGGGCTCTACGCGTCGCACCTGACCACCTGGCGGGCGCAGCGCGCGGCCGGCGTCCAGGCGGGGCTGAGCCAGGCCCGCGGGCGCAAGCCGCAGCCCGCCGCGGCGCGGGAACTCGCCCGGCTGCGGCAAGAGAATGCCCGCTTGCAGGCGGAGTTGGCCCAGGCCCGCGAGGTGATTGACGTCCAGGGAAAAGTCTCCACGCTCTTGCGGCTGCTCGCCGACAAGAGCACCCTTCCACCGTCCGCCAAATAATCGCCGACGCCTTCACGACCCTGCGGCGCCGCCTGGGGGTGGCCGGGGCCTGCCGCGCCCTCGGGGTGGCCCGCGCGACGTACTACGCCCGCCGTCGCCCCCGGCGGCGGGGGCC
>JAJZWV010000059.1 GCA_021846505.1 Bacillota bacterium
TTCGCCAAACTGGCCCAGCAGTGCCTCCGGGGCATCCGCGTCGATTCTGCGGAGGAACTCGAAACCCGTCTCCAGCAATATCTCGACTGGGTGAACACGGACCCGGTTCCCTTTCGCTGGCGGTGGCGCCTGGAGTCGGCCGATCCTACACCGACCGAAACGGACGCCAGTTAGGAATGGCTCTACTAGCCACCTGACGGCCCCAAGGCGCCTCGGGGCTGAGCGGTGAGGGCGGCGTAGGCACTCAGCCCCGCAAGCAGCGCCAGCGCCACAACGTGCTGCAGCGCTTCCAGCACAGTCCCGGCGGGCCCGAGCGGTAAGAGCCCCATCGCGGCAGAGTAGCCCAACTGGGGCTGGAAGCCGACCGTGGGCACCACCAGCAAGAGCACCGCCGCTCCCCACGCGGCCACTTGCGGCCACCGCGGCCTGACGCCCTTGCCCTCCCATGCCAGCGCCCCCACCAGGCACAGCGCCAGAATGGCCAGCACGAAGTGATGCGTTTCCACAATGGGCGCGCACACCAGCGGCAGCAGGCTCACGAGGGCCACCACCGCCGGCGGCCCGTCTGGGCAGCGTCGGAGGCTTACAGCCGCGGCCGCCAGACAGCCGAGCGCCACCACCAAAAATGTGGCCAGCGCCAGCGCGGGCGGGTGGATGGCCAGCGCAAACCCTCCCAGCAGCGATTGGTTCCAAGGCGCCTGGGGATGGGTCGACCGGCCCAGCGCCGGCAGCGCCTTCCCGACGTAGGTGGCAAAAGTCCTGAGGCCGACAAAGGGCGCGCCGGTCGCCACCGCTCCCGCCGCGGCGGCGGCAGCCCCTGCCACCACCCGCCAGTGGCCCGCCAGCAGGAAGGCGACCAGGATGATGGCCGGCGTAACCTTGATGAGCGCCGCGGCCGCCAGCAGGGCGCCGGCCCACACCGGATGGCCGCGGGACCACAGCAGGAGTCCCATCACCATGCACAGCAGCACCGCCGGGTTGATTTGGCCCCAGTAGAAATTGCTGTACACCGGGTAGAGCGCCAGCGCCGCCGCCCACAGCCCGAAGCGGACGGGCCAGCTGGGCGTGGCCATCAGGCCAGCCAACGCGATGGCGGCCAGCAGGCAGGCCGCCATCAGAACATCCCAGACTTGGCGGGCGGCGCCGTAAGGCCAGTGGGCCACCCAGGAGAACCAGAGCGCCATCGTCGGCGGATAGCCAAACACATTAGACCGGGCGAAGGCAAAGTGGCGCGCCGCCATCCATGCCACAAAGTATTGATGGGCGTACAGATTCTGTGCGGGGTTCACATGGTGCAGGACAATCCAAAAGGCGGTGTAGTACCAGCGAAAGTCGCTGCCGCCCACCTGCCCTGCCCGCATCAGAATGGGCCACCCCATATAGGCGCTGTAGGCCACCGCCAGCAGGAGCGCCGCCGCCCCGACCGCCAGCGGGCCCCGGCGGCGCCCGGCGCCGGAGCGCGCCTCGGGCGCCATGCCCCCGCCTAGGCGGGCGGGCCGCCGGCCGCGCCCAGCTGGGCGACAGCCTTTAAGGCGTCCACGTTTTCGATCGACGACACATCGCCGAGGTCGCGCCCCAGATAGGCCGCCTTCAGCGCGCGCCGCACCACCTTGCCGTTGCGGGTTTTGGGCAGCTCCGCGACCCCATGGACCCGGTCGGGCTTCAGTGCCTTGCCCAGGTGCCCGGCCACAGTGGCCAAGAGCTCCGCCTCCAGCGCCCGATCCAGGCGGCGGCCGGCATGCAGCACCGCAAACAGCACCAGCACTTCGCCCTTCACCGCATGCGGCACCCCGATGGCCGCCGCTTCGCTGACCGCGGGATGCGCCGTCAGCGCCCCCTCCGCCTCCGCCGGCCCCAGCCGCTTGCCCGCCACCTTGATGGTGTCGTCACTACGTCCCAGGATATACCAGAAACCGTCGCCGTCCACCACCGCAAAGTCGCCGTGAACCCAGGTGCCGGGCACGCGCGACCAGTAAGTGTCCTCATACCGCTCAGGATCCTGCCAAAATCCTCGCGTCACCCCCGGCCAGGGCGCCTGGAGGGCCAGCTCGCCCACGGTGCCGGGCGGTGCGGGCTGGCCGGCCTCGTCCAGGATGACGGCCGCCATCCCCGGCACCGGACCCCCAAACGAGCAGGGCTTCTGCGGCTCAGTCGGAAACCCGGACAGAATCCCTCCAGATATTTCGGTGCCGCCGGAGTAGTTGATGATAGGGCAGCGTGCAGCACCCACCTCCTGGAAAAACCACTCCCACGCCTCCGGTGTCCAGGGCTCCCCCGTGGACCCCAAAATACGCAGGCTGCTGAGATCATGCTGCTGCACCGGGGCTGTGCCGCTCGCCATCAAGCTGCGAATGGCCGTGGGCGAGATGCCCATCACGGTCACCCCGTGGCGCTCCACCAGCGACCACAGGCGATCGGGCCCCGGATAGTCCGGACTGCCGTCATACATCAGCAGGGTGGCGCCCAGCGCCATCCCGCCCAGCACCTCCCACGGCCCCATCATCCAGCCCATGTCCGTAAGCCAAAATAGCGTGTCGCTGGACTTCAAATCAAAGCAGTGCAGAAGGTCCTGGGCCGCTTTCAGCGGGAATCCTGGGTGCACATGCACGGCGCCTTTCGGCCGGCCGGACGTGCCCGAGGTGTAAATCACCATGAATGGGTGCTCGCTGTCCACCGGCTCCGTGCGCGGTGTGGCGGCCGCCTCAGCCACCAATTCCCTCCACCAGCGGTCGCGCCCAGCCACCATTGGCACCGCGTGCCCGGTGCGGTTCACCACCACGGTGGTGTGCACGCCTGGGCACGCGGCCACGGCTTGGTCGGCCACATTTTTCATGTCCACCCGGCGCCCTCGGCGATAGAAGCCATCGGCGCAAATCAGCCAGCTGGCTCCAGCATCCTGTAGGCGCGTGGCCAGCGCCTCCGCGCCATAGCCGGAAAACAAAGGCACGTACGCGGCCCCCAGCTTGGCCACGGCGTAAGTGGCCACGACGGCTTCGGGGATCATGGGCAGATACAGGCCCACGACCGTGCCAGGGCCTACCCCCAGTGCGGCCATGGCGTTGGCCAGTCGGTTTGCCTCCTGAAAAAGCTCCCGGTACGTGAGTTTCGAGACGGCGCCCTCTTCTCCCTCCCAAATCACGGCCAGCCGATTGCGCAGCGGCCCGGTGGCATGCCGGTCCAGGCAGGTGCTGGCCAAGTTGGTGGTGCCGCCGGAAAACCAGCGGGGCCACTGAGGGCCGCGCGACAGATCCAGCACCTCGTCATACGGCTTGGCAAAGTGCCAGCCGATATCTTTCACCACCGCATCCCAAAACCACTCGGGATGCGCCGCCGCGCGCTGTCGAAGCGCATTCAAGTCGGCCAGCTCCCAGGTGGCCAGAAAGCGGGTCAGGTTGGCCTGCCGCACCACTTTGGGATTGGGCCGCCAGGCAATGCGCCCGGAAAATAGCTGAGCCAACTCGCTCGCACCGCTGCCAGCGGCGGCCGCTTCAGGATCGTGTGCCATCCCATCGCCCCCCTATATGTTCGCGCCAGCCCCCGGCGCGTGCGGCTCCCCGTGCTGCTGTTGGAACTGAGCCCAGTCCGCGGGCGTGTCCAGGTCCGGCGGCGCCGGCTCATCCACCGCCACGCAGCAGGCAAGCTCCGGAGGCAGGTTCCGGGCCAGTGCGCGCGCCCCCCGATCCCCCTCCAGCTGGCCAACCCCCGCCAAAAGCCGGCGGGCCACATAGACGGGGTGGCCAGGCACGCCCCCCCGGAACTGCGGCGCCACCAGCTCCGCCGTGGGCCAGCGCTCGGCCTCGGCTAGCACGGCGGCCACCGCCCGAGCTGACACCAGCGGCTGGTCGCCCAAAAACACCAGCAAGCCGCGGCGGCCGCCGGCTTGCGCTCCGATGGCGAGCGAGCCCGCGAGGCCGCGCTCCGGGGCCGGATTCAGCGCCGCCACCACGCCGGCGGCCGCAGCCTCAGCCCAAACCGGCCCGCCCGCCGGCGTGACCACCAGCGGCGTGCGGCCCGTCAGCCGCTGCACGGCCCCGATGGTGCGCGCCAGCACGGACGCTCCCCCGTGCCGCAGCGCCAGCTTGGGTGCCCCCATGCGCTCGGACCGGCCGGCCGCCAGCACCACGGGGATCCAGTCATCCCATGTCATGCACGCGCTCCCGCCGATTCAGCGGTGCCCCCGACCGCCCCCGTGTCTCGGCCATCAGCTCGGCCACGATGGACAGCGCCACCTCGTTGGGCGACTCCGCCCCCACGTCCAGGCCCAGCGGGCCGTGCACCCGGTCCGCGCCCGGCAGCCCGGCCAGCAGCTCGGCCGTCCGCGACCAGGGCCCGAGCGCGCCCACAAAGCGGGGCTCCATCGCCAGCGCCGCCTTGAGAGCCGCCCCATCGCGCGCCTTGTGGTGGTTCATCACCACCCAGGCCGCCCCGGCCAGCTCCGGGTGCGTGGCCAGGGTTAAGGCACTGGCTTCCATCACCAGGTGCTCGCTGTTCGGAAACCGCCGCTCATCGTTGAATGCTTCGCGCGGATCCACCACCAGCACGCGGAATCCCATCGCCTGCGACAGGCGGGCGACGGGCTCGGCATCGTGCCCGGCGCCCACCAGCACCAACCGCGGCGCGGGGCGCCAAGCCCGCACGTACCACGACGAGGCGAGCACCACGGGGTCCGCGCCCGCCCAGGCCGCTCGCACCGCCTCGCCCCGCTCGCCCGGGGGAAAGGGATCGCCAGGGAGCCACACCTCATCAGACCCGCCCGGCAGCTGCGCGGACAGGACGCCTCCGGTGGCCAATGCCCGCCTCCACCGCACCCGGGCGTCCCCCGCCGGCGGCCGGCGCACCCACACTCGAATGTGGCCCTTGCAGCCAATCCCGAGCGACCACATCTCCTCTTCGGCCAAGTCGTAGTCCACCAACAGCGGAGGCGCACCGGCAAACAGCGGCTCCGACCGGACAAACAAATCGCCTTCCAAGCAGCCGCCGCTCACCGTGCCCTCCATCTGGCCGTCGGATGCCATCATCATGAGCGCACCGGGGCGGCGGTAGGCGGAGCCCACGACCGCAACAATTTCCGCCAGCACCGCCTGCGCGCCGCGCGCCTCGGCGGCCAGCACGGCGTCCCACACCCGCGACGCATCGGCCAGGCCCGTCATGGCTATGCCTTCGCCTGGCGTTCCGCCGCCCGGCCGACGGCGGAGAAAAATTGGCTCAGCAGCATCTGGGACACGCCCCCCATGACGCGCTGGCCGATGCCGGCCAAGGTTCCACCCACCTGCGCCTCCCCTTGGTACTGCACCAAACTGCCGGGGGGCGCTGGCTCTATCGCCACCGACAGGGCGACATGCACAAAGGCGCCGGGCCCCTTGCCGTCCATCTCCAGCCGATAGCTGCGTGGGGGGTTCGGGTCGCGAATTTCCATGGTGCCGGCGTAGCGCCCGCGCACCGCGGAAATACCGAGCTCCAGCACCGCGTCGTACTTCCCGGGACCCACCGCCGTCAGCTGCTTTAGCCCCGGCATGGTTTCCACCAAGCTTTCGGGGCTCGTCAGCGCCGCGTACACCACCTCGGGCGGCGCCGCCATCGTCACCTGATTCTTCAACTCCACCGGTGTCCCGCCCCTTTCGGCAAGTCTGGGCCATTCCCCGGTTCGCTCTGCCCCTAGAGTAGCAGACGCGCCCCGGGCTGCCATCGCGACTTGCCTGGCTCAGCCTTCGCGGGGGCCATAGCGGGCCAAAAACTCCTCGCGCGTCATGTAAATTAGCACCGGCTTCAACCGGCCGAGCCGCCGGAGCACGCCCAGGCCTTGGCGGTGAAAAATCACCATCAGCAGCACCAGATACAGGCGCATCGGCAGCATCGACAGGCCCGGCATGTTTTGGCGGTGAAAGCCGATGCGCTCCACCGCTCGGCCTACGTCCAAGACGGTCACGCCTCCAACTAGCGTCACATCAGCCATGTTTTGCCGGCTGGCCAACAAGGTTCCCAAGGCCGGAAGGCTGGCGGCCATGCGCACCCACGCGCGGAGCGCTCCCGCCGCGTCGCCGCTGCCCTGCCCCAGCGTATAATTGTGAAAGTGAATCTCCGCCATGGCCGCGCCCCGGCGCACCGTCTGGCCGGCGGCGTCCAGCACCGGGCCGCGATATACCGCGCGCGCGATGCGCAGCACCGGTGGGCCCGCATCCGGTGCCGGCACCGTCTCCACCTGGTAGCGGCGCGTGAAGACGCCTTCCCACCACGTCCAAAGTTTCTTAGCCCAGCGGTGCTCCTCGGAGAGAGCACTCAGGGTCACCGGCTCCAGGCCCAAGCTCCGCACCCCGTCAATCATGGCGGGCAGGGCTGCCACCGTGCGCCGGCGGTCGCCGCCAGCATCGTGGAGCACCACCACCGCACCCGGCAGAGCATGCCGCACCACATGCTGTGCAATCTCTTCGGGACTTTTGTCTGGCCGCCAGTCATCCGGCGCAATGGACCACAGCACCCGCCGCAGCCCCACCCAGCCGGGAGCCAGCCACGTGGCCAAGTTGTGGTGGCCCCACGGCGGGCGATAGAAGCGCGGCCCCCCCCCCGCCAGCCGGGCAACCTGGGCCCGGCCCCCTGCCACCTCGCGCCAGGTGGTCCATGGCGCGGACAGCAGCGCCGACCGATGATGCACGCCATGCAGCGCCACTTCGTGCCCTTCGGCCACCATCCGCGCGATCGCGCCTGGAAACCGCACCGCCTCGGTCGCAATCACAAAGAACGTGGCGTGCGCGCCCTTTTGACTCAGGACATCCAGCACGGCGTCGGTGTCGGGCCCCGGTCCATCATCAAACGTCAGCGCCATGCGGTTGGCATCGCCGCTGCCCATCAAAGCCCCTGCCTGCCCGTGGTGGCCAATGACCTCGGGGAGCACCCAATAGCCCAGCACCACGGCGGCCAGCCCCCCCCACATCCACGCGGCCATGCTAGACTCGGCGCTCCGGCAGCGGGTACAGCCAATAAAACACGCTCATCAAGGTCAAAATCGCGGCGGCCAAGATGAAGGGGGCGTAGATGGAAAACTGGAACAAGTGCGCTCCGACCGCGGGGCCGACTGTCATGCCCAGGCCCTCTACGGTCATGAAGACGCCCCACAGCAAGCCTTCCTGCGCGGAGGGGATGAGGCGCGCCAGAAAGGCGTTCCACGAAGGCAAAATCAGCGCATAGGCCAGCCCTAGGGTGACCCCCACGGCCACCAGCAGCCAAAACTCGCGCACGGCCGACAGCCCCAGCAGAGCCAGGGCCGCCAGCCAAAATCCCCCGATGAGCGGTCCCTTGATGCCCAGGCGGTCCGCGACCCGCCCCATCGGCACCAGCAGCAGCACCGTGAGTGTGCCCGAGCCCAGCAGCAGCACCGCGTACTGCACCTGGTCCAGGTGCAGGACGCGGTGCGTCAGGGGCTGCAGCAGCGGCAGGAGCAGTCCGAGCACCATCGTCTGCACAAACATGCCTGGCAGCACCGACTTCAGCGGCCAGATGATTTTCAGCCCCGAAAAAATGCTGGGGTGGCGCTCCCCGCTGGCCGACCGCTCCAGCAGCCGATGATCGCGAATCAGAAATGCGAAAGCCAGCGCCACGACGTCAGCGGCCATCAGCAGCAGGAACGCCAGTTCATCACTGCCCAAGTTGCCCACGGCAAAGTTGACTACCACTGGCCCGATGCCGGACCCCGCAATCCAGCCGGCAAACACCGCGCCCATCATGGTGCCCCGCTGCTCCGCGTGGGTCAGCCGATTGGTCCCCGTCACCACCGAGGGCCAATGGCTGGCTGTGCCTACTCCCAAGAGCCCCATGAAAATAAACAGCGTGATGGCAACGTGAGAGTGCATCGCCCCGAAGATGGACACCACCTCGATGACAAGGCCGCCCAAAAGCACGGGTTTTGGGCCGACGCGATCCACCAGCCAGCCGGCGGGGCTCCGAAACAGCGTGTCCATGGCGTAGTGCGCCGAAATCATGAGCCCGACCACTGTCAGCGATAGGCCGAGCGGACCGGTGGCAAAGGCCGGCAGGAGCACCACCACCAGCGCCGTCCGCGCAAACTCGGCGGCGCCCAAGATTCCTATCAGCTGCCACTGTGCAATATTGACGTCGTGCGGAAACCAGTGTCTAAGCCCCCGCATGCACCCGGCGCCTCTCCAGCACGTCGCGGACGCGCTCCGCCACCCGCGAGGCGCCGTCCGGCAGCCCCAAGCTGGCGGCGGCGGCGGCCCGGCGCTCTCGCTCGGCGGGATTCGCCAGCAGGTGCGAGAGCGCCTCCACCAGCTGAGCCGGCGTGCGGGTCACCACGGCCGCCCCATGCCGAGCCAGAAACGCCGCATTGCTGTCTTCCTGGCCGGGAATCTGGCGGTACACCACCATCGGCAGGCCGCGGCACAGCGCCTCCGTCGTCGTGAGCCCTCCCGCCTTCGTCACGAGCACGTCCGCCGCACTCATCAAGTCCGGAACATTGGTGACATAGCCCAGCGCCACGGCGGGATGGGGGCTCTGTGCGGCAAACCGCCGCGCCTCTTCCGTGCGGCTGGCGGCGCGGCCGCCCACCACCACCAGGTTCACCGGGCCGGGCAACTCCGCCAGCGAACCCAGCACCTCGCGAAACTGCGTCATCGCCAGATACGACCCACCCATATACAGCACCGTGGGCTGATCCGCGAGCCCCAGCGCCGCCAGCTGGCGGGCGCGGTCCGAGCGCGGCTCCCGAAACCGGGGATCCACAGGAATGCCTGATACATCGATTCGCTCTGGGTCAAATCCTCGGGACGCCATGCTGACCCGCATATCCTCCGCCCCGACGAAATACCGATCCACACCGCGATGGAGCCACTGCGAGTGCACCGCATAATCCGTCATCACGACGAAATTTTCTACATCCAGGAGCCGGCGCTCCTTCAGCGTCGCCACCACGCCGGCCGCCGTGGGATAAGTGGAAATGATGATGCGCGGCGGATTCGGCCCCATCGCCCGATAAAACTCCCGGAGGCCAATCCGGTTCAGCATGGACTGGGTGGAGGAGTTGGGGTCAATATGCTGCGTCGACTGGTAAAACCAGCGATACGCCCAAGGTGCATTGCGCACCGACATCAGGTAGCTCCAGCGAATCGCGCGGTCCAGCCTGGGATTCACGAACCCGTAGTAGTCCAACAATTCCACCGTCGCATCTGGCACCAGTCGATTGACGGCCGCCTGGATGGCTTTGGCCGCCGACAGGTGCCCGTCGCCGTATTTTGCCGTGAGAATGAGGACATCCACCGACCCGGGCCACCCCTCCGGGTACTCTCGCTTTGCCTTTACGTTTACCCTCGCCTTTACCTTTGCCGCTTCGCCCGCGCGGCGGCGCCGGGATGCTCCCTGGCGTTCGCTCACCGCCGCCACCTCCTCGCGTCACCTTACCACAATACTCGTTCAGGCCAGCACCACGACGGCCGCTCCCGCACCACCTCGCCTTCTGCTAGCATAGGCCCATCAGGCGCGGCGGAGGTGGTCAAGCTAGTGTACGCGGCGCCTGCGGCTTCCAGAAGCGGCCCGACCGGTGTTCCGATTGCGTACAGCGGTGCGCCCGGCGCCTACGCGCAGCAAGCCGCCGCTCGCTTTTGCCCCGAAGCGTCCACCGTGGCCGTAGAAGGTTTTGGCGCCGTGGCTGCGGCGGTCAGCGCCGGGGCTTGGGGCGTGGTGCCGTGTGAAAATCGGACCGCCGGTCCGGTCGCCGACGCGATTCTGGCCGTCGCCCAGGTGCCGGTGCGAATTGCCGCAGACCTGTGGCTCCCGGTGCCTCACACGCTGTTAGCCCAGCCGGGAGCAGCGCTGGCAGAGCTAACCGAGGTGGCCTCCCATCCGCAGGCCCTGGCCCAGTGCCGCGCGTTTCTCGCCAGCCGGCGCCTTAAGCCCATTGCATCCCTCACCACCACCACAGCAGCCGCAGCGGTGGCGCGCGAGGGGCCGCGCCACCGGGGCGCTATTGCGCCCGCGGCGGCGGCCACCCTGTACGGGCTCCATATTGTCGCCACTCACATCGCCACCGACCCGGCCAACGCCACGCGCTTCTGGCTCATTGTGCCGGACGGCACGCCGGCGTGGCGGGGGTCCAGCCGGACTGCGACCGTGGCCACCTGGCTGGATGAACCCGCCCCACCCGGAGCGCGCGTGCTACTGCCCGGTGGGGCTGACCAACCCACCGTGCTCGAGTTTTCCACCCGAAAGGACACCCTCCCAGCAATCGCCGGCCCCATAAAAAGCCTGGGGTCCTATCCTCGCTGCGCTGGCTGACCGGCTCGCAGGCGGCCGCACAGCGCGCCCGCCGCTGCCACCGCCTTCGCCACGACGAGCGGTGGCTCCCCCGCGCCCTCTGCTTCCCCCACTAGGCGGGCCGAGAAGCGCCCATCGGCCCAGCGCGCATCAGCCTCCCCCCAAAAGCGCCCCCCGTTCAACACCGGCATGTTGTAGGGGCCCACCCGCCGCTTGGCAGCGGGGGTGTAAATTTCCCATCGGTAGCGGAATCCAGCCAGCGCCTCCAGCCGTGGGCGGTGCCACAGCAGATTGTCCAGCGGCGCCAACAGGCAGGCCCGGCGCGGCACCGGGGCCGGCTCCGCCAGCAGGGCCTGCCACACCCAAAAGGAGCGGCCCTCCACCGAAACCCTCCGCACCAACCCCTCCTCCTCGAGTGCCTCGGACCAGGCGCGGCGTGCCGCCGCCGACCCACTGCCCCAGGGCGCGCCGCCGCCCCCCGGCCCCACCACTCCCATCGCCCGATGGGCATGCGCCGCCGCTGCCCGCGCGGCATCCGCTTCGGGCAGCGCCTCTATGAGATGATCAAGCACAGGCACGTGCCGGGCGGACAAATCGTACTGCTTCCGGCCTCCAGCCCGCGACACCACCGCGATGCGGCCCTCCCACCACAACAGCTCCAGCGCGGCGCTGGTGGCTTTGGTGCGGGCCACGCCTGCCGGGTCCCACCCGCCTACCACCCGCCGCGCGCTGTCGAGCGACCGCGAGATCAGGGGCCCACCGTGCTCCAGGCGCGCCAGCACCGACCGCATCTCCCTCTCCACTCCGTACTTCTCGCCCAGATTGTGGCCCCGATGCTGGCGGAACCCTGCCACCAGCGCGGCTAGGTCATCGCGATGCACTAGGGCGCGGGCGTGGCAGTATGCTTCCACCACCAGCCCCTCGGCCAGCGCGGCGTCGAGGGCGGCCGCCGGCGTAGGGCCCCGGCGGAGAGACAGCGTCCACAAGTGTGCCGGCACCACCACTTGCACTGGGTCCAGCTGCACTGCGCCGAGCCGGCGCACCGTGTCGGCCACCGGCTCCCGCTGGGGAGCAAGAAGTCCCGCCCACGCCACCAGCCGCGCCATGAGCTCCCCGCGCTCCATCGGAAGGGCGCCCCGGCTCACCGGCGATCCAGCGGAATCGCCCGATGATACTGCTCTGGCAGCAGGGTATGTTCGCCCAGGGCCAGCGCCGCCGAATTGGCCCAGTAGGGGTCAAGCAACATGCCTCGCCCAATGGCCACTAGATTGGCGCGCCCTTCAGCCACGACCGACTCGGCCAGCGCATAGTCCTCGAGCCGGCCGACGGCCATCACCGGTGCCCCCGTTCCGTGCGCCACCGCTTCGGCGTAGGGCACCTGGTAGCCGGGAAACTCGGACACGTCCCCCGGCAGATTGCCGCCGCTGGACACGTCAAACAAATCCACCCCGGCCGCCTGAAACACCCGCGCCATTCGCACCAGCTCGTCCACCCCATAGCCTAGGGCCGAGTGCTCCGTGCCCGACACCCGCATGAACAGCGGCATGCCCGGCGGCATCACCGATTTCGCGGCCAAGATGACGTCCCGGCCAAACCGGGTGGGATCGCCGTACACGTCTTCCCGGCGGTTGGAGGCTCGCGACATGAACTGGTGCAGCAGGTATCCATGGGCGGCGTGCAGCTCAATCACATCGACGCCTGCCGCCACGGCCCGCGCCGCCCCGTCGCGAAAGCGGTCCACCAGCCGCCGCACTTCGTCGGTGCTGAGGGCGTGCGGCACCCGGTAGCGGTCCGAAAATGGGATGGCCGACGGCGCCACCGGCGATAGGCTCTCCGACTGCGCCTTGCGCCCCGCATGGGCGATTTGGACGCCAAACGCGGCGCCGGCGGCATGCACCAACGCGGCGATCCGCGCGAGCGCCTCCTGGTGCCGGCCGTCCCAGATGCCTGAGTCGCGCACCGTAATGCGCCCGTCAGGATCCACGTCGGTCATTTCCACCAGGATGAGGCCGGCGCCGCCCACCGCCCGGCTCAGCAGATGCGTCGCGTGAAAGTCGTTCAGCACGCCATCCTCGGCCCACACCGAGTACATGCACATGGGCGACATCACAACGCGGTTGCGGAGCGCCAGGCTTTTCAGCCGGTACGGCTCAAACAGCTTGGCCACAGGTCACCCCCCGCGTCATGATAGCGCACCTCTATCCGAAGCCAAGCAGGCGATGGGCCACCACAGCTGATGCGCCCAGCCCTTCGGCTCCGGCCGCGGCCACCACGGCGGCCAGCACCACCAGCGCCAGCACACGCCCGCTGCGAAACGCTTCTTGCCTGCCCACCTCCACCCAGGCGCGCTCCGCTGCCATCATGGCCAGCCCCGCAGCCAGCGGCCACCACGCAAGCCGCGCGGCCGCGAGCGCCAGGACCAGCGGGCACGATGCCACCGCCAGGCTGGCCGCCAGGTGCCGAGCAGTGGCCCGCCCCCCCAACTCGCGGCCCACCCAGGCCAAAAGCCCGGCCGCGGCATACCCTCCCCCCCACAGCGCACCCATGGCGAGGAGGCCCAGCGGGCGCGACCACTCCGCCACGACCGCACCCGCGGCGGCGCCCGAAGCCAAGAGGCACCAGCCGGGCGCCTCCATCGCCGCGGGCCCCGCTCCGCGCCACGGGGCTTCCGCCCACTGCCACCATGCGCGGGCCGCCTCTGGCAAACGCCATCCGGCACCTGCCGCCTCCGATCTGGACACGCACTCCCTCCGTTCGGCTGCCTCATCGGTGCCGCCTCTGGTCCGGGACCTCCGATAGGGTCTGCCGCCCAGCGGCCGTCATGCATGCAGCGAAAGCCGCCGTGGATCTGCTACCGTGAGGAAAAGGGAGCGATGACTCCCGCTGGACAGGGAGATGAAGACACATGGCCATCGCGCACAGCGATCCAATGCTGGCGCCCGAATCCCTTCTGACTTCCTGGCAGCAGCCAGACATCCGCCTAGTGGACTGCCGATTCTCACTAAAGGAGCCGCAGGCGGGGCCAGCGGCCTACGGCGCGAGCCATCTGCCGGGAGCCGTCTATCTCAACTTGGAGAGCGACTTGTCCGGGCCTGTGGGGGACCATGGCGGCCGCCACCCTCTGCCGGACCCGGGCCGCCTGGCGGCTCGCCTGGGGGAACTGGGCGTGGGGCGCGAGCACCGCGTGATTGTCTACGATGACGCGGGCGAAATGGCGGCTCGGGCCTGGTGGCTCCTGACCTATCTGGACTACCCCCAGGTGCAGGTGCTGGACGGCGGTGTCGCCGCCTGGCAGCAGGTGGGCGGACCCATGACCGCGGAGCCGCCGCACCATGCCCCGACCCTCGTGGTGCCCCGCGTCCGCTCCGAGCTGCTGGCCACCGACCGCGGCGAGGTAGAAGCGGCAGCCCGCAGGGGCCTGCTGGTGGACAGCCGCGCCGGCGCCCGCTATCGCGGCGAGTTGGAGACGCTGGACCGGCGCGGCGGACATATCCCCGGAGCGAAGAACCTTGCCTGGGAGCGCGTCAAAAATCCGGAGACGGGCCGGTATCAGTCGCGGGAAGTGCTCGCGCGCCGCTTCCACATCCTCCCCGAGGGCCACCCAGTGGTGTACTGCGGCTCGGGCGTGACCGCCTGTCCCAACGTGCTGGCGCTTGCGCGCATTGGCCGACCTGCCCAGCTTTACGCGGGCAGCTGGAGCGACTGGATCTCCTATCGCGATCGGCCGGTGGCGGTGGGGCCCGAGCACCCCGACCCTGATGACCCGGCCTAGCGCCAGGCTGCATGAAAGAGGATGGGGCCTGCCCGGGGCCACCTCTTTCTGGTGCAGTGGCTCATCGGTGGCCGGCCCTGTGCCGCGCCCACCCCGGTCATCTCAACGCATCGGCGCCGCCGGACCGATAATATCGCGGGGCGTAGGTGAACGGGCGGAGATGGGCCGGGGGACCGCCGAGCGGCGAGAGTAGAGCGTCCGCGATGCCACACGGGGGTGAAGGCCGGGCGCGGACCCTTTGAGTGACTGGCCGGACACACAGCGGCAGGATGTACCGGGAGCCGGCTTGTGTCGGGGCCAGCCTACACACACACTAAGCGTAGGAGGTGCCTCGTGATTCGCAAGCAAATTTTCCTGGGCGCGGACCAAAATGAATCCCTTAACCGCTTAGCCATCAGAACGGGGGCGCTCGGAAGCCGCCATCATTCGCGAGGCGCTCGATGCGCGACTCGCCGCCGCCGCAGAGTCGGAAGCAGGGCGGACCGAGCTCTTGGCCCAGTGGAGGGCCCGGGGTGCAGCCGGTGCGAATCGCTCGTGGACGCGCGAATCCCTCTACGAAGAACGACTGGGCAAGTACGATGACCCTCGTTGATGCCAACATCCCAGTGTACGCCGCCGGCGTGAACGGCGACCGCGAGCGGCAGGAGGTGGCCCTCGGCGCGCTGGAGGCGATCCATGGCCATGGCGCGCTGGCCGTCCAAGTCCTAGCCGAATACTCTCATGTCATGCTGCGCCATCGTGTGCCTATCGCGGTGGTGCTCCGGGATGTTGCCGCGCTGCAGGCGGCCTGGACCATCCACAGCCCTACCCGAGAGACCGTGAGCTTGGCGCTCGAGGGTATAGCGGAGCATCACATGAGTTTCTGGGATGCGACGCTGTGGGCCGTGGCCAAGGAAAACGGGCTGGACGACATATTGAGCGAGGACGGGCCAACGGGGACCACCGTCGGGTCGGTCCTCTTCCCCTCGCCGCTTTAGCGCCCCCGGGCTCTAGCTGCAGCACGCCCGCGCTCCCCTGGCCAAGATCGCTAGCCGCCCGCGTGCAGCCGCTCATTGTGCCGCGCCAGCTGGCGGTAGTGCACGCGGTCATGCCACACCAAGCGGCGCAGCGCCTTGTAGGGCGTCCAGGCCTGGTCGGGCTCCGCCTGATTCGGGTCGTGATACTGGCTCACCGCGGCGCGCAGCCCCCCGTCGGCCGCCTCGGCTAGCACCGGCAGGATGGCGTCGCGCAGCGCCGACAGCAAGTATGCCCGGGTTGCCACATTGTCTGGCGTCACAGTGCGCAGGGCATACCACACATCGGTGAGAATCAGGTGGTCCAGTGTCTGCACCAGCGAGCGGCTGGCCCCTTCCAGCCGAAGGTTCAGCATAGCGGGGTGCAGCCGCGGCAGCAGCTCCAGGAGGTCGGCGCGAGCGTATTGGGCCGCGCGTAGCGCCAGCAGCGCCGCGCCCGCCGGCGGCTCACCGTCAAAGCCAAATCGGGCGGTGCTTTCCGCCTGGCCCAAGTCGGAAGCCACTTCCACCGTTTCGGTGGCCGCCATCACCACCGCCCCCGGGCCGTCCAGCTCCTCGCCATGGGTGCGCAGCCAGGCCGCAAACTCGTACACCGCCAGCGGCACCTTGTCGACAGCCTCCCGGGCCGTGCGGCCCCGCGCGTAGCACCCCGGCAGCTCAGCCACCCATGCCATGGCTTGTCCCTTGCTGTCCACTTCCACGCCCACCTGGACCTCCACGGGCATCCTCCTCGCCGGCCGTCGCCGCTCGCAATCTGACGGCGGGCAATCAGGCTCGCCGGGAAGTTCGCGCCCAGCGGCCGAACTCCTGCCAGCCGCCGGATCCAATGTGGCCCGCGGCCGACTTGACGGACGGCCGCGGTGGCGCGATGGTTATGCTGAGGATCGCGCAGAGGATCGTGCAATGGAAGCCGCGAGCGGCACCGCGGGCAGGAGGAGTGGCGTGGCAGACGTGGTGGTGGTGGGCGCCGGTGTGATCGGGCTGGCCACCGCGTGGCATCTGGCCGGTGCCAGTCTTTCCGTGTCCGTCTTGGATGCGGGGCCGCTGGGCGGCCAATCGTCGCACGCCGCCGCGGGCATCTTGGGCCCCCTGGTGGAGTCGCGCGACGACGGCCCGCGGACACGCCTGCTCTGGGAAAGCTCTGCGGCTTTCCCCGGCTGGATCGACGCCCTGCGCGAAGACAGCGCCATCGACCCAGAATTTGAGCCCACGGGCATCCTGAGGCAAGTGGCGGCGGCCGAGCGAGCGGATCTGGAATCCTCCCTCGGATGGCGGCGCCAGTACTCCCCCGAAGTCGAGTGGCTGGAGGATGCGGATCCCGCGTGGCCCGCCGCCATCTGGTCGCCGCACGAGGGCCAAATTCGCGGGCCGTCCTATGTGGCCGCGCTGGCCCAGGCCGCTGCCACGCGTGGCGTCGACATTCGGCTGGGGGAGCCGGTGCGGCGCATTCGCGTCGGCCGCGGGCGCGTGGAGGGCGTGGATACGCCGCGGCAGTCGCTGGCCGCGCGCCACGTGGTGCTGGCGGCCGGGGCCTGGGCGGGGGCGCTCCTGCCCGAGGCGGAGCCGCTCCCGGTGCTGCCGATTCGGGGCCAGGCTTTGGCGCTCAAGGCAACCCGGCCCCCGTTCCCCCATGTGGTGTTTGGGCCGGCGGGGTACCTGGCGCCCAAGCGCGACGGCCTGGTGGTGGTGGGGGCCACCGAGGACGCCGACGCCGGGTTTGACGCCCGCGTCACGTTGGCCGGCATCGCGGCACTGTCCGACGTGGTGCGCGTCATGTCGCCGGAGCTCCTGCCGCTGCCCTTTGACGGCGCTTGGGCGGGGCTTCGGCCCGCGACCCCCGACGGCCGGCCGCTCATCGGCCCCTGGCCGGGCGCCGACGGGCTCATCATTGCCGCCGGGCACTACCGGAACGGGCTGTTGCTGTCGCCCATCACTGCGCGGCTGGTGGGCGAACTCATTCGGGGCGAAGCCCCCTCACTGGACCTCGCCCCATTCCGGCCCGAGCGGTTCCACCGGCGCTAGCCCCCGCCGGCGCCGCACACCGGGCACGCCGCGCGGCGCGGCATCGGCACCACCCGGCTGGCGCCGCTGAACAAGTCCATCAGCCACAGGCGGCCGCTGAGGGTCTGGCCAACGCCCAAGATCCATTTGAGGGCCTCGGCGGCCTGCAGCGCGCCCACTAGGCCCACCAGCGGCCCAAGCACGCCCGCCACGCTGCACTCGGCCGGCGCGTCCGCCACGGAGCCAAACAGGCAGGCCAGGCAGGGGCGGCCGCCCGGGGGCACGACGGTCACCTGCCCCTCATACCCGAGTGCCCCGCCGAAAATCACGGGGGCCGCTTGTTCGCCGCGGACAGCCCACGCATTCAGCACATCCCGGGCCCGCCCGTCGTCCAGCCCGTCCAGCACCACGGTGGCACCCGCCAGCAGCGCGGCTGCGTTTTCAGCGCCCAGGACCACCGGCTCGCAGCTGATGGCTAGCTCCGGACTTTGCTGGGCCAGGCGCTCGGCCGCCACTTCCACCTTGAGGCGCCCGACATCTTGGGGGCCGTACAGCACTTGGCGGCCCACATCACTGGCCGCCACGCGCCCGGGGTCAATCAAGAGCAGCCGGCCAACGCCGGCGGCCGCCAGATAGGGCGCCGAGCCACATCCCAATCCCCCCATCCCCACCATCGCCACCGTGGCGCGGGCCAACTTCTCCAGCAGCGCGGGCTTGACGTCGGGCAGCGCCACCAGGCGCCGCACCCGGTCCACATCCCGCACCACCGGAAACGCCGCCTCGGGACTCACGGCTTGCAAGGCCCCTGAACCACGCCCAAGGTGGGCGAGGACGCGGCCGCGCGCTCGCGGCGGGGCATGCGCCCGGCGGCCCGGCCCAAAAACGCCGCCTCGACGCCCAGGCGCATCGCTTGGGCCATCTGAATGGGATTCGCCGCTTGCGCGATGGCCGTGTTGATCAGCACGGCGTCCGCCCCCGCCTCAACGGCCAGCACGGCGTCCCCCGGGCTGCCGATGCCGGCGTCCACCACCACCGGCACGCTGACGCGCTCCTTGATGAACGCCACCGCCGAGGCATCCAGGACGCCTTGCCCAGACCCAATCGGGGACCCCAGCGGCATGATGGCCGCGGCCCCCGCTTCGGCGAGGCGGCGGGCCAGCACCGGATCGGGGGTGGTGTACACCATGACCGTGAAGCCCTCGTCCACCAGCTGGCGAGTGGCTTCATAGGTGGCCACGGGGTCCGGCCACAGCAAGTCGGGGTCCCCAATCACCTCCAGCTTCACCAGGCTGCCCAAGCCGGCTGCGCGCGCCAGCCGCGCCGTCAGCACGGCCTCCTCGGCCGTGTAGGCCCCCGCCGTGTTGGGCAAGAGGGTCACGCCCTCGGGGATGTACTGGAGCAGCGACGGCTCGTCCGGGCGGTCAATGTTGACGCGCCGGACCGCCACGGTCACCAGCTGGGTTCCAGATGCTAGAATGGCGTCGCGCATCACGTCCCAGGTGGCGTATTTGCCTGTGCCCACAATCAGGCGCGACCCCAAAACCTGGCCGCCGACCCGCCACTCCCCGGCGGCGCTCACTGGACTCACTTCGCTTGCCATCATGTCTCTCCTCCTCCGGCTGTGCCTGCTCTCGCTCTAGCCGCCCCCCACGAATCGGACAATCTCCAGCTCATCGCGGCCGTGCAGCGGCTGTGCGTCAAACGCTTCGCGCGCAACCACTTGGCCATTTTGCAACACCCCCACCGCCTGGTGGGTCACGCCCAGGTGGTCCAGCAGCGCCCCGACAGTGGCCAGCTCCGGCGTCTCCCGCCAGCTGCCGTTCAACTTCAGCTCCACGGCCCCTCGCCCCCTTCTTGCGTTGCCCCCGCCCTGCCGCCGGAAAGCCAGGGCGCGGCCAAGGCTCGCGCCGCCGCGGCCGCATCGGGCGCGAGCCACAGCGCATCCACCACGGCCACGCCGGCAAGGCCGGCCAGGTGCACCTCGCGGGCCCTGGCCGGGCTCACGCCCCCGATGCCGACCACCGGCACCGGCGAGCGGCGCGCCACCTCGGCCGCGGCCTCTAAGCCCCGCGCTGGCAGGCCGGGCTTGGACCGGGTGGCAAACAGGTGCCCAAACACCAGCCAGTCCGCACCGGGCAGCTGGCCCACCTCCTCGGCACGGTGCACCGCCCGCGAAATTATTGCGCTCGGCCACAGGCGGCGCACGGTCATCGGCTCTAAGCCGCCGGCGGGCAGGTGGACGCCCGCCGCCCCTATTGCCAGCGCCACATCCAGCCGGTCCGCCACCAGCACCGGGCGGCCGCCGGCGGCCGCCATCAGGGTGGATCCCAAGCGCACCTGCTCGGCAGCGGGCAGCGTTTTCGCCCGCAGCACAAACAGGTCCACGAATGGCGCCGCCTGCGATGCAACCTCCGGCCAGCCCGCGGGTGCCCGCGGCACGTCCAGCACCGCCACCAGCATTAGGAGGAGCGCTCCAAGGTGCCCGAGCTCGCCGATATCAGCTCGGGCTGCCCGCCTTTGGGCCAGCACCCGTAAATCAGGACACTCGCGGCCAGGGCGGCCAAAAAGCCCAAGTCCGAGCCTTGAAACACGCCCGTGGCCAGCGGCCCCGCATACACCGTGGTGGAGCTAAACAGCGCCGCCACGATGAGGCCCGCCCCCCAAGCCACCAGCGCCGGCAGCCGATAGGCCCCGTACTGGGAGTCCCGGCCGCGGTACAGCTCGGCCACGGCGATGCCGCTGCGGAGCCGGGTGGCCAGATCGACCAGAAACACGCCCGCCCACGGCGCCAGCACCCCGGCTAGAAGGCTCAAAAACGCCTCAAACGTGCCCATAAATGCCTGCGATGCCGCCAGCAGCACGTAGAGGCTGCCCGCGACCGACAGGACCGCGTCCACAAACACCGTCCGATAGCGCGGAATCCGAATCTCCGCCGCCAGGAGCGAAAGGCCCGACGAGTAGATGTCTAAGATATCGCCGGTCACCATGCTAGCCACCGCGGTCAGCAGGTAGGGCACCGCCAGGCCCGCCGGCAGCAAGCTCTGCAGATAGCCGATGGGGTTGGCGGTGGTGGCGAGCCCGGTGTGGCCCCCGTACAGCAGCACCCCCAGCACCATCAGGGCGGCCGCGGGAATCACCGAGCCCCAGGTGGTGGCGCCCCAGATGCGCCCGCTCCGCAGCGTCCGCGGCAGGTAGCGCGTGTAGTCCGACGCGGTGTTGACCCACGACAGCCCCGTCGCGGCCACCACCACGGAAAAGGCCGGCAGCACCCCTGTGAGCCACGGCCCATTCGGAATCCGGCCGAGGGCGGCCCAGTCGACATGCGGAAGCATCAGAGCCGCCACCACCACGGTCATGGCGCCGAAAACATAGCTGAAAGCCGTCTGGACCCGCACCAAGGTGGCGTGGCCGAGCAGCGCGACGGAAAACGCCACCCCCATCACCAGCGCCAGCGAGCCCACGGCCACGGGCCAGGTGGGCGCCCACCCAAAGGCCGCGCGCCCCGCGGCCTCCAGCGCCAGCGTGGCCACCACCAGCACCACCGTCTCCCAGCCCACCAGGTTGAGCCACGACACCAGGCTGGGAAAGACGTTGCCTTTCGTGCCAAACGAGGCCCGGCTCAGCACCATGGTGGGCACGCCGGTGCGGGTGCCGGGAATGGCAAAGTATCCGATGAGGGCAAACGAGCCCGTGCCCGCCACCACCAGCAAGCCTTGAGCCAAAGACAAGCCATAGGACATGGCCACCGCGCCGAGCACCAGCCCCACGATGGCCAAGTTGGCCGCAAACCAGACCCAAAATAAGTTTTGCGCGCTGGCATGCCGCTCGCCATCCGGGACAGGGTTCGCCCCATTCTGCTCAATATGCCACGCTTGATCGCCCGCCGCTGCCGCCACGATGCCGCCTCCTTTGCGGTGTGGCCAGGTGAGTCGCAAAACAATAAGGAGCGCGCCAGCCGGCGGCTCCTCGTCCGTCCGCTTCCCTACGCTGGCATTATCCAGATCAGGTCGTTCAGGGTCGGCGGCTGCCTCTCAGCCCGACATCGGGCTCCCCTAGCGTGGCTCCAGCATACCACAGCGGCGCATGGCGCGCTAGGCCTTGGGGGCTCTACGTCAATAACTGTGGGATCGCGGTCTCCGGGAGGAAGCCGAGCAGCATCTTCCGTCGATAGCGATCGCGGTTGCGGAACCCGTAGCTCAGGCGATCTGGCGCCTTGATTTTCGTGTGGCACCCCTCAATGAACCCGTGGGGGAACTCCCGGCCCAGTTCCCACCGCGCCAGGATCGCGGGCCGCCACCGCTTAATCGTTTGCGCCCAGGCGTAGCCTTCGGCGTGGTCACAGGCCTCGGCGTTGATGAGCCACCGCGACAGCTGGGCCGCCGCGGTCGCGCGGTCCGGGGCCTGCAGGAGCTGGCGTAAGTCTTCTTTCAAGCGATGCAGCGCCCCCAACGCGGGATAGGTCGCCGGGAGGGTGGCCAGCGCCGCCGCTGGGTGGGGCCGCCGATGCTCCACCCCCTTAATGAGTGGCCAGCGCCGAATGCTCGTCCCCGCAACGTCCTGCTCGTCGCGCCGGGCCTCATCCAGCCGGTGCGTCCCCTCCTTCACAATGTGGAAGGGGTCGACCAGCACCTGGGCTCGGGGACAGGCGCGCTGGATGGCTTTGCGGTAGGCCACCTTCATATCGATGCAGCCGCCGCGAATGCGGGCCCGCCCATCCGGGGGAATGCGGGCAAACCACGCATCCAGCGTCGCGATCCGGTCGTCGGCCAAGATCGTGAGCACGCGGCGCTCGGGGGCCAACAGCGCGATCGTGATGCACAGGTCCGTCCCCCGAAACGACGCTTCATCAATGGACAACACCAGGTCCCCCGGATGCGCCCCCCACGTGTCATCGTCCAGGGGCCCCGGCGTGTCCACCAACCGGCGCAGGCGGCCCTCCCCCACGCCCAGCACCGTCGCCACGCCCCGGACGCTATCCCGCGTCAGGCGCTGGAGGGCCGCCCGCGGGGCGGCTGGGCTCCACCGCTGCCAGGGCGCCAGCCCGACCGGGCGCGCCGGCGCCGTGTGGTGGCACGCCACACACCGGGAGCGGACGGGCGTCCAGGCGACCTGGACCGGGGCATCGGCCACCCACGTGTGGGCCACCACCCGCGGATCGAGTCGGGCATGCCGATGCCAGCGCGTCCCGTCGCACACCGGACACGCCGCCGGCTGCGGGCTCTCAACCGGGACGCGCCACC
>JAJZWV010000060.1 GCA_021846505.1 Bacillota bacterium
CGAGTTGGGGTGGAGTGTTCATGGGGGCTAACTTCGCGTTCGAGCCCCCGATTCCTTTGCGAAAGTATTCCGACTATGGCGCCAGCTAAATTACCCGTGTTTCCACATTCTGTGTGCGGAAGACCTGTTTTGACGCGCCTACGGATTCACAAAGTATGTGCCGATGTGCGGCCCGCTCAGCACGGCAACCACCACACGCCGACCAATCCAGCCGCTCGCCACCGCCGAGCCTTCGGGCAGCACGCGCAGCGCCACCACGCCGCGCCCGCTGACGACGATAAGCTCGCTGGTACGCCCCACTTGCGCCACATAGGCGGCGGACTGGCCGCTGGGCGAAAAGCGCGGCGCGGCCAGCGGCAGGCCCGGCACTGGCAGGTGCTGCACATGTCCTGCGCTCCACCACACCGCCTGCCCAGCGGAAAAGCCCAGCACTGTGCCGGCAGCGCTGACGGCCACACTGGCCAAATGCAAATCGTAGGAACCATGACCGCGCCACCAAATGGCGCCGGCATCGGTCGCCACCACCGGATCCGGCAGGGCGGCCAGCTGGGTGGCGCCGGCGACAGCGCCCAGCCACACGATGCCGCCGCGCGAAAACCACTGATACACGCCCACCCCGTCCGGGCCGGCACCCGCCAGCACCGCCCACCGTCCGCTGGGCGCCCAGCGGACGGCCGACACCCGCACGGCCGGCGCCACTGCCACCGGCGGTGCGGATCCGCCGGCGGTCTTTGGCGTCACCTCGTACAGCTGCTGCGACCCGGGATCCAGCAGCAGCGTATCCGGTCGGGCGGGGCTGGGATACACGGGGCCGCCCAGCCCAAACAGCGCTTGGCCGTCGGTCAGCCCGGCCACCTGCCAGATGCCCGCGCCGGACGGCTCGGGAATGTCTATCCACTGGAGCGTGACCGGTCTAAGGCCCGCGCCAGCGTGGCTGACCTGCCACGCCTGGCGCTCAGCCACCAGATAGCTCGCGCCCGCGCGCGTGACCACCGCCGTGGGTGCTGGCAGCCCCCGCGTGACCGGTGGGCTGGCCGGCGAGCTGACGGGAGCGCGCACGGGGCGCGCCACGTAGAGCGACGCCACCAAAAACAGCAGCAGCAGCAAGCTGGTGACTGGCCGGCGCATCAGATCCCCCCAGGTGACCGTATGGCCAAGCCAGGGGGATCATGCCGGTCAGGAGGGCATCGGGGCTAAGACGCCTCGACGTGCTCCTTCAATGCCGCGGTTAGGGCCGGGACCACTTGGAACAGGTCCCCCACAATCCCGTAGTTGGCCACCTTAAAGATCGGAGCATCGGGATCGCTGTTGATGGCCACGATGCACTTGGAGTTGGAGATGCCCGCCACGTGCTGGATGGCACCCGAGATGCCCACCGCCACGTACAGGTCCGGGCTCACCACCTTGCCGGTTTGCCCCACGTGATACGAGTGCGGCACCCAGCCCTCGTCCGCCACGGGGCGCGAGGATCCCACGGCCGCCCCCAGCACCGCTGCCAGCTCTTCCAGCAGCCGGAAGTTTTCGGGCGCCTTCAGGCCGCGCCCTCCCGACACGATGCGGCTGGCCTCGGTCAGCTCCACCGTCTCGTCATTGCGCTGCGTGGCGGTCACCACCGCCTGGGGTGCGGCCACCTCCACCGCCGGCGTGGACACGCGCGCCGCGGCGCCGCCGCCGGGAGTGGCCGGCTGCACATTGGGCCGAAGGCTCACCAGCTTGGGGGTGCCGACGATGCGGACGCGCTGAAAGGCTTTGCCCGCATAAACCGGCCGCGTGATGGCCAAGTCATCGCCGTCCGCGTCCACGCCGGTCACGTCGCTCGCGAGGCCGGCCTTCAGCAAGCCACTCACGCGCGGCGCCAGGTCCTTGCCAAACGCGGTGGCGCCAAACAGCACCACCGTGGGCTCCACCTGCCGCACCACTTGCGCCACCGCGCTGGCAAAGACATCCGAGCTGTACCGGTCAAAGGGCGCCTCGGACAGTACGAGCAGCTGCTCGATCCCGTGAGCACCCAGCACCTCCGCCACCGCGCTGGCCCCGGCGCCAAACGCCAGGGCCGTGACAGGACCCTGGCCGAGGCGCACGGCGGTCGTGCAAGCTTCCAGCGCCACGCGCCGCACGCGCCCCTCCAACTGCTCGACAATCACTAGCGTGCCGCTCATGCTGTCCCCCCCTCATGCAATGTCGCTGCTGTCTTGCGGATGGGCCGCTGTACCGCCCGGCTCATAGAATCTGCGCCTCGCGGTGCAGCAATTGCACCAGCTCCGCTGCGGCTTCCGCCGGATCCCCCGTCAGCACTTTGGGCTCCGGCCGCGGCGGCGGCAGCTGATACCCTTCCACCACCACCCGGCGGTCGTCCGCCAGCGAAGCCGCATCCAAGCCTAAATCCGCCAGCGCCACCTGCCGCACCTCCTTGCGCTTGGCCTTCATAATGTTGGGCAGCGTCGGGTACCGCGGGACATTGAGGCCGCGCTGAGCGCCCAAAACGGCGGGCATGGGGAGCTCGACCCTCTCGGTGGCGCCTTCCAGCTCGCGGATGACCTTAAGGCGGCGCGCACGCGCGTCCACTTCCAGCCCCAGCACCACCATTGCCTGCGGCCAGTTCAAGAGCGCGGCCACCAGCGGCCCGGTTTGGGCCGCGTCGTCGTCCACTGCCTGCTTGCCCACCAGCACCAAGTCCCACTCGGCCTCCTGCGCCAGCGCGGCCACCAGCACCTGAGCCCGGCCCAGGTAGTCCATCTCGGCGGAGCCGCTCGGCTCCTCCTTCACCCAAATCGCGCGGTCGGCGCCCATGGCGAGTCCCTGCCGAATCGTCTCTTCAACCCGGTCGGGTCCGAAGGACACCAGCACCACCTCGCCGGTGTGGGCATCGCGCAGCTTCAGCGCCTCTTCAATGGCAAACTCGTCATACGGGTTCAGCACCCACTTGATCCCGCTGGTTTGAATGCTTGCCCCATCCGCCGCCAACGCAATCCGCGTGGCGGTGTCTGGCACCTGCTTGACCAGCACGGCAATTTTCACAAGTCGCTCCTCCTACGCGTCTCATGCGCGTCTCAAATGTTGCTCCTCAGCCTAGTGGGCCGTCGGACCTTCCCCCGCCAAGCGCGCGGGCGAGGCACAGGGCCGCCCCCCGCTCTTCACCGTCCGGCGCAATCGTGCGAAGGTCCACCCACACCGCGCCGTCCACCACCCGGACCGCCATGCTCGGCTGCCCTGCCCGGAGCCGCGCCTCCAGCCGCTCCGCCGGCATGACCGCGGATCGCACCACCAAGACGGCCGTGGGGGCCAGCACCTCGGGCAGCGATCCTCCTCCCACGGGCGCATCCGCTCGCTGCACCGACAGCATCGCGCCCCCAGCGCCGCCCAGCGCCCGCACCACCCGCGCCCTCATCCGCCGAGCCCGCTGCAGCAAAAGCTCAGGCGGCTGCGCCAGCATCCGCCACAGCGGAATCTCCTCCTGGCGGCCCTCGCGGTACAGGCGGAGCGTCGCCTCCAGCGCGGCCAGGGTCATCTTGTCCAGCCGGAGCGCGCGTGCCAGCGGGTGGCGGCGCATAGCACCGATGAGGTCCCGGCGCCCTACCACCAGCCCTGCCTGTGGCCCGCCCAACAGCTTATCACCCGAAAACGTCGACACATCGACGCCGGCGGCCACCACATCCCGCACCGCCGGCTCATGCGCGCCGGCAAGCTCCAGCGGGAACAGCACCCCCGACCCCAGGTCCGCCATCACGGGCACTCCAGCTTCGCGGCCCAGTGCTGCCAGCGCCGCCGGCTCCACATTTTCCACAAACCCCGTCTGCCGAAAGTTGGACGGGTGCACGTGCAGCAGCAGCGCGGTCTCGCCCGGCTCAATCGCATTGGCGTAGTCTGACAGCCGCGTCTTATTGGTGGTGCCCACCTCCACCAGCCGCGCCCCACCCACCCGCATGACGTCGGGAATCCGAAACGCGCCGCCGATTTCCACCAGCTGGCCGCGGGAGACAATCACCGACCGCCCCGCCGCTAGCGTGGCCAGGGCCAGCAACACCGCTGCTGCATTATTGTTGACGGCCATGCCAGCCTCGGCCCCCGTCAGCGCGGGCAGCAAGGTGTCCAGGTGGCTCATGCGCGATCCGCGGCGGCCGGTCTCGGTGTCCCACTCCAAGGTGGAGTACCCCCGAGCCACCGCCTGGACCTGCGCCAGCGCCACCTCGGCCAAGGGCGCTCGCCCCAAGTTCGTGTGCAGAATCACGCCGGTCCCGTTGATCACTGGCGCCAGGTGCGGCGCCGCCAAGCGTGCCGCCGCGGCCGCCGCCGCGGCCGGCAATCGCTCCAGCTCCGCCGCCGCCTCCGACGGCGCGCGGCGCACAGCAGCCCGCGCCTGGTCCAGCACCGCCTGGCTGGCCTGCACGCGGTACACCGCTGGAATGCCATGCGGCAGGCTGTCCGCCAGTCGGTGCACTTGCGGCAGCCGCCGCAGCACTGCCGGCACGCCAGCCGGCTCTTGGCTCAGATCGTTCAACTCACTGCGCCCGGTGGGGCCCGGGCGCGCGGCCCTCGAGCGGCGACTCCACGGCTTCGGTCAGCGTCAGCCCCAGGCTTGAATCTTCAATCACCGCGCGCGTGACCTCAAACGCCTGGTCACTGTGGCCCAAATCCAGCCACTGCGCCTCGTTGGGGTCTGGTGCGAGTCCCTGCCGCTCCTGAGGTGTCGGTGTGCCCGCCCCGGGCCGAGGGGTCGATGGGAGCGTTTTGCGATCCATGAGTGCGCCGCCTCCTCATCACTGGCCAGCTGCCTTCGGCTCGCCTACTCCTATTCTAAGACAACAGAGGGCCGGCCGCGCCGTCAGGCCGACAGCCACTGGGCAGCCTTCACCGCAAAGTAGGTGAGAATCACGCTGGCGCCCGCGCGCCGAATGGCCAGCAGGGTTTCCAGCGCGGCGGTCCGCTCATCCAGCCAGCCCCGCTCGGCCGCCGCCATGATTTGGCTATATTCGCCGCTCACCTGGTAGGCGGCCAGCGGCCGGTCCACCACGGGAGCCAAGCGGGCTAGAATGTCGAGCGAGGACAGGGCCGGCTTGACCATCAGCAGGTCGGCGCCCTCCGCCATGTCCAGGCGCGCTTCTCGAAGCGCCTCCCGCGCATTGGCCACATCCATCTGGTATCCGCGCCGGTCGCCAAACTGCGGCCGATTTTCCGCCGCCTCGCGAAAGGGGGCGTAGAAGCCGGAGGCATATTTCACCGCATACGACAGCACCAGGGTCTGCTCGTGGCCTGACGCATCGAGGGCCGCGCGAATGGCGCCCACACGGCCGTCCATCATGTCGGACGGCGCCACGACATCCGCGCCCGCGTCCGCAAACACCACGGCGGCTCTGGCCAGGCGCGCGGCCGTCGCATCGTTGTCGACCGTGCCCCTCGGCGTAAGAAGGCCGCAATGGCCGTGGTCGGTGTAGTCGCACAGACACAGGTCCACCATGACAATCACCTCGGGGCAAGCGTCCTTGAGGCGCCGCACCGCGTCGGGCACCACACCCTCCGTGTCTTCAATGCCAGAACCCTGCGCGTCTTTCGACGCAGGAATGCCAAACAGCATCACCGCCGGCACGCCGGCCGCGGCCGCCCGGCTCACCTCGCCCACCAGCCGGTCCGCGGACCACTGGTGCTGCCCCGGCATGCTAGCAATCGGGCGCGCCTCGCCGCGCCCCGTGCGCACAAACAGCGGATAAATCAGCTGGGAGGCGCGCAGATCGGTCTCGGCCACCATCTGGCGGATGGCCGCCGTTTGGCGCAGGCGCCGCGGCCGCTCGGGCAGCCACAGTGGCTCGCTCACGTCATCACCCCGTCACGAGCAGCCCGGGCGGGATCGTCCAGCACCGCGTGCAGTGCGGCCGCCAATCCGGCCGGATTAGGCGCGAGTGCGGTGGCCGCCGGGGGCATGCCCAGCTGCTCCAGCGCCCGGGACGTGTTCACCCCAATGCTCACGCGCTGAACCTTCGCCAGCGCGCCGCGCTCGCCGGCCCCCAACGCCGCCCACAAAAACTGCGCCGTGGACCCGGACGTAAACACTACGGCGTCGATGCCCCCGCCTACCAGCGCACGCCGCACGTCCTCGTCCAGCGGGCGCGGCACCGTCCGGTACACCACCGCCTCATCCACCAGCGCACCGCTGGCCCGGAGCCCGTCTGCCAGCCGCGGCCCCCGCCGGTTTCCCACGACCAGCAGGACGCTTTGCCCCATCAGGTGGGGCACCCCGGCAAACGCCGCCAGCAATCCCTCCTGGCTGGAGTCCTGGGGCACCAAGTCGATGGTGAGGCACAAGTCTGCCAAGCGCCGGCTGGTTTCCTGCCCCACGGCCGCCAGCCGCGCCGACAGCTGGCGCACATCCAAGCCAAGATAGCGCAGGCGGTCAAAAAACGCCGCCACCCCGTTCGACGACGTGAACACCACCCACCCATACCGCGACATATGGGCCAGATGCTCGTCGACCGGCCCCCAGTCGGGGCTTTCAAACGCTAAAATCGGGGCCAGCACGGGCACCCACCCTGCCCGGCGGACGGCCTGCTCCAGCGCAGCGGCTTGGCCATCGGCGCGCAGAATCAGGACGTGCGGCCGCCGTCGGGCGGGCCGCGGGTGCCAGCGCGCCAGCAGCGGCTTCCCCGCCGGGCCCCAGGGCGCGGCATCGGACGGGCCCACATATCGCTCGCCCGCGGCGTCCGCCAGCTCCACCTCCACCCCGTCGGACCGGGGGCCGCGAGCCCAGCCCACCTCATCCGGCAAGGGCGGCGCACTCCCAAGGGCCCAGGCATCTTCCGCCAGCGCGGCGGCGGGCAGCGACCAGCGTGCCAGCTGAACATCCAGCGGCCGCATTCCCGCTACCGGCACGTATCGCACGTCCTCCGCACGGCCGGCATCCCGCTGGCTCTCGGCCCAGGCCGCTACGACCCGATGCCCCGGCACCACGCGAACGACCGCTCGGCCCAGCCGCGCCTCCTCCGCCACGATGCGAAGCGCCTCCGCTTCGCTCGCCACGGTCAGCCACTCGGCGCCCGCGGCCACAAAGCGACTCCGCCCGGGCGGGTCAAATCCATCGTCTGCCACAATGAGGTCGGCTGCCAGCAGGGTTTCCACCTGCGCGGAAGTCAGGCACTCCACATCGGGTGGCCATCCCACCAATGGGACTCCCACTACGACCGCCCTCCTATCTCCTGCGAAGTTTTGGCTGCGGCCGCGGGGCGAACGTCCGGTGCGATCCCCGCCCGCACCAGCTCACTGATGGCCCAGGCCGCGCCCATGTCCAGCGCCATGCCGCGCCATGACACGCGCGCCGGCTCGCGCCCGCCGCCGGCGGCAAACACCTGGAGCGCCCACTCGCGCCGGTCTTCATCCCACACCGCATAGGCTCCGACCGGAATTTGGCAGTTGCCGCCCAAAGCATCAAGCACCTGGCGCTCTGCGGCCGTGGCCTGGCGCGCCACAGGGTCATCCACCGCCGCCGCGCACCGCACCGCGGCGGTGTCGCCCGCCCGCGCTTCGACCGCCAGGGCGCCCTGGCCGGGCGCTGGCACCATCCAAGAGGGATCCAAATATTCCGCAATCACATCCGCTTGGCCCAGGCGGCGGAGCCCTGCCGCTGCCAGCACCAGGGCGTCATATTCGCCGGCCGCGAGCTTCGCCAGGCGTGTGCCCAAGTTTCCCCGCACCGAGGCCACCGCCAACTCCGGATGCGCCAGGCGCAGCAGAGCGGCGCGGCGGAGGCTCGACGTGCCGACGCGCGCCCCGGCCGGCAGGCCCGCTAAGTCCGACGCTCCCCGCACAATCACCGCATCACGGGGATCTTCGCGCGCGGTGACCGCTGCGAGGCACAGAGCAGGCGGCATCCGGGTCGGCAGGTCCTTGAGCGAGTGCACGGCCAAATCCACTCGGCCCTGCAGCAGAGCCTCTTCCAGCGCCGCCGTGAACACGCCGCGCCCGCCCAGCTCATCCAGGGGGCGGTCTAGTCGCCGGTCGCCCTCCGCCTCGATCAGCACCAACTCGACGGGCGCGCCCTCGGCCTCGAGCCGGTCCGCCACCCACTGGGTCTGTGCCCGCGCCAGCGGGCTCGCGCGCGTGCCGACGCGCCACAGCCGTGTCGCCAATGCCTCACCCTCCCCCGGCTTACCCGCTGAGCTGGTGCCAGGTCGCCAGTCCAGCGCTGTGCCCCATGCCCCCCGTGCCGACCAAATCCGCCACCAGCGCCAACAAGGCCGCCACCGTGATCCACGCGGCGCGATGGCCCTGCCACCCCCACGCCCGAAGGGCTAGCTGCACTCCGAAGACGCTCCACACCGCCAGCGCCCACACGGCGGAGAGGCTCTCTAACCAATATACCCCGGACGGCCCTGCCATCCACAAGCCCGCGGCCAGCGTCCCCGATAGGGATCCCCAACCCGCCAGCGACAGCCGATAGCTCCACCGGTCCAAGTCGCTCAGCGGCGGCAGGCGATAGTAAAACAGCCGAGGGGTTTTGTGAACAAGTTCCCGCTCATGTTCGAGGTACATGCCGGCCGCGGAGGCCGCCAGCAGCAACAGCGTCAGTGTCAGAGCCTCGAGCCCGAGATGCACCCAGGCCAGCACCAGACTCGCTGGGGGCCGCGCCAGCGCCCGCCCCGGCAGGGCCAGCTGGCTTGCTATCCACACGATTGTCAGCACGGGCGCCGCGAAGCCGGCGAGCGGTGCCCACCCTGGCCGCCTCACCCATGCTGGGGATCCCGTGGCGGCCATCCACACCACCAGGGTGGCCGCCACCCGGGGCGCGGCGCCCGGCCAGCCATGGCCCTCTGCGGCCCACTGCCAAAGTCCCGCGCTGGCCAGGCCCCACGCCAGCCCCACCCCCGCCGCTGCCCACCGCTCATGGCGCGGCTCATAAAACCCCCATACGAAGCCCCCCGACGACATGGCCAGCACCACCCCGAGGGCCACCGCAATCCAGCTGCTCACCGGATGGCTAGTCGGGCTCGGGTGGGGAATCTAGGCGAAACAGCTCGGCCAGCGTTTCCAGATGCCGCGGGCCATCGGGCACCGTCGCCCAGCGGCGAATGCTGATCATGGGATCGTTGAGCAATTTGGCCAGTATGAGGTGGGTGGCTTGCTCGACGGCAGCCCGCTCCTCTGCCGTGAGATCCGGCAGACGCCGCCACAGCGCCTCCAGCTCGTCGGCGCGAATATGCTCGGCCTTATCGCGCAGGGACCGAATGACGGGTCCCACGGCGGCCATCTCCCAATCCTGTGCCAGCCGAGCCGCCTCCTCCTGCAAAATGTGCTGGACCGCCTCCACTTCGCCCGCCCGCCGCGCGCGATTTTTTTGGACCACGGCCTCCAAGTCGTCGAGGTCGTATCGCAGGACTCCCGCCACGCGACCCACCCCCGGCGCCACGCTGCGCGGCACCGACAGGTCTAAAAACAGCCACGGCACCCCGCGCCGGGCGCCCGCCGCCGCGCGCACCCACTTGGTGGGAATGAGCGGCACCGGCGACCGCGTAGCGGCCACCACCACGTCCGACGCTTCCACCAACTCGGACAATTGGCTCCACGGCGCCGAGCGGCCACCCCACTCCGCCACCAGCGCGTCGGCGCGCGCCGCCGTGCGGTTCACCACGGTGACGTCGGCCCCCCCATCCAGCAGATGGCGCGCGGCATTGGCCGCCATCGCCCCGGCGCCCACCACCAGCACCCGGCGCCGGGGCAGCTCGCCGCCAAAAACTTTTTGAGCCAGCTCACGCACCGCGTACCCCAGGGTCAGCGCCCTCTCCGAGATGGCGGTTTCCCGATGCGCCCGCTTGGCCGCCTTGAACGCCGCCTGAAAGGGGCGATGCAAGCTCCCCACGGCCTGAAAGTGCTGCGCCGCCGCGTAGGCATCTTTGATCTGGCCCAGAATCTCGGTTTCCCCCAACACCATGGCATCCAGCCCCGCCGCCACCTGAAACAGGTGCGCCACGGCCGCCTCACCAGCGTACAGATAGGCCGCGTCCTGAATCCGCTCCGGATCGACCCCCACGATCTCGCCCCAAAGGCGAGCCACTCGCTCGTGGGGCAGGCCCTCGGCCGTGTAAATCTCGGTGCGATTGCAGGTGGACAGCACCACCGCGCCGGAAAATCCGGGCTCACCATGCAGACGGCGATACATCTCGGCCAGCAGGGGAGGGTGGTCCAGCGACAGCTCCCCGCGCAGGCCCACGCCGGCGCGCACGTGGTTCACCCCGAGGACCATCAGCCGCACGCGGCCCCCTCCTTCCCAGCCGGATCGATGACGCAAAACAACCCCTACTGCAGTGCGCTCGCAACCGCCGGGGCCACTTCCCACGGCACCGTCACCACGTGTGCCCCGGCCTTGGCCAGCGCGCGCTCCTTGCTGTCCAGCGTGCCGCGGCCCCGCTCAATGATAGCGCCCGCATGGCCCATGCGCTTGCCCGCCGGGGCGGCCCTCCCCGCCAGGTACGCCACCACCGGCTTGCCCAGCGTGGACAGGTACTCGGCGGCCTCTTCCTCGGCACTGCCCCCGATTTCTCCCACCAGCACGACCGCCCGGGTGGCCGCGTCCTCGCGGAATCGCTCCAGCACAGACACAAACGTGCCCCCCACCACCGGGTCGCCGCCCATGCCCACCACGGTGCTTTGCCCCAGGCCCGCGTTGGTCAGCTGGTACGCAATCTCGTACGAAAGTGTGCCGGAGCGCGCCACCACGCCGACTTCGCCGGGCCGATAGATATGGTTTGGCATGATGCCCATCTTCGTGCCTTCCCCTGGAGAAATGACCCCAAAGGTGTTGGGACCCACCACGTCGGCACCCAAATCCTGCGCCCGCGCCACGATGTCAATCGAGTCGGCCACGGGCACATGCTCCGGAATAAGGACCAAAAGCCGTATCCCGTTTTCCAGCGCCTCGAAGGCGGCATCTTTGGTGTAGGGGCCGGGCACAAACACAATCGAGGCGGTGGCGCCGGTTTCGCCCACCGCTTCGCGCAGGGTGTCGAACACCGGGACGCCGTCCACCAGTGTGCCGCCCTTGCCCGGTGAGGTGCCGCCGACGACGTTGGCGCCAAAGGCCCGCATTTGCTGCGCGTGAAACGTGCCCTGGCGTCCGGTAATGCCTTGAACCAGGATTTTCTGACCTCGGTGCAGGTAAATCGCCATCTAACGGCCCTCCCCGGCCAGGGCCACCACTTGCTGCGCGGCCTTGTCCATTTCGGAATATGCAGAAATGCCCTCGCGCTCCAGCAGGGCAACCCCTTCCTGCTCATTGGTGCCGGTGAGGCGCACCACCAGCGGCACCGGGATGCCATCAGTATTTTTCACCTGAATGATCGCCTTGGCCACATCGTCGCACCGCGTAATTCCCCCGAAGATGTTGACGAAAATCGCCTTCGGGTGCATCCCCACCAGCACCGCCAGCGCTTGGGCGGTAGGCTCTACCGAGGCGCCGCCGCCCGCATCCAGGAAGTTGGCCGGCCGGCCGCCAAAGTGCTGAATGGTGTCGAGCGTGGCCATGGCCATCCCGGCCCCGTTGGCCATGATGGCGATGTCCCCGTCCAGCTCCACAAATGCCAGGCCAATGTCGTGCACCCGGTGCTCGGTGGGAGTGCCCTCCTCCACGACCGGCAGGCTGTGGTGGCGGAACAGCGCGCTGTCGTCAATGTTCAGGCGCGCATCTGCCGCGACCAAGTGCCCGTCTACCACCGCCAGCGGGTTGATTTCCACCAGCTCCGCGTCGTACTCCCGGTACACGCCGTAAAGCTTTTCCACCAAGTCGCCAAATTCGCGCGCCAGGCCCGCCGGCAGGTTCATGGCATATGCCATCTCCTTGCCGAAGTACGGCAGCACGCCCACGCGGGGATCCACGTGGCGGCGCACAATGGCGCTGTCGTCCACCTCTTCGATTTCGACGCCGCCCTGGGCGGAGGCCATCACCAGGGGGCAGCGTGCCGAGCGGTCGGTGGTGACCGACACATACAGCTCCCGCTCAATGGCCAGCTTGCCCTCGGCGTACAGCCGCTCCACCCGGTAGCCCTTCAAGTCCATGCCGAGAATTTGCTTGGCCACGGCCGGGGCTTCGTCCGGGGTTTCGGCAAACTTGATGCCGCCGGCCTTGCCGCGGCCACCCACCAGCACCTGAGCCTTTAGGGCCACCGGGCCAATTTCACTGACGGCAGTGCGGGCCTCCTCGGGGCTGTCCACCACGCGGCCTGGCGGGATCACCACCCCCGCGTCGGCCAAAATTTTCTTGGCCAAGTACTCATACTGCTTCATGCATCCAAACCTCCTGCTCCTGCTGGGTCAAGGGACCGGCAATCACTTCACTAGGGCCAGTGGCCCCCGCACGCTTTCCACCGACTTTTGGAACATCACCTGCTCCTCATCGGTGAAATCCACCTCCAGCACCCGCTCGACACCATTGCCGCCCAGCACAGCGGGTACGCCCAAATAAATGTCGCGCTCGCCGTATTCGCCGTTCAGGTAGGCGATCGTGGGCAGAATGCGGCGCTCATCCTGCAAGATAGCGGCCAGCATCGCCACGAGCGACGAGCCGGGGGCGTAGTACGCGCTCATCTTCATCAGGTTGACAATTTCTCCGCCGCCCACCCGCGTGCGCTGCACAATCTCCTCAATCTTCTCGCGCGGCAGAAGCTTTTCGACCGGGATGCCCCCCGCAAATGAGTAGCGCACCAGCGGCACCATGGCATCGCCGTGGTTGCCCATGACGAACGCGGACACATCTTTCGGCGACACGCCCAGCGCATCGGCCAGAAACGTCCGAAAGCGGGCGGAGTCCAGCACGCCCGCCTGCCCCAGCACGCGGTGGTGTGGCAAGCCACTGGCGCGCTGCGCCACAAACGTCATGACGTCGGCCGGGTTGGTGAGCACCACGATGATGGCATCGGGCGACTGCTGCACGGCTGCTGCTGCCACGTCGTGCACAATGCCCGCGTTGACCTTCAGCAAGTCGTCCCGGCTCATGCCCGGCTTGCGCGGCATGCCAGCCGTAATCACCACAATGTCGGACCCTGCGGTGTCGGCGTAGCTGTTGGTGCCGACCACCCGGCTGTCAAAGCCTTCGATGGGGCCCGACTCCCAAATGTCGAGAGCTTTTCCCTGCGGGATACCTTCAGCCACATCCAGCAGCACAATGTCCCCGAGACCCTTCAGGGCCGCGATGTGGGCAGTGGCCGCGCCGGTGGCGCCGGATCCCACCACCGTCAGCTTGGGCCGCTTGAACTTCTGAACCATCGATGACTCTCTCCTCTCGCTCCCCTTTTATCTCACGCGAGCGCGGTCAGTGTGCCGCCAGGCGCTCAATCACGGCCGAGGCAAACTCGGACGTTTTCACCTCGCGCGCGTCGGCTCTCAGCCGTGCCAAGTCATACGTCACCACGCCATCCGCGATGGTGGCGGCCAGCGCGGCATCCAGCGTGCGGGCGGCCTCGCCCCAGCCAATGTACTCCAGCATCATGATGGCGGACAGCACCAGTGACCCCGGGTTGACCTTGTCCTGGTTGGCATACTTGGGCGCCGTCCCGTGAGTCGCCTCAAACACCGCCAGGCCGTCCGACATGTTCGCGCCCGGCGCCATGCCGACGCCCCCCACCTGCGCGGCCAGCGCATCCGACAGGTAGTCGCCGTTCAGGTTGGGGCAGGCGATCACGTCGTACTCGCGCGGCCGCAAGATGACCTGCTGAAACATGATGTCCGCGATGCGGTCCTTCAACACCACCTTGCCCGCGGGCACTTCGCCGCCGAAGTCGTCCCACAGCGCCTGCTCGCTGATGACCCGGCCCGCATATTCGCGCGCGACCAAGGCATAGCCCCACTCCCGAAAGGCGCCCTCGGTAAACTTCATGATGTTGCCTTTGTGCATCATGGTCACCGAGCGCCGGCCGTGCGCCAGCGCATACTCGATCGCCGCCCGGATGATGCGCTCGGAGCCGTGCTGCGTCATCGGCTTCACGCCGAGGCCCGCGTCCAGCGACACCGGATTCCCCAGCTCTTCCGTGATAAAGGCCGCCAGCCGGCGGGCGGCCTCTGAGCCCGCCCGCCACTCGATGCCGGCATACACGTCCTCGGTGTTTTCCCGGAAAATCACCATGTCCACAAGCTCCGGCTTCCGCATGGGGCTCGGCACGCCCGTGATGTAGCGCACGGGGCGCACGCAGGCATACAGGTCCAGCTCCTGCCGCAGCGTGACGTTGAGCGACCGAATGCCGCCGCCGACGGGCGTGGTCAGCGGTCCTTTGATCGCCACCCGATGGGCCCGAATCGCCTCCAGCGTGTCTGCCGGGAGCCACTCGCCCACTTCGGCGTGCGCCCGCTCACCCGCCAGAAGCGGCCGCCACTCAATGCGCCGCCGGCCGCCGTATGTTTGGGCCACCGCGGCATCCACCATGCGCTCGGTGGCGCGCCAAATGTCGGGCCCAATGCCGTCGCCTTCGATGTACGGAATAATCGGCACCTCGGGAACGGCCAGCCGACCTCCCTCGTATTGAATCCGCGCCCCCGCGGCTGCTCCCTCGACTCGGGTCTCCAACGCGGCAACCCCTTTCTGGCACACCATCGCCTCACCATCATACACAAGTGCAGCGCCGGCTACCGCCCGCTTGGCCGCGCCGCGCTGAGCACCGAGAGCGCCGGCAGTCGGCGACTCACGGAGCGTGGCTGTACTGGGTCGAGGTGGTGGTGACGGCCGGCAGCGTCAGATGCTTGGCGGTGGACACCGCGATGGTGCGACCTTCCTGCGTGGACTGATCCACCAGCCCCCCCGGCAGCTCCAGCGCCTGCAGCATGGTGTGGGGCGGCCCAATCGCCTGAATCACAAAGGGCGCCGCCTGCTGGCTCTGGTTGATCAGGATGTAGTTGCTGGCCGACCGGATTTGGGTTTCGGCGGTAATGCGCTGGCCGTTGATGGCAATGGCCTCCGCGCCGGAGGCCCGAAGCTCGTTGACCATCAGCAGCAGGTCGATATCCGCAATTTGAAAGCCGGCCGCGGCGGTGCCGTTTCCCCAGTGCACCACGACACCGGGGCCGCTTACCGGGATGGTGCCCGCCAGCATCTCCGCCTGCACCAGCTCTTGGCCCAAATGTTTGGCGGCCGCCGCCTGGGACAGCTTCTGGTTCAAAAGCGCCTGGGCCGATCCCAGCTCCCGCTTCAGCGTGGCCTTTTTGGCGTCGGCCTGGCGCAGGAGGTTTAGCAGCTGCTGGTTGCCGGTAGGCGTCGGCACGACGTTTTCCAGGCGCAGCTGGAGCACCACCATAGCGCCGACCAGCAGCGCGGCCAATCCGACCAGCAGCCGATTGGGATCCCCCTGCACCGCTATCCCCCCTAGCCAATTATACGGGCCCGCGCTTGAGCGCCCAAGCCGTGAGGGCACCTCAGCGGCTCGCCGGGCCCAGCCACGTGTGGGCGCAGGCGGAAGCGTTCCCCGCCTCCGTCGGGCCCCCCTGGGGGAAGCGCCACAGCGCCCGGGGGTCGCCTCGGGTGTCAAAATATTCCGTCACCGGGCCGACTCTCTTCGTCCGCCCAGGGACTCGGCAGCGGGCAACAAGACCCCAGCGGGCTAACCGCGGCCCACGGCGGCTGGTCCTTCTTCGCCAGCCGCCCTGTGCCGCGCTGGAATCCCTAGAGATGAGCCCAAGGACCCTCATCTCGTGTGGCCAAGTCGCCTCGCCCACGGAGTCCCACTCCACTGTGCACTGCGTCCAGCGCCACCGCCGGCCGGTCGCGTGAGGCGAACCATCACTGGCCGCCCGTGATGGTCCACCGGTAAGTGAGCGAGCGCGCCTCCCCGGGCTTCAGGACGGCATTGCCCGTGAGGTGGGCATCCAGCGGCAGATTGGGAGCGTTGTGGACCCAGGTCACTGGCTCCACACTCACGAAGGCGGCGCCCAGGTTCGGGCGGTAAACCACCCACTGCGCCAGTGGGAACTCCCCCTCCATCTTGACCGCCACGCCCGACTGCGGGTCCCACAGCCGGGCCACATTCGGCACCCCATCATGGGGTCGGTACCCGGTATCCGACACCAAGTCAGGCACCGACAGCCCCTCGTCCACGCCGACCAGCGTCACCGGCTGCTCTAACAGGCGGCCGGTCGGCAAACTTTCACGGGTCATTTCCCACTCGCGGCCCGCGGGCAGGCGCAGCAGCCACGGCCGGGTGAGCGCCACCGACGTGTGATACCCCGCTCCAAAGGGAATCACCACCCGCGACCGGTTGGAAATGGTGAGGCGCGACTCCATGCGGTGCTCATCAACCTGGTACACAATGCTGGCTCCAAAATCGGCACCAAACCCTTCCGACGCGTGCGCTTGGCCCGCTGCCGTCGGCTCCAGCCGCACGCGATGCCCGGTCTGCTCCCGCACCTGCCAAGGAATACTCCACAGAAACCCATGCAGGTGGTTGGATCCCAGTGAGTCGTTAACTGGCCAGCGAAATACCCGCCCGTCCACGGTGCACTGAGCCCCAGCGATGCGGCCGGCCGGAAACAAAATGGGAATGCCGTGCGTAAACGGCTCGGCATCCAGATCCGCGAGCGCCCGGGGCCGCCGCAGCAATTCGGTGCCGCTTGGGCGGTGCACCAGCGAGCATGCCAGTGCGCCGCGCTCGGGGAGCAAGGTCAAAGCCAGCCCCGACGACTGCAGCGTTACAATGGAGCCGAGGGCGGCCAGCTGCTGAGAGGCTTCGGCTTCCGACGCTTCCATAGGGACACGCCTCCTTGAGCGGGGGGGCGGACGGCGCGGAATGCGCCGGCGGCGCCCCGCCGTTCTTCGGAGTATAGCGCGACCCGAGAGGCCGCCGACAGAGGAGGCCGTCATGTGAGCCACGATGGTGCCGCGCCCGATTCTCACCGGCGCATATCTCTCTCGACCGAGCCGCCGCGCACGCCCGAAGCCGTCAAAGCGCTGTGGGATGGCGTGGCCTTCGCCGAAGGCCGGGACCCGGAAGCGGTCATGCGCTGCCTCATGGGGTCCAATCTGGTGGTTACCGCCTGGGACGGCGAACAGCTGGTGGGCACCGCGCGGGTGATTACCGATGGTGTCTGCTACGCCACGCTGTGGGACGTTATCGTGCATCCGGCCTATCGCGGGCAGGGCATTGGCACCGCCCTCGTCGAGCGGGCCATCGCGCCGTTTCTGGGCCGCGGCTTCTCCTACATCGCGCTCTTCAGCGTCGCGGGCGCCGAGGCGTTTTACGAGCGCCTCGGGTTCCAGAGCCATCCCCGTGGGATGCGGCTCGCCGACAGCCGCCAGCCGACGCCGCCGGGCAAGACGCCCGAGTGAGCAGACCGGCGCCTGCACCTCGGCAGGCGCCCGGTTCCCGGCGCGAAGGCTACGCCCCCAGCACCGACTCGGCCAACAGCTCTGCCAAGTCGCGGACCTCGACATCCTCGCCGCCGTCGACCGCCTGCACGCCGTCGCGAATCATGGTGAGGCAGAAGGGGCAAGCCGTTGCCACCACATTGGCACCGGTCGCCACGGCCTCCTCCGAGCGGTTCACGTTGACGCGGTGCCCCGCCGGCTCCTCGAGCCACATGCGCCCGCCGCCGGCGCCACAGCAGAAGCCCTTGTCGCGATGGCGGGCCATTTCGACCAGACTCACGTTCGGTATGCTGGCCAGCGCGCCGCGCGGCGCGTCGTAGATGCCGTTGTAGCGCCCCAGGTAGCAGGAGTCGTGATACGTGACGGTGCGGCGCTCACCGGCGGCCGGCTGGAGCCGGCCGTCGGCCAGCAGCTTGGCCAAGAAATCGCTGTGGTGGATCACCGTGTACTGCCCGCCAAACTGCGGGTACTCGTTCTGGATGGTGTTGAAACAGTGCGGACACGTCGTGACGATGCTGTGCACGCCCAAGTCGTTTAAGGTGTCGACGTTTTGCTGGGCCAGTGCCTGGTACAGGTATTCATTGCCCAGCCGCCGGGCGGCGTCCCCGGTGCAGCTTTCCAGCGGGCCCAACAGGCCCACGTCGACCCCCGCGGCCTTCATGAGCTGCAGTGTAGCCACCGTGGTTTTCCGCGCCCGCTCATCATAAGTGCCCATACAGCCCACCCAGAACAGCACCTCGGCATGGTCGCCGCGGGATAAGTCCTTCAGCTCCAGCGCCGCCGCCAACTCGCCGCGCCGCTCACGTGGAAGGCCCCAGGGGTTGGCGGAGGCGCCTTCCAGGTTTCTGAAGAAGCTCTGCGCCTCCGCGGGAAACTCTCCCTGCGTCAGCACCAGGTGCTGCCGCATGCCGACGATCTTGACGACATGCTCGTCAAACACCGGGCACGCCTCCACACAAGCCCCGCAGGTGGTGCACGCCCACAAGTCGTCGGTGGCGACCACACCGCCGGCCATGGGGACGGCCAGCTTCCCCAGCTCACCGGCTGTGCGATCCTCCGCCGGCTTCCGCAGAATCGGCCCCACGGCCTCCAGCTGCTGGCGCAGGTTGACGATGATTTGTTTGGGCGACAGGGACTTGCCGGCTTGATGGGCCGGGCACTGGGCGGTGCAGCGCCCGCACTGGACACACGCGTACGCGTCCAGCAGGTCGTGCCACGTCAAGTCCGTCACCTGGCCGACGCCGAAGCTTTCGCGGCTCTCGTCCTCAAGGTCCAGCTTGGGCAGGCGGCCGCGAGGCTCCAAGTTCCGCACGTAGGCGTTGACCGGAGCCGCCACCATGTGAAAGTGCTTGGAGTAGGGCAGGTACACCATGAACGACAGCAGGTCCAAGAGCTTCACCCAGGTGATGACCGTCAGCGTGTGCGACAGCGCCGCGGGGCCCATGGGGCGCAGCCAGCCCGCCACCACCAGCCCCAGCGGCGCGTAGTAGAGGTGCGGGTGGAGGGCCAGGGTGAAGCTTTCAATGCCGAAGTCCCCCAGCACCACCACGCCAATCAAGCCCAAAATCACCGCGGCATCGACATTGCGCTCCAGCCGCGGCACACGCACCACGTAACGCCGCACGGCCGCCATGATCAGCGCGGCCAAGACGAGCACCGTCAGGATGTCGGACAGCGTGGACAGCACGCTGGCCACTGGCCCCTGATAGGGCAGCACGCCCGGGAAGATGCCTCGCACCAAGAAGTCCAGCGTGATAATCAAGAGCACCACGAACGTGTAGAAGATAAAGAAGTGCATCACGCCCGGCGCCTTATCCTTAAACAGCTTGCGCTGGCCCAGCACGCCCGACACCCACCCTGCCAGCCGCTCCGCGGGGTGGTCCCAGCGGACAATCGGGCCGCCCAGGGTGATGAAGCTGTACTTCTCCGCCAGCAGAGCAAAAAACCACAGGAACCCCAGCGCCACGGCCAAGATAAACGCTAAATGCTCGACGCCCACGCGCCGCCTCCGTCTGATCACTGACTCGCCGCCGAGAGCCGCGCGGCGGATTCTGGCTTAGTTTATTAGTGTAGTGGTCGAGCCCGCCGCCTGGCAAGGCGGCTGACCCAGGGGCCACTCGGTTCCGCCGCCCCATCAGCCGCGGCCCTCCGGTCCGCCCCTCCACGCCAGGCGGGCCACCACGGCGGTCAGCTCATACACCAGATAGATGGGCCCTGCCATCAAAATCATCGACAGCGCATCCGGCGGCGCCAAGATGGCGGCAATGGTAAAGGCCATTAAAATCGCGTAGCGCCGCTGCCGAGCGTACCAGCCGGGGGAGACGATGCCCAGGCGGGACAGTGCGCCCCCCGCCAGCGGCAGCTCCGCAATCACCCCAAAGGGTATGGTCAAGCCAATCAGAAACGCGAGCACGCTGGACAGCGTAAACCGCTGCACAATCATCCCGCCGGTAAAGCTGACCATGATGCGCAGCACCGCCGGCACAATCCAAAAGAACCCCGCGGCCATGCCGGCTAAAAACAGCAGCAGGCCCGGCACCGTGACGAGGCCCACCACCCGGCGCTCATTGGGCTTCAGGCCGGGCGCCACAAACGCCGTGATCTGATACACCCAGATGGGCGACGATACGGCCACCGCGAGAATGAGCGCCACTTTCAGCATGCTGAAAAACGCCTCGGTGACGCCCACCACAATCACCCGGTGCAGCCCGACCACCCGCAGCATCCAATCCAGCACCGGGCGCGCCACGAAGTAACTCCCGATAAATCCCACCAGCAGCGCCGCGCCCATGATGAAAATCCGCCGGCGCAGTTCGGCGAGATGCTCTTCCAGCGGCATTTCCCGGTCGATCACCGGCGTCGCCTCCCCAACTTGCCTCGGGGACATGGTACCACTTGCTTCCAGACGCCAGCGAAGCCCCAAGGCTGAGGGGTTGTCCCCCGCCCACCGCATCAGGTACGATTGCGCCCATACGCCGCCCGGCACGCCTGGTTCGCCGGCTCGGGCTCAGGAGGTACAGACATGCACGCGCTTCACCCCCCCACCCGGCGCTGGATTGCGGCCGCCGCCATCCTGGCGCTGACGCTCACGGCATGCGGCGTGAGCCAGGCGTCGCCGCCGAAGCCCCAGGTGCACCACCCGGCGCACAATCGGACCACCTCCAGCGGCAAAGTCCGCAAGACCCCCGCCGCAAAGCTCGGTTGGCGCAGCCACCACGCCAACCCCTACCTGCCCGGCGACTTGATGATCGCCGACTCGTTCAACAACCGCATCTTGATTGTCACGCCCGGCAAGCGCATCGTGTGGCAGTTCCCGCCGCCGGGCACCACCCCGAATCAGCCCTTCACCGCGCCGGACGACGCGTTCTTCGGGCCGCACTTCAACGAGATCATCACGAACGAAGAAAACTTTCAGACGATCGCCATCATCAACTTTAACAGCAAGAAAATCGTGTGGGAGTACGGCCACCACGGCGTGCCGGGCTCGCTCCCCGGCTACCTGAACACCCCGGATGACGCGTTTTTGTACTCCAAGCCGGGTGGGGACGTGGTGACGGTGGCTGACATCGTCAACCAGCGCATTTTGTTCATCAACCGCAACACCAAGCAGATTATCAAGCAGTACGGCCAGACCGACGTGCAGCGGGTGAACCCGCCCACCACCTACGGCGCCCCCAACGGCGACTTTCCAGCGCCCAATGGCGGCACACTCATCACGCAGATCAACGGCAACGACGCCGTGCTGGTCAACAAGCACGGGCAGGTGGTGTGGACCCTGCACTTTCCCGCCGGCCTGTCGTATCCGTCCGACGCCAACTTCACGCCCCATGGCAATGTGATAGTGGCGTTCTACACCAAGCCCGGCGCTATTGTGAAGATGAACCCGCACACGGGCCAGGTGCTGTGGGAATACCGCTACACGTCGGGGAGCGCCGCCCTGAACCACCCCTCGCTGGCGGTGGAGCTCCCCAACGGCATGATTGCCTTAAACGACGACCGCAATGACCGGGTGCTCATCATCGACCCCAAGACCAACCGAATCGTGTGGCAGTATGGCCACACCGGCGTGCCAGGCAGCGCTCCCGGCTACCTCAACATTCCCGACGGGCTCGACTTTCTGCCGGCGGGCGTCACGCCCGGCAATCCCAAAAACCCCATTGGCCACCACCTGTGGAGCTACCCGGGCAACGGCTACTGATCGGAGACCGCCGACGCCGAGCGGCGGCGGCACCGACTTGTGCCGCACGGAGCGGTGCGGTACGGTGGCCTCTGTGGGCTGGCCCCAGGGCCCGAAAAGGAGCGTGACTCAGTGTGGGGAACCCAACGGCCACCATCGCGACCGACAAAGGCACCATCGTGCTCGAGCTTTTTAGCGGCGAAGCGCCCGGCACCGTCAGCAACTTCACCAAGCTGGCGCGGTCCGGATTTTACGACGGACTGACGTTCCATCGCGTCATCCCCAATTTTGTGATTCAGGGCGGTTGCCCCCAGGGTGATGGCACCGGTGGCCCCGGCTACACCATCAAGTGCGAGACCGAGGGCAACCCCCACCGCCACGTGCGCGGCAGCCTGTCGATGGCCCATGCGGGCAAAGACACCGGCGGGTCGCAGTTTTTCATCTGCCACAGCCCTCAGCCCCATCTTGATGGCAAGCACACGGTGTTTGGCCAAGTCGTGGAGGGCCTCGACGTCGTGGATGCGGTGCGCGCCGGCGACCACATGCAACAGGTCGCCATTTCTGACTGACGTGCGGCCAAATCGGGGCGAGATCTTCTATCTCGCCCGCATCATCTCACCGCCTAGTAGATCCATTCTTAGATGTTGACTTATTGGAAGAGTTGGGGGCACACTGGGTTTATCCGTTCTAGGAGGTGACCCCCGTGGCCCATCCCCGCACCATTCCACCGGTGACCGTCAGCGCCGAGG